>DATFMZ010000156.1:0-46612 GCA_035266665.1 Gemmatimonadales bacterium | reverse complement strand
TCGGGACCGCCTTGATCGGCGTGCGGCACGCACGGGCACTGCTCGATGCCGGGACGTCGGCGTCTCGTCTCCCACGCGCCGTCTTCGACGCCATCCGGGGCGCCCGGCCGCCACAGCTCCGGGATTGGAAGACCGAGGCGGCGACGTGGGCCGAGGCGGCGTCACACTGGAGCGGCCCGGAGCTCGATGCCGCGATTGCGGCGGCGTACGACGCCGACCGCGCCCTCAAATCCACTACCGTCAGCGACGAGCGAGGTCTGCTGCGCACCATGTTGCTACAACTTGCCACGCGGGCGGCCGCATGAGACGGTTCGTCCTCGGTGCGGCGCTCCTGCTGCTCGCCACGGGCCTGAGCGCCCAGGAACCGCAGCCGTCCGACTCCACACTGGTGGCGGCCCTTCGCCTCGTGAGTGAAGGGCAGGGTGACTCCGCGCGCGCCATCGTGCGCGAACGCCTCCACGACGTCAGCCCCACCGACTCCACGTACGCCGAAGTCCTCTACGTGGCCGGTGCCGTCGCCGACAACGCGGATTCGGCGCTCGCCTACTACCGCCGCGTCGCCATCGAGCATCCCGAATCGGATTGGGCGCCCCGGGCCCTGCTTCGTGTCGGGCAGCTTGCGTTTGCCGCGGGCGACTTTGCGGTCGCCGCCCGCTCGGTGGATCAGGTCCTGAGCGACTACCCGTTCACCGCCGTCCGGCCGGCCGCAGCCTTCTGGGCGGGACGCGTCCGGATCGAGCAGGGGAAGCTCGCCGAGGCATGTCCCCTCTTGCAATTGGCGGTGGACTCCGCGGGAACGAACGTCGAGCTCGCCAACCGCGCGCGGTTCTATCTGCAGCGCTGTTCCGCGTCCGCACTCGACACCTCGCGCGCCGATACCGCCCGCCCCGCGTCCCCCTCCGCGCCCGCGGGAACAACCTACGCGGTGCAGGTCGCGGCGGTCTCGAGCGCCGTGGCCGCGAATCAGACGATGCAGCAGCTCCAGACCGCGGGCTATGACGCGCGCGTCGTGCGCGATGCGAGCGGGCTGCTCAAGGTGCGCGTGGGGCATTTCACGACGCGGGCGGCGGCGGACCGCCTCCAGGCGGAGCTCAAGCGGAAGCTCGGCGGCTCCCCATTCGTGGTGACGGAACGGCCGTGAGCCGCGGCGGGGGTGCGGCCGAGACGCCGCTCATGCAGCAGTACCGCGAGATCAAGGCGCGGCACCCTCAGGCCATCCTGTTCTTCCGGATGGGTGACTTCTACGAGATGTTCTTCGACGATGCGAAGCTCGCCTCGCGCGAGCTCGGACTCACGCTCACCTCACGCAACAATGGCGCGGCGACGGCCGTCCCACTCGCCGGCGTGCCGGTCAAGGCGGCGACCGAATACGTGCGCCGGCTGGTCGAACGCGGGCACCGCGTGGCGATCTGCGAACAGATCGAAGACCCCAAGGAGGCGAAAGGCGTCGTCCGCCGCGCCGTGGTCGAGACGGTCACCCCCGGCGCGATGCTCGACGATGATCTCCTCGAGGGCTCGCGGAACAACTTCCTCGTCGCGCTCGCGCCGGGCAGCCCCGCCGGGCTCGCGGCGCTCGACGTGTCAACCGGCGAGTTCCTGCTCGAGACCGTCATGACGGGAGATCTTCCGTCGGCGCTCGCGCGTCTCGACCCCAAAGAGATCGTGGTACCGAGCGGATCGGCCCCGCACGCCGACGGCGTCATGCACACCGAACGGGATGCGTGGGAGTTCGACCAGACGGCGGCGGAAGACGAGATTCAGCGACGCTTCGGTCTCGCGTCGCTGGAGGGGTTGGGGATCACCGACGACGATCGGCCGGCCCTCGCCGCGGCGGGTGCCCTGCTCAACTACGTCCGCGAGCTCCAGCCCGCGGGACTGCCGCAACTGGCGCGGCCCACGGTACGGCGCGCGGGCGCCACCATGCCGCTCGATGAGATGACCCGGCGCAATCTGGAGCTGGTGGAACCCCTGCGGGCGGGCGATCGCACGACGACGCTGCTCGCCGTGCTCGATCGCACCGTGACGCCGATGGGGGCACGACTCCTCCGGCAGTGGGTGCTCGCGCCGCTGCGCGAAGCCGACGCGATCCGCACCCGGCACGACGCGGTCCAGGTGCTCGTGGACGACGCACGGGGCCGCGAGCGTTTGCGGGACGCGCTGGACGGCGTACGCGACATCGAACGTCTCGCTGGGCGTGCGGCGGCCGGGCGTGCATCGCCCCGAGATTTGGGCGTCCTGCGCGATTCACTGCAACGTCTGCCCGACGTGCGCGCCGCACTCGACGGGCTCGCGGCGCGTGATGCCAGCACACGGCTCGAAGACGTCGCTACGAGCTTCGATCTCTTGGCCGACATTGCCGAAGCGTTCGCGACGACGCTCACCGAACGCCCGCCGGTCACGCTCGGCGATGGCGACACGATTCGTTCCGGCGCCGATCCCGAGCTCGACGAGCAGCGCGATCTGCGGGACGGCGGGAAGCGGTTCATCGCCGCGATGCAAGCGCGCGAGCGGGAGCGCACCGGCATCGCGTCGCTCAAGGTGGGATACAATCGCGTCTTCGGGTACTACATCGAGATCACGAAGACGCATCGCGAGGCCGTCCCCGACGACTATGAGCGGCGTCAGACGCTCACGAACGCCGAACGCTACGTGACGCCCGAGCTGAAGGAGTACGAGGCGCGGGTGCTCGGCGCGGAGGAGCGCGCGGTGGCCCGGGAGCGGGAGCTGTGCGACGCCCTCTGCGCGCGCGTGCTCTCGGCGCTCTCGCGGATCCAGGGAACGGCACGGCGCCTCGCGGAGCTCGACGTCTTCGCCGCGCTCGCCGAGACCGCCGTGCGCGAGCGTTACGTCCGGCCGACGATCGACGACGAGTTCGTGCTCGATCTGCGCCAGTGCCGGCACCCGGTGGTCGAGCGCATGCTCCCGCCCGGGAAGTTCATCCCTAACGACGTGCGGCTCGATGCCGCGGGCCGGGTGGTCCTGCTCACCGGCCCCAACATGGCCGGCAAGTCCACGATCCTCCGCCAGGTCGGCCTCGCGGTCGTGCTCGCCCAGCTCGGTTCGTTCGTCCCCGCCGAGGCGGCGACGATCGGCGTCGTGGATCGCGTGTTTACGCGCGTCGGCGCGAGCGACAATCTCGGCCGCGGCCAATCGACGTTCATGGTGGAGATGAGCGAAACGAGCGCGATCCTGAACGGTGCGAGCACCCGCAGTCTGGTCCTGCTCGACGAGATCGGCCGCGGCACGTCGACCTACGACGGCGTCGCGATCGCCTGGGCGGTGACCGAACATCTGCACGACGGCGTCGGCTGCAAGACGATCTTCGCGACGCACTATCACGAGTTGACCCAGCTCACCGAGGAGCTGCAGCACGCACGGAACTTCAATGTGGCCGTCCGCGAGTCGGGCGACGACATCGTGTTCCTGCACCGACTCGAGCCGGGTGGTGCGGATCGCTCGTACGGCATCCACGTCGGACGCCTCGCGGGGCTCCCGCCGACGGTCGTCGACCGCGCGCGCCAGATCCTGAGCCTCCTCGAGTCGGAGCACCACGTGGCGGGGCGTCCGGTGCCGCCGGCGCCCGACGCGTCCCAGCTCCAGCTCTTCGAGGCCGAGCACCCCGTATTGCGCGAGCTCCGCACGCTCGACCCGGACACCCTGACCCCTCTCGAGGCACTTCAGCGCCTCGCGGACCTCAAGCGACAGACGGAGGAAGGTTGATGCGTCTCTCCCTGATCGTCGGGCTCGCGCTCGCCCTCGGCGCATGCTCCCGTTCCGCACCGCCCCCGACCGACAGCGGCAAGCCACCGGCGACGGGCTTCGAGCCGCCGGTCGCGCTCAACGCCGAGCCGCCGGTGCGCTATCCCGTCGCGCTCTACGAGGCGCACACCGAGGGTACGGTGGTCCTCCACCTCTTCGTCGATTCCACGGGGAAGGTCGTCCCGGAGTCGACGAGCGTCGCCGAGAGTTCCGGCTCGGCGGCGCTCGATTCGGCGGCGCTCGCGGGCGTGCCGAACATGCGCTTCGCTCCCGCGCGGAAGGACGGCGTGCCCGTCGCGACGGCGTTCCTCCAACCGGTGCACTTCCGGCACCCGAGCGGGACCTCCATGGGAGACGGCTCGTGAGCCCCCAACACCTGAAGCCGTACGATGACGTCCTGCAGACGATCGGGTGGACTCCCCTCATACGGCTGAGCCGGGTGACCACAGGGCTCCGCACGCCGGTCTACGGCAAGGCCGAGTACTTCAACCCGGGCGGGTCGATCAAGGACCGGATCGGCATCGCGATCATCGAGGATGCGGAGCGCCGTGGCGAGCTCAAGCCGGGCGGGGTCGTGGTGGAGGGCACGTCGGGAAACACCGGCATCGGCCTCGCGCTCGCCGCGGCCCTCAAGGGCTATCGCTGCATCTTCACGATGCCCGACAAGATGTCGCAGGAGAAGGTCCGGCTGCTCCGTGCCTTCGGCGCCGAGGTGATCATCACGCCGACGGCGGTTCCACCGGATCATCCCGACAACTACGTCATGAAGGCCAAGGCGATCGTGAAGGAGACGCCGAACGCGGTCCTCGCGAACCAGTTCTACAACCAGATCAATCCCGAGGCACACTACCGGACCACGGGCCCGGAGATCTGGCAACAGACCGAGGGTCGCGTGACGCACTTCATCGCCTCGCCGGGTACGGGCGGGACGTTGAGCGGCACTGGGCGGTATCTGAAGGAGCAGAACGCGAAGGTGCGCGTGATCTCCGGCGATCCCGAGGGATCGATCTTTGCCGAGTACAGCCGGACGCAGACCATACCTGAGGGCGCGCCGTACAAGGTCGAGGGGATCGGCGGCGACAAGATCCCCGACACACTGCATTTCCAGTACATCGACGAGTTCCGTACCGTGAGCGATGCGGCCGCCTTTCAGATGGCCCGGCGGCTGGTACGCGAAGAGGGATTGTTCGTGGGCGGCTCGGCGGGACTCAACGTGGTCGTGGCCCTCGACGTGGCGCGCGAGCTGGACGACCCGGACGCCCTGGTGGTCGCGATTCTGCCGGATACCGGGGAGCGCTATCTCTCGAAGCTCTTCAACGACGAATGGCTGCAAGAGAACCAGTTGCTCGAGACGGAGCGCGTCACCGCCACGGCCATTCTCAAGGCGAAGGCGAACGGTGCCCCTCCGCTCGTCACCGTGGCGAGCGGCGGCACGGTGCGACAGGCGCTGAACCTCATGAGCACCTACAACGTCTCGCAGCTCCCGGTGATCGAGGGCGGGGATTGCGTGGGGGCGGTGTCCGAGTCGCTGCTCATGGCACGCGCCATCGGGGAACCGGTGGTGCTCGAGCACCCCGTGCGGGATGTGATGGAGGCGCCGTATCCCGTGGTGGATTCCGAGCTGCCGATGGATCGCTTCACGGCACTGCTCTCCCGCGAGACACCGGCCGTGCTCGTGCGCTCCGGGGGCAAGCTCGCGGGGATCGTGACACGCTACGACGTGTTGCGCCACGTGGCGGGGATCCGATGAGCGCCCACTATCTGCTCTCGGCAGAAGCGGGATTTTCGGCGGCGCACACGCTGCCGGGGGTGCCCATGTGCGAACGCATGCACGGCCACAATTGGCGCACCCGTGTGACCGTGCGCGTGGAGCAGGATGCGCTCGATCGCTCGGGAATGGGTGTCGATTTTCGCACGCTCGAGCGGATCGCGGGAGAGGCCGTCGGGGACTTCGAGCATCGCTACTTGAACGAGCTCGAACCGTTCCGCGAGGGTCCGCCCACGGCGGAACGGCTCGCGCGCGTGGTGTGCGGCCGAGTCGAGGAGCTGCTCGCGCGCGCGGCGCCCGCGGCACAGGTCGTGGAGCTCGAGCTCTGGGAAATGCCGCAGTATCGCGTGGTCTATCGCCCGCGATGACACGGATCGCGGTGGTCACGGGGGGCTCATCCCCGGAGCGCGACGTCGCGTTCGCGGGCGCCGCGCAGGTCGTGGGCGCCCTGCGGACGCAGGGCCACGACGTCACCGTCGTCGACACGACCGCCGGGGCGCTCTCGCCGGAAGACGAGGCACGCCTCCTCCGCACCACCGTGCCTACGACACCCCCGGACGCAGCCGAGCTCGCGGCGCTCGCGCGTGACGAGCTCCGTGCCGCGCTCGTGGCGCTCCCCGCGGTGCGCGATGCCGAGCTCGTCTTTCTCGTTGTTCACGGGCGCCAGGGTGAGGGAGGGGAGCTGCAGGCCCTGCTCGGCACCGCCGGGATCCCCTACACCGGAAGCGGAATGCTCGGGAGTGCGCTCGCGATGGACAAGGACGTCGCGAAGCGCATCCTCCACCAGGCGGGCGTGCCGACGCCCGAGTGGGTGATGTGGCCCGCGTCGGAATCCGCCATCGAGGCACTCGGTCTTCCGCTCGTGGTGAAGCCGGTCAAGGTGGGCTCGACCGTGGGACTCACGATCGTCCGTAAGCCGCGTGAGCTGCGCCCCGCCGTGAACGTGGCCGCGCGCTACGACGACGAAGTCATGATCGAGCGCTTCATTCCCGGCAGAGAGCTGACGGTGGGCATTCTCGATGACCGCGCGCTCGCGGTGGGGGAGATCGTCCCGCGACACGAGATCTTCGATTATGAGTGCAAGTACACCCCGGGAATGAGCGAAGAAATCTTCCCGGCCGACCTCCCGGCCGAGACGGCGACCCACCTGCAAACCCTTGCGCTGGCGGCACATCGCGCGCTCAAGCTCCGCGACTTTTCGCGGGTCGACTTCCGGTTGGGCGACGACGGCATGGCCTATTGCCTCGAGGCCAACACCCTGCCGGGCCTCACCGGCACCAGCCTTTTGCCCCAATCGGCGGCGGCGGCGGGCATCGGTTTTGCGGCGCTGTGTGAAGCGATCTGCCGGAGCGCCCTGGACCGTGCCCTGCGGGCGGCGGAACAAAGACCCGCCCTCGGGGAGTAGATTGGGAATATGACCTGGTCCGATTCCACCACGCGTTCGTCACCCTTCCACCTGACCCCCTGGGTCCGGCGGCTGCTCGTGGCAAACGCGGTGGTCTACCTGCTCGGGATCACCGTCTTTACCGAGCAATGGATGCTCACGACGCTCGGCTTCGCGCCGGACGCCGCGCTGACCCATCCGTGGACCTTCGTCACGTACATGTTCGTGCACGCGGGATTCCTGCACCTCGCGTTCAACATGCTGATGCTGTTCTTCTTCGGCCCGCCGGTCGAAGAGAAAATGGGCGGCAGCGCCTTCATTCGGTTCTACCTGCTCTGCGGGTTGGGTGGCCCCATCCTGGCGTTCGGCATCTCGCTCTTCGCCCACGTCGCGCCCTTCGTGGGCGCGTCGGCCGCCGTGTTCGGAGTCGCACTCGCGTTCGCGATGTACTGGCCGAACACACAGGTGTTCATCTTCCCGTTCCCGTTCCCCATCCCGGTCCGGTATCTGGTGGCGGGCCTGGTGGCGCTCGACGTGATTCCGCTCGCGTTGCCGATGCTCCACCTCGAAGACGGGATCGCGCATCTCGCCCATCTGGGTGGCCTGCTCTTCGCGTTCGCGTACCTCAGGGGTGAGCGCGTGATCGGCCGCGCGGCGCGCCCCAAGGCCGCCGCCCCCAAGGCGCGCGTGCTCGTGCATCACACCGTGAGCGGCGAGCACGAGGCCGGCAACGGCCCCACCAAACCCTCCGAGCCGCCCGACGATCCCAGCAAGGAAGTGGACCGCGTGCTCGACAAGATCTCTCGGTCCGGCCTCGAGAGTCTCACGGCCGCCGAGCGGCGCTTCCTCGACGAAATGAGCCGGCAGCTGCGCGGACACTGAGATGGCCCCTCGGATCCGCGTTCGACAGGGTGACATCACCACCTTCGAGGGCGACGCCATCGTCAACGCCGCCAACAACCGCCTCGTCCTTGGCGCGGGCGTCGCGGGTGCGATCCGCCGAGCCGGCGGCCCTACCATTCAGGAAGAGTGCGACCGCCACGATCCGATCGACGTAGGCGAGGCGGCGCTCACCGGCGCCGGGAAGCTCGGCGTGAAGTACGTCATCCACGCGGCCGCCATGGGCGATCGCCCCGCCTCCGAGGAAACCATCCACGACGCCACGACCGCCTCGCTCCGTCTGGCGGCCCAGCACGGCATCGCGACGATTGCGTTTCCGGTGTTGGGGAGCGGCGTGGCGGGCTTTCCGTTCCGCCGCGCCGCCGAAGTGATGCTCGATGCGATTCGCGCATCCCGCGACGCCGACGACATCGAGACCGTGGTCTTCTTCGGCTACACGGCCGAGGACGCCGACCAACTCACCGCATTGGTGGGGTGACGCCGCGCGGCATCGGCGATCGTCGCAAACATCAACTTCACGTTGCACAAAAATCGGGACTTGTCAGCGCGTCGGACGCGCGACAAATTCGTTGCGCCCGATGCTCATCAACCTCGTCCCCGAGTTCCTCGCCGCGCTCGATGCGCCTGACCCGCTTGCGGCGTACCATCGGTATCTCGAAGAGCATCGCCCCGTCCTCGCGTCGTACTGGCGCAATTACGTTCTCGATCTCGACAGCCCGCACGCCGAAGATGTGATTCGCCGCACGCTCGACGCGGAGCGGCGCGATCTCCGGCAGCTCCTGGACGACGTCGACGTGGCGGCGATCGCCCAGCAAGCGCTGCTCGACTGCGAGATTCGCTTCGAGACGGATCGCCTGGTGGATCTCTATCTCATGGTGGGGGTCGGCGCCGCCAACGCCGGAGAGCTCGTCGTGGGCGGCCGCGGCATCGCGTTCGTCTGTCTCGAGCACTTCACGGGACGCCCCAATCCCGAAACGCTGGGCCTCGGCCTCGATCCCAAGCTCCTCCCGCTCTGGATCGCCCACGAGATCGCGCACACGGTGCGCTACACCTCGCCGGTGAGCCAGAGCGAGATGGCGCGCATCGTGGCCGATGCGCGCGGCACCTACGACTACTGGGAGAGCGGGAGCCGCGCGACGCTTCGGGAACTGCTCGTGAACGAGGGGCTCGCCGTGGCCGCGGCGGAGGAAGCGGCCGCCGGATTCGAGCCGTGGGATTATCTCGGGTACAGCCGCCGGCAGTACCGGCGGCTCCGCGAGCTCGACGCGTTCCTCCGTCGCGCGATCGCGCAGGATCTCGATCGTACGGGGTTGGGCCTGCGCCTGCGGTATCTCTCCGGCGGCATGAGCGCGGCCCAGCGGTTGGTAGGCGGCAAGGTGATTCCCGAGCGCGCCGGTTACTACGTGGGCCGCCGGATGATCGAACGCGTCGTGGCGGAGCATGGGATCGCGCAGGCACTGCGGATGGCGGCGGAGGAGTGCGAGGGATGGGACGATCTCGCCGGAGCCCAGACCGCGTGAGCCCCCGGGCCAAGAAATCCTCTCGCCCAGCCAGCACTCCCGAGCGCCGGAGAAACCGCGCCCTGCGTGAAGTCCTCGACGATCTCGTCGAGCACGTCCGGTTGATCAGTCGCACCGTGCAGACGATGACGTCGGAGGAGGTCACGTACGCGCAGGAACGGCTCGAATGGCTGGCCGACGAAGTGTGGCGCACGGCGGTCGAAGGATCCGAACCCGACGCCACGGACACCTAAGCGCCGAAGCGGTATCCCAGAATCAGCTTGGCGAGCAGTTTGTCGGTCGCGTTGGTGAGACCGAATCCCACCCCGGCGTTGATCTCCAGATTGGGCGAGAAGTTGAAGTCGAGCGCCGGGAAGATCTGCTGCTCCTGGGCTTGGAGCGGATCGAAGCCGCTGACGGGCCCGAGCGCACCGTAGTACTCGACACCCATCTGCATCCACGGCACCACCTGTACAGCCACCTTCGCGTTCGGTGAAAAGCCGGGTGCCTGGCCCGCGCTCTCGCCGTGCAGCGCCACCTCGAGCACCGGATTGAACGACCAGTACACGGGGCCGATCGTCTGGTCGATGATCGGCCGGATCTCCCAGGTCCACGTATCGGGTGAGAACTTTCGCCGCGCGTAGCCGATCTCATTCGAGAGGCTCAACCCCACCGGCAGGTGCCACGACGCCGGGATCCGGAAGCGTGGCCGCACGTGCACCCCGGTGACGGCCGCGCCGTCACCGGCGCGTTCGTTGGTGAAGAGATAGAAGCCCACCTCGAAGATCGACGTGAAGCCGTGCGTGATCTCGAGCGTCTCGTGAAACGCGTGCCGGGTCGGCAGCACGCCGTCCACGGTGTCGGCGCGGCCGCGGAAGGTGAAGTTGCTGTGGAGTTCCACCATCGTGGCGCCGGGCGCCACGAGATCCGCGCCGTAGACCTGGATCTCGGTGTTGTCTTGCGCGACCGCCATCTGCGGCACCGCAAGCATGACCGTCAACGCCAATCCGACGAGCACGCGCCGCATCACGTCTCCTCATGTACCTCGGATACCGGCTCCGCCCCACCTGCCCCCACCGGCACTCTGCCACTCTGCCGCTCTGCCGGACAGCCTACTCCACGAGTTGATCCTCATCCCCGTCATCCGCCGCCAGCTCGATATGAAACCGGTGCAGGAACCGGTGGACCACCGGTGCGAACAGCACGGCGACGATCGTGAGAAACGCAACGCCACTGAACAGGGCGTAGAACGAGGCGAAGAGTTTCGCCCCGGTCGTGGTCATGGGATCGACAGGGCCCATCCCGGTGAGAATCATCGACGCATTGAGTAGCGACTCCACCCAGCCGAGCCCCGCGAAGATGCGGTACCCCGCGATACCGATTCCGAGACAGATGCCGATCACCACCGTGCTGATCAGCGTGCTCCGCGCGAGGCGCCGGAGGAACGTGGCGCGCGGCGGGAGCGGAGCGAGTCCGGCACGTGCGGTACGAGGTGGCACGTCAGGCCTCCACGACCTCGGGGTCGATGTCTTCTCGTGACACCCGATGCGAGTCCACCCACCACGCCCAGAACGGAAAGAGCCAGGCGGCGAACCCTGAAATGATCACCGCCCGCGCACTGGGTGGTGGCGGTCCCACCACGCCTCCGACGTAGATCAGCACGAGCAGGGCGACGAGCAGGAAGAGTGCCGACTTCCCAATGCCGTCCCGCGCGACCGTCGCGCGCAGATAGACGGCGAGACCCGCCAGGAAGATCCCGCCCTCCACCACGAGCGTCGCCCGCACCGAGTCCCATAACCCGGCGCCCACGAGCGGCCCGCCGGGGTAGAGCGGGAGATCCGGCTTGTGTGAGAGGGCGTCGAGCAGCCAATGACTGAGCACCAGGAACCCGATGACCAGCGCGCCCCAGCTATCGTGGCGCCAGAACGCGTACGCCACCGCGGCCAGGATCGCCCACACGACGACCATGAGCAGGCTGTGCGAGATCGGGTAGCTCAAGAAGGCGAGCGGCGTGAACGCCGTGCTGCCGGGCTGCACGGCGACATGCTCCCACCCCAGGGCCAGAAAGACGGGCCAGAGGAGATCGGGGAGCTGCGCCGCAACGAAGAGCACGCCGAGCGAGGTGCGTGGGGTGGCGCGTTTCGCGCCGAACGCCACACCGAAGTGTCCCAGGAACACGCCGACAAAGGTATTCCCCTTTGGAGCGAGCGGCCAGCGCCGCGCTTGCCTCGATGCCTCGACTCGGGCGATACTCCGGACCAACCATCACACCGATGTCATCGCCATGACCATACCCCAGTCTTCCTCCCGATCGCTCACCCGCCGCGACTTCCTCGAGCGCGGCGCCGCCATCGTCGGCGGACTCGCGGCGTTCCCGTCGCTCGCACGATTCCGTCTGGACGGCGACACGTTCTCGCTCACCACCGACGGCATCGCCGCCGAATGGACGGTGGCGGGCGGGTCATTCCGTGTGGGGAACATCGCTGACCGGATCGGCAACCGCGCGATGACACCGGCGGCGGATGCGTTCGTCCTGAAGCTCCAGGACGGAGGCGCCATCCGTGCGTCGGGGATGCGGGTGACCAGCGGGCCCAAGAACGAAATGCTGCACGCCGAGGGTCATGCCGCGCGCTACGCGAGCCGCCTCGAAGGCACGGCGGTGCGCCTCGAGCTCGAAGATCCGAAGACCGGACTCCGTGCCACGTGGCGCGCCATCGGCCGGCACGGATCGCATTATCTCCGGCAGGAGATCACACTCCGGCCCACGTACGCACCGGTCCCGGTGAGTGAGATCGTGCTCGTGGACATCGCGGCGCAGGGTGCGGAGGTCGTCGGCGAGGTAAAGGGCTCACCCGTGGTGGCGGGGAACCTCTACTTCGGCTTCGAGCATCCGCTCTCACTGCATGAGGTGGACGGCACGCATGCCACAGGCGTCTTGCCGCGCGCGCTCCCGCTCCGGCCGGGCACCTCGTTCACCGTATCGTCGGTGATCGGTACCACGGCCACGGGCCAGCTCCGTCGCGATTTCCTGGCGTACCTGGAGCGCGAACGGGCCCACCCGTATCGCACCTTCCTGCATTACAACTCATGGTACGATCTGGGCTACTTCAACAAGTACGACGAAGCGGGGGCGCTCGATCGCATTCACGCCTTCGGCGATCAGCTCCATGTGAAGCGCGGGGTCACGCTCAAGTCGTTCCTGTTCGACGACGGTTGGGACGATTCCAAGACGCTCTGGCACTTCAACTCCGGATTCCCCGACGGATTCACCAACGTGCGAAAAGCGGCGGCCCAATACGGCGCAGCGCCCGGCGTCTGGCTCTCGCCCTGGGGCGGCTACGGGAAGCCGAGGCAGGAGCGAATCGAGTACGGCAAGAAGCAGGGCTACGAAACCAATGAGGGTGGCTTCGTCCTCTCGGGCCCCAAGTACTACAAGCTGTTTCACGACACGTGCGTGAACTTCATCAAGCAGTACGGCGTGAACCAGTTCAAGTTCGACGGCACGGGCAACGCCTCGCACGTCTATCCCGGCAGCAAGTTCGATAGCGACTTCGACGCGATGATCTCCTTGATCGGCGATCTGCGGGACGTCGAGCCCGATCTCTACGTGAATCTCACCACCGGCACGTATCCGTCACCGTTCTGGCTCAGGTATTGCGACTCGATCTGGCGGGGCGGAGACGATCACTCGTTCGCCGGCGTGGGGCCAGCGCGCGAGCAGTGGATCACCTATCGCGACGGCGACACGTACGCGGGGATCGTGAAGAAGGGGCCGCTGTATCCGCTGAACTCCCTCATGCTCCACGGGCTCATCTATGCTCAGCATGCCAACAGACTGGACAGCGATCCCCACAACGACTTCCGGAACGAAGTGCGCTCGTACTTTGGAACCGGCACCCAGCTGCAGGAGATGTACATCACGCCGTCGCTCCTGAGCGATCAGAACTGGGACGATCTCGCGCAGGCGGCACGTTGGTCCGCGGACAACGCCGGGACGCTCGTGGATACGCACTGGGTGGGAGGCGACCCCGTACAACTCGAGCCGTACGGGTGGGCGTCATGGTCCACGGCCAAAGGGATCCTGGTGCTCAGGAACCCGAGCGACAAGCCGCAGAAGATCGACGTGGATGTGGGCCGGACGTTCGAGCTGCCGGAGGGCACGCCCCAGACGTTCAGCGCGTCACCGCCGTGGCGCGCGAGGCCGGGGGGCCCCCGGCCGATGGCGATGTCGCTCCGGCTTCGGGCCGGAACGCCGCACGCATTCCAGCTCGAGCCGTTCGAGGTGCTGACGCTGGAGGCGACGAGCGCCGGCGCCTGAGCGCCCCCGTTCAGCGCAACTCGACGTAGACCGGACTGCCCTGCTCCACGGCGCGCTCCGCCGCCGCCTGGATCTGCTCGATGACACGAGATGGTGCCGCTGCGGAGTCCGCGGGTGACACCGGCGTGGCGCGCGCGGCGGCTCCCCGTGCGGCGCACGTCACGCGAATGGACATCGGCGTGTAGATGCCGATGGTCAGGAACGCGACGAGCCCGTTCACGAAGCTCTGCTGCGTCTCCACTTTGGCCACGCCGCCCGGGCACTTGGCCGCCGTCTCCACCGTGCTCGGCGGCACCAGTCCGTAGATCCAGCTCGACGCGAATGGCTTTTCGATCACGACCGTGGACGGCGCGGCGGCCGTTTCGATGGTGGCGTGATAACAGGAGATGGTCGCGAGGAAGACGACGAGCAGGCCCACCACGTTCCGCGTACGCATTGCACGCTCCTCACCGGGTAAAGACTTGGGAAGGGTGACTAGAAACCAATCCCCCCCGCAATGACGACGCCGCGCTGATCCGCGCCGGAGACCTCCGACGTGGCCGCGGCATCCGAGCGATGAAGCCAAACGTACTTCACGCTGAAGATCGGCGCGAATGCGCCCAGCGGGGGCCGCACGTCGAACGCCACCGCGGCGCCCGGGCGGAGCCCGACGTCCGGCCCCTCGAGCATGAGTGAGATGAGCGGACCGGCTCCGACGGAGACCGCGCCCGCAGCCCCGCCCGGCCGCAAACGCAAGAGCACGTCGGCCAAGACGGCGCGTGTGTCCCAGATCGCGAACGGCACCGACGGAGTGCGGATGTTCCAGTGCAGTAGCGCGAGATCGATGCCGAGTGCCCGTGCGGAGTCGAACGGCGTCTCGAACCCGACCTGATAGACCGGCTCCACCAGGTGCCACGGCCCGGCGATGACCGACATCCCGCCCACTTGCACCCACACGTGGCTGGGAGGGTGCCCGGCGGCGGGTGCCCGCACGGCAGGCGCGAAGAACGCGTAGGCGCGAACGCCGTCGTCGAAGTGGTTGGCGTCTACGCGGGCGCTGGCTTCCACGCCGACGCCGACGCCACGCGCGACGCGGCCGCGGACGCCGAGGGTGAGCGCGCGCAAGACGCCTCGAATGGGAGACAGGAGGCCGGCGATCTTGGGATCAGCCCGGAAGTACCCGAGATCCACGGTGACGTACGGGGCGACACGCCGCTTGCCGATGGGATAGACCGTTCCTTCGAGGGCGAGGGTGTACCCGCGATATCCACCCAGGTCGGGCCAGTACTCACCAAGCACGGCCACGTCGGCGAGCCAGCCGATCTGGGCCCCCGCGCGGAGAAACGAGCCGCGATACGCGTGCTCGCCCAACACCTCGAACTCGATCACGGCCACCCCTGCTGCTCCCATGGGGGCGACCATGGCTGGCCCCTGACTCTGCGCCTGCACGCACCGCCCGGCCGGCAGCAGCAACACGATGAGCGCCGCCGCGGCCGCGCGCGCCGACGCGCACGCGGCCGCCCACACCTCAGTCTTGCGCAACGAGCTTCACCCTTCCCCGGACTTCGAGCTTTCCCGTGGCGGGATTCTTCAGTACGATGGCATAGTTGGCGTCGGACCACGTGGCGTCAACCTCCGAGGCGGCGACGAGGAATCCGACGACGTCGTCGTTCTGGAAGGCGGCGAAGACCCCGGCCATGGCGCGCACGAGACTCTTCGGCACGAGCGACGTGGGATTGAGCAACATCTCGATGGCGTTCTTCCCGTTCTCCAATAGCGCTTTGGTGCCCCGGATCAGCGCCTGTACCTCCACGGAGTCTTTGACGATCTTGCAGGCGGTGTTGTCGTCCTCCCACACCCAGTAGACGACGCTCGTATCCAGCACCTGAGCGTTCTGCGCCTGTGTCTTGCTGAACAGGAGAACGTTGCCGGTCCACCGCTCACCGTTCTGGTCATAGACGTAGTCCGCGGACTTCACGCCGGGTTGGGCGTCGGCGGTCTGGGCATGCTCCCCCGCGCACTGCAGATCCCGCATGGCCACGTCGTTGTCGGACGTGCGGCCGATGGCGTGAACCTCGAATTCCGGATTGCCCATCAGGAAGCCTTCGTAGCTCCCCGGAATGTCGGCGAACGTCATCCGCACCCCCGGGGCGGGGGGTGGCGGGAGGAATCTGCCCCCACCACCGCCTCCGCCGCCGTCGTAGCCGCAGACCTCTGGCAGGCATTGCTGAAAGCTCGGGCGCAGGCTGAAATCGGTTTCGACGGGCACCACCGCCAGGGTTGGCGTGGTGGGTGCGACATTGGCGGAGCCCAACTGCACCGCGTGACCGTCGAGGTCGTACGCGTGGGGGATCTCGTGATCGTGCAGGGCGCTCGCGACGATGAGCTGCGCATCGCCCGTCCACTCCGTGAAATGCTGCTCCACGGGCATGTAGAACTCGAGATCCTCGATGCTGTCCACGGCGGTCATCAGGTCATGAGCCGTGGCGCCGCGACCCTCGAGTGCCGCCATCTTGGCGAGGGCACCTCTGCCAGCCCCATCCAGGAATGTTCGGAAGTGGAGCTTGTGCTCCGGATAGGGCGACGCGTGCAGCGCGTTGAAAACCGCCATGCGTCGCGCCGAGTCCTTGAGTGCCCGGGCCAGGAGCCGGGTGATTCGGTCGAGCCGTGCACGCATCACCGCCTCGGGAACCTGCACACCGGCCGCGCTTGCCACGAGCGTCCCGCTCGTGTGATCGGCCGGTGCAGAGACACGCTCGGTGGCGCAGCCGGCGAGGGTGACGCCCAGGGCCGCTGCCGCGAGGCGCCAGAGTATGACTCGCTGCATCTTCTCCTCCAAAACCACCGCCTAGGGTCAACTGTGTCGCGGCGTGGCTCCGGGGGAGAGGGACGGTTGGCAGGCCTCAGCCGCGGGCATCACCGCGCTCGGTGCGACACTATGGCGGGTGCCCGTTCGCGGCGCGGCACCATTTTCCGGCGTGACGTCACGTTTTTGGCGGAGGGACCTCTCGGCGATCGGCTCATCACCACCGCGGCGACCACGAGCGGCGCCGCGAGCAACGTGCGAAGCGTTGGGCGTCCGTCACCCACCACCCATCCGAGCAGAAGGGCGCCCACGGGGTTCACGTAGGCGTAGCTGCCGACGGCGGCTGGCGTACTGACGCGCAGCAGCCAGGTATAGGCGCCGAAGGCGAGCACGGTGCCGCAGACGATGAGATAGCCGAGCGCGAGAATGCTCCGTGGCGTCAGCATGGCGGGTGACCAGGCGGTCGGTTCGCCACGCAACGCGCTCCCAATGAGCACGGCGATCCCGCCCGCCAGGAGCTGCATCGCCGTGGACTGCACGGTCGACTCCGGTCGCGCCCCATGCCGGCCGACCAGCGACCCCGCGGCCCACGCGAACCCCGCCCCGATGAGCGCCACTCGGCTGACGAAGGCGCCGCCGTGCACCCGTCCGCCGGTGAGCACCACGATCCCGAGGATACCGAGCCCGACTCCCCCGACCACGCGGAGCGCGGGCGAACGCCGCTCATGCGCGGCATTGAGGACGACGAGCCAGAGCGGGATAGTCGTCATATAGAGCGCCGCCTCTCCGGATGGGACACGCTGCTCGGCCCATGCCAGCACCGCGTGGCATCCGACGAAGAGCGCGGTTCCCGCGATCGCCGCCGTGAGCCACGTACGCCGTGTCGTCCGCTCGAGCGCTCCACGCCAGCCGAGCCAGGCGAACAGCACGCCGGCGCCGCACAGACATCGGAGACCGATGAGCAACAACGGCGGGACGTCCGCCACCGCCCAGCGAATCGCGAGGAACGACCCGCTCCAGAAAACGTAGATGGCCGCGAACGCCGCGACGATACGGGCGCGCGGCGGGCCGGCGCTCATGCGCGCGCCGCACCCTCCTCGAGCACGACCTCATAATGATCCACGTGCATGTCGCGCTCGACCAGAAACCGCTCGTCCTCGGGATAGAACACCGCGCGGCCGATATCTTCGCCCGCAAACCCGTGGATCACGTCTTCGGAGTCCCAGAACGACACGACGACGAATTCGGCCCGCCCGTCCACGATCCGCCGGTAGATCGCGGCGCCCCGATTCCCCGGTGTTGCCCGGAAACCCGCAACGCCCGTCCGGCTCAAGTACTCGAGATAGGTCTCCGCATCGTCGCTCTTGGTGAATCCCCTCCAGGTCCGTACGATCATGCCAACCCCCTTGCACCGGTATTATTATTATTACCGGTGCAACGATAGTGAACGGAGCCGCACCAGTCAAGACTTGAATACCGGTGCTATATTTCAGACATGGCAAAGATCCCACCAACCCAGACCTGGTCGATCGACACGACCTTCAAGTACGTGGGCGGCGATCCGGGCCTCGATCTGGTGAATACCGTGGACTGGACGCGTCGCGGGCTGGAGGAGGACCGGCTTCCCGACTTCGCGAGTCTCACCCGTTGGGCGGAGGGCGCCGGAGTGATCTCGGCACGCGAAGGGACACGACTGCGGCGCCAAGGCGGCGCGCACCCGCGGCGCGCCGAGCGGGCGCTCGGGAGCGCACGCCGGCTGCGGTGGGTCCTCTCCCGAGTCTTCGGGAGCGTCGCGGCCGGCGCGCATGAACCGGCGGCGTGGCAGGAGCTCAACTCGGCACTCGCCGAGGCGCTCACCCATCTGCGGCTCGATGCGCCTCCCGGTGGCGAGATGGCCGAATGGACCTGGGACGGCCGGGAAGGCGACCTCGGCTGGTTTCTCTGGCCTGTGATCCGCCAAGCGGCGGACCTCCTCGCGAGCGAGGAGGCCACCAGGATCCGGATGTGTGACGGCAAGGATTGCGGATGGGTTTATGTCGACCGCAGCAGGAACGGGCTCAGGCGCTGGTGCGATATGGCGACGTGCGGGACGCGCGAGAAGACGAGACGTCGGCGGAAGGGGAGCCGCGCTGAATAGGGCGCTCGACTACGTGACCTGAAGCCCAGCTCCCGCCCGTGTGACGAACGCGCTCGCCCGCCCCAGCCCTGCGACCCATTCTTCGGCGAAGCCTCGCGCTCGCTCCCGCTCGACGAGCGCCCAAACGCTTCCCCCGAATCCCGCGCCGAACGCCGAAGCCGCGACGGCGCCGAGCCTTCGCGCGCGGCGCTGGAGATCGACCGTCTCCGGGACCTGGTTGCCGAGCAACTCCTCCGCCCCACGCTGCGAGCGATCCACGATCTCTCCGAACGCCTGGAGATCTCCCGCGGCGAGCGCCTCGAGTGCGCTCGGGATCAATCGCACGCTCTCCAATTCGAAATGGTCGAGCCGCCGAAGCAGCTCCTCGCGGGCCACCCCCTCTGGCACCTCGCCCCGCCGAATCGCGTCACGCAACGTGTCGGCGGCGCCGCGATCGGAGGCGAGCGCCGCCCCGAGTGAGACGTCCTCGCGATGGGTCGCCGCACGCCAGACCCGCAGCAGCGCATCGGCCAGCGCCGACGCACGGTTGTAACGCTCGCGCGCGGCCCCGGTCTTGGGTGCCCGGACGCCGCTCACCGCGATCGCGAAAACGTGGCCATCCGGCACCGGAACGACGCGCTCGAAACGGATCGGTGCAAACGAATATGCCACCAACTGATCGGGCCGCGCGCAGAGGATGGCGGTGTGGTCCTCGCTCCCGCCCGCCGTTCCGACACCCTGATCGCCGGCGAGCGACTTGAATGCACTCCCGTTCTCGATCGCGCCGAGGTACCCCGCCAGATCTTCGGGGCTCATGATGGCCGCGCGATACTCGGCCCGCTCGCGGAACGCGTTCACGGCCGAGAGTGCCCAGAAGATCGCGACGACCAGGGCGCTCGAGCTCGAGAGGCCGGCGGCGCTCGGCAGATCGCTCGCAAAGGCGATCTCGGCGCCGGTGAGCGGACCCGGGAAGTTGCGCGCGATGCGGCGCGCGACCGTCATCGGGTAGTTCGACCATTCGCCTATCGCAGGAGTGAGATCGGGGGAGAAGGGGAACTCGACCTCACCCGGCATCTCACCGACGTCGCGGACCCGGACGACCGCATCCTCCCGGGGCGTCACCGCGACCGCGATGCCGCGCTCGATCACGGCGAGGAGACTGCGGCCGCCGGCATAGTCGGTGTGCTTGCCGAGCACCTCGAGGCGCCCCGGCACGAAGGCCGCGCGTAGCGCGTCCGTGCGCGCGACGAGTCGCTCCCCCGTTACAGCCGTACCTCCACCTCGCTCAAGCGCCGGCCGACCGCCGCAACATCCGCCCGGCTCGTGATGTCGAGCACCGGCAGCGAGAAGTCGAGAACCCGGAAGGGCTCCTCCAGAACGTCGCGCGCGTAGCGGACGGCAACTTGGATTTCGAACTCCCCGTTCGGCGAGCGTTTGATCTTGCGGCACGCCTCGAAGATCCGCGCGGTGAAACACCAGAGATTCATCGAGATTGCGGGATCGGGATCATCCACCTCACCCGGATCCTCGAGCGCGGTGAGGTGGTGCTCGGCATCCCACCGCACGACGGGAAAGCGCCCCACCCGCTCGCGTGGAATGCCCCCGAGCGCAATGAGCGCGTCCCGCCGGAACGCGGCGATCCCCGAGCCGGGGAGCTGGACGAGCCCTCTGACGGCTTCGACCGGATAGTAGTTGTCCGAATTGAGCATGAGGAAGCGATCGTCACCGACCCATTCGGCGGCGGACAGCACCGCGTCGGCCGTGCCGCGCGGCTCCTCCTGCACGGCGAATCCGATGGTGATGCGCGTCGTCGGCAGCGACGCATAGTAATCGCGCACGATGCTGTGCTCGGGCCCGATGACGAGACCGACCTGGTCCACTCCACCGTCGGCAAGCGCATTCATCACATAGTCGAGGAACGGGCGATCCGCCCCAATGGGCATCATCCCTTTGACCCCCGTGGCCGCCGCTTCGCGCTGTCGTTCGTTGAGTTCCGCGCCTTCGGCGGGCCGCCGCATCCGCGTGCCGAGCCCGCGGGCAAGTATGACCGCCTTCACGCCGAATCCTCTCCATCGGCGCTCGCCGGTCCACGCGCCCAGAAGCGGGGCAGGAGACGCACGAGTCCGAAGCCGCTGATCAGGAAGAGCACGAGCCAGACCGTGCCCTGTGCCGTCCGGCCATAGAGATAGCTCCCCGCGCCGAAGAGCGCGGAGTACACGAACATGACGCCGAGCACCCATCCCAACATCGCGAGCGGAAGTGAATCGGGAGAGGGCGGGAGACCAGCCTCCGCGCGGACCGAGCGCCACCCCGGCCCCGCGGGGCGCACCAGTTGGTAGAAGGCCACCAACCGCGCGCGCTCCGTGGGCGCGGTCACGAAGGTCACCACCACCCACACCACCGTGGTCGCCGCGACGGTCACGACGAGCGAGAGCGATGTGTCCACGGGGTGCCCCAGCTTTCCGCCGACGAAGAACGCCACCGCGACGAGGAACGAGCTCACCATCGCGGCAACTTCGCTCCACGCGTTGACGCGCCACCAGAACCAGCGGAGCAGGTAGATGAGACCCGTCCCGGCTCCGACGGAGAGCATCAGATCGAATGCCTCTTTCGCGGTGTTGAGCACCGTCGTGAGGAGCGCCGCGAGGACCATGAGCACCGCGGTGATGATCCGCCCCATCAGCACGTAGTGCTTCTCGTCCCGGCTCTTGCGGAGGAAACGCCGGTAGAAATCGTGCACCAGATACGACGTGCCCCAATTCAGGTGTGTGGACAGCGTCGAGACGTACGCGGCGAGCATACCCGCGATCATGAGCCCGAGGAAGCCCGCCGGCAGAAACTTGAGCATCGCCGGGTACGCCATGTCGTGCCCGATCAGCTTGGGATCCACGTACGGGAACGTGTGCGCGATGTCCGACAGGTGCGGGAAGACGAGCATCGAGGCGAGGGCCACGATGATCCACGGCCAGGGGCGCAGCGCGTAGTGTGCGACGTTGAAGAACAACGTCCCCGCCATCGCATCCTTCTCCGATTTGGACGCCAACATGCGTTGCGCGATATAGCTGCCCCCCCCCGGCTCGGCACCGGGGTACCAGACCGACCACCATTGAATCGTGATGGGAATCAAGAAGACGGTGAGAGCGAGCCGCCAGTCACCGAAGTCGGGCAGGAGATTCAGGGTCTTGGGATCGATGCGGTGCACGAGCCCGCTCAAGCCGCCCACCGCGGGCTGCTTGAGCGAGAAGTACGCCACCGCGAATGCGCCCGTCATCGCGATCCCGAACTGGAAAAAATCGGTGACGAGCACGCCCCAGAGCCCGGAGGTCGCGGCGAACGCGACGTTGAGCACGGAGCAGATGATGAGCGTCTTCGCCATCGGCCAACCGAGCACGACGTTCGCGATCTTCACCGCGGCGAGGTTCACCGAGGCCATGATGACGCAGTTGAAAAAGAGACCGAGGTAGACCGCGCGAAATCCGCGCACGAAGGAGGCGGGCTTTCCCGAGTAGCGGATCTCGTAGAACTCGAGATCGGTGAGCACCTTCGAGCGCCGCCAGAGACGAGCGTAGAAGAAGACGGTCATCATCCCGGTGAGCAGGAATGCCCACCAGAGCCAGTTGTCGGCGACCCCGCTCTCCCGAACCATGTTGGTCACGAGGTTCGGTGTATCGGTGCTGAAGGTGGTCGCCACCATCGAGACGCCCACCAGCCACCACGGCGCCGCGCGGCCGGACGTGAAGAACTCCGCGGTGCTCGTGCCCGCCCGTTTGGCGAGCAGGATCGCCGGCAGGAAAGAGAGCGCGATCGAGACGAGGACGACGAGCCAGTCGAGCGACGTCAGGTGCATGGGACTCCCTGTGGGATCGGCTGACGGGAAGAAAACTCCGCGAAGTTACCGCCGCTCTTCCATCAACGCGAGCGTGTTTCCCTCGGAATCCTCACAGAACGCCATCCACAGCTCGTGATCGGGCATCTTGGCGACCAGGTGGGGCGAACGCTCGAATGACGCGCCGGCAGCGATCAGTCGCGCATGCGCCGCATCGAGATCGTTCACGCGATAGTAGATGATCGACGCGGGGTGATCGAAGCGAGCTTCTTCCGGCAGCGAGAGCATGAGCCGCACGCCGCCGGCGTCGAAGAACGCCATCTTCGACATCTCGAAAAGCAGTGCGAGGCCGAGCACGTCGCGGTAGAACCGCACCGCGCGCGGGACATCATGCGCCGTGATCGCGATCTGCCCGATGCCCGCGATCGTGCCTCGATCCGCGCGCTCCGCCGTCATCGTTGCCTCCCTATCGCCGGTTGCTCATGCGTGGTCGGACGAGATTCACCGCAGACCGCCGGCGGCGCAAGACCGGCCGCAGGACGCCGAATCCCGACAAACATGGAACTAATTGGTAATTCTCTGTTATTACAGTACTTAGACAACCACGGGTGATGGTGCGACATCTCCGAGGTTGCCTCGAAGCTCGGTGGCAGCGCCGCCGAACTTCGTCCTCGTTTCAGGAAAGGAGGCTGGCCCCATGGCCGGACCGACAAGCATCCGAAATTCGAGAATCTCTGAACACGCGGTCGACGAACGCGACGCGCGGTTCGGTAACGAAGCCATGAGTCCCGTGCGGGACGTGGAGAAGGGATCGGTCGGTGAAACCATCGCGGGCGCCGGCGCGATCGTCCTCGCGATCTTGGGACTGATCGGTTTGGTCCCCGGCGCGCTGGACTCGATCGCGGTCATCGCCGCCGGATTCGGCATTCTCGTGGGCAGCACCGCCCTCGCCACCAGGTACCGTCAGGTGCTCGGCCGGGCGGCAGCGCGCCATCTCGAGATCGGCGGCGGGTTGGGAACGACCGCCCTTGGAGGTCTCGCCGGGATCACGCTCGGCATCTTGGCCTTGCTCGGAGTGAGTCAGTTGGAGCTCGTCAGCATCGCACCCATCGTCATGGGTGGCGCCCTGCTGATCGCGAGCGCCGCGACGGCACGCTTCGAGCAGACCGCGGCGAGCAAACACGGTGAAGACTTCGTCTACGTAGCGAGCGGCGCCGATTCACTCGTCGGCGCGGGTGCGATCGTGCTCGGCATTCTCGCCTTGAGCGGATCTGCACCGCTGACCCTGTCGCTCGTTGCCTTGATCGCGATCGGTTGCGCGACGTTCATGAGCGGGACGTCCGTCGCATCCCAGATGTTCGCGATGTCACGCTAGTCGGAAACAAGGGGTTTCCGGCAGCATGCCCCACGCCCCGCACGCTTCACGTGCGGGGCGTTCTCGAACCCATCAGCGACCCGCCCCGTCCGGCATCGTCAACAGCGCCGCGAACAGATCCACCGCATACCAGAGATTCCCGACCCGGAGATTCTCGTCGGCCCCATGCTGATTGTCGTCGTAATTGGCGACCGGCACGATCACCGCGGGTTCGTGCAGCCGATCGGTGAAGAGGTAGAGCGGCAGGGATCCCCCGAGCGTCGGGAAGATCAGCGGCTCCACGCCGGACGCCTGGCGGATTGCCGACACCAACCCTGGCACGAACGGCTCGTCCATCGACGTTCGCGCCGCCGGATATCCACCGAAGCGAACCACTTTTGCGATCCGCGGGTACCGGAGCCGCGTCGCCATGTCGGGATCGTCGCGAACGAGGTGATACCCTTGGCGGACGATGTGGGCTTCGACCAACGCCTGCATGTGCACGGGGTCGTTTCCCTGGACGAGTCGGATCCCCAGCACCGCCTCGGCGGTGGGCGGGATGACGTTTCGTGCGAGGGGACCCACGTTCCCGCTCTTCAGTCCGCGAACCGTGAGGGAAGGCAGCGTGAGCCGTTCCGCCAGCGTCGCCGGCGCACCCTCGGTTCGTGCGAGTCCCAGCTCGCGCTCCAGCGATGCGTCGAAATCGGGGAGCTTGGCCAGTGCCGCGCGTTCGGCCGCGCCGAGCGGCGCATCCGAGTCGTAGAAGCCGTCGATCAGCACGCGGCCGCTGTCGTTCTTCATGCTGGCGAGGAGATGCGCGAGCATGTCGCCCGGTACGGGCGCCCAATTGCCGTAGTGTCCGCTGTGAAGCGGCCGGACCGCGCCGTAGACGGTGATCGCGAGCCCGGTGACTCCGCGCACCCCGAAATCGAGCGTCGGCCGCCCGCTCGGGTGCATCGGCCCGTCGAGGAAGATCCAGTAGTCGATCCCCTGGAGTCGATCCCCGTAGGCCTCGAAGTACTGCGCGAGGTGCGGCGAGCCCGCTTCTTCTTCGCCCTCGAAGAAGAACACGACGTTCGTCGTGGGCGTGACGTGCGCCGCGCGGAAGGCGGCCAGCACCGTGAGCAGGCCCGTGATCGGCGCCTTGTCGTCACCGGCGGAACGGGCATAGAGGCGCCACTCCGGGTCCACGGCGTCGCCGGTCGCGGGTAGTGCGCGTCGCACGCCGCCCGCATCGATCGCTCGCGTATACAGCGTCGGCGTCCACGGGCCGTTCGTCCAGGCACTCGAATCCGCGGGCTGGCCGTCGTAGTGCGCATAGAGCGCGACGGTGCGGGTTGCGCCCGGTACCGCGAGGCGCCCGAGCACGACGGGTGATGCGCCGGGAAGCGTCAGCAGCTCCGCCGCGACACCGAGGGCGCGGAGATGGTCCCGGATGTACGCGGCGTTCCGGGCGATCCCGGCGGAGTCGCCGGCGACGTTCGGGATCCCGAGCAGCTCGGCGTATCCGCGCACGATCTCGGCGGCGTGCGCGTCACGGTAGTTGTGAGCGGCGGCCAGTCCGTTCGGCTGCTGGGCCCCGAGTGGATCGGGGATGACAAGCATCAGGGCGACGAGCGCGGCGAGCGGTGTGATGCACGGGGATCTACGCATGGGGACCCTTGGCGTGGGTGACATTCCGCCAACGTTACCGCTCGAAGGCCGGGTGTGCCGCCGCCTACTTCCCAACACAGAAGGAGGAGAACAACCGATCGAGCACATCGTCGGTGGTGATGAGCCCGATCACGTCTTCGAGCGCGAGCACCGCGGCGCGCAGATGCGTCGCCGCCACGGCACCCTCGATGCCTGCATCGCGCGCCGCGGCGAACTGATCCATCTCCTCGAGGGCGCGACCGAGCGCGGCACGGTGCCGCTCCCGGGTGAGAACGGGCGCGGGATCTCCGTGGCTCAGCGTGGCGAAGGCGATCCGCGCGAGCTCGTCGCGGAGCTCCGCGATACCCACCCCTGATTCCGCCGACGTCGCAATCTCCCGATCCCCCGAGGCGTCGCCTGGGGTGAGATCACACTTCGTGCGCACGACGACGACGGGAACCCGCGCCTCGCCCAGGAACGCGCGCTCCTCGTCCGTCAGAGCCCGCCCCGCTTCGGCGCAGAAGATCACCGCGTCGGCGGCCCCGAGGTATCGCCGGCTCACCTCGATGCCGAGCCGTTCGACGCGATCGGTGCTCTCGCGCAGTCCCGCCGTGTCGACAAGTCGAAAGGGAAACCCGCCCAGCACGGCTGGCGCCTCGATGGCGTCGCGCGTCGTGCCCGGGATCTCCGTGACGATGGCGCGCTCCGCGCCGAGCAGCGCGTTGAAGAGCGCCGACTTTCCCGCATTGGGAACGCCCGCGATGACGGCCAGTGCGCCCTCGCGCAGGCGTTCACCTTCACCCGCCGTCGCAAGCAGACGCGCGAGCGAGTCCCGCACGTCCGCGCTGGCGCCGGCGATCCGTTCCGGTGGCACCGGTCCGCTGTCTTCCTCGGGAAAATCGATGTCGTAGCTCACGAGCGCCTCGAGCCCCAGCACCGCGTCCCTGAGCGCACCGATTCGTGCCGTGAGACCGCGATCGAGCTGGGCGAGCGCCTGCCGTCGCTGGGCGGGAGCGGTGGCGTCGATCAGATCGGCGGTAGCCTCGGCCTGCAGGAGATCCATCTTGCCGTGCTGCATGGCGCGCCGCGTGAATTCCCCGGGAGCAGCCTCCCGCGCACCAGCCACGAATAGCGCCGCGAGTACCTCGGCGGGATTGAGGAGCCCACCGTGGGTGGAGATTTCGACGACGTCCTCGCCGGTATAGGAAGCCGGTGCCTGAAACGCCGTGTAGAGCACGTCGTCGATCGGCTCGCCGCCGGTGTTCACCGCACGCGCGAGCCGGGCCACGCGCGCGGGCTCCGCAACGAACTCGGGGATCACGCGGCGCACCACGTCAAAACAGCCACGGCCGGAGACGCGAAGCAGCGCGAGCGCCGATCGCCCCGGTGGTGTCGCGAGCGCCGCGATGACGTCGGAGAGCATGAGCATAAGGTAGAAACGAAACGGGCGGTGCGTCAGCACCGCCCGTTCGCGCTAGCCTTTGCGTTTTCCGGAGCCGCCTCCACCG
This sequence comes from Gemmatimonadales bacterium, assembly GCA_035266665.1. Taxonomy (GTDB): domain Bacteria; phylum Gemmatimonadota; class Gemmatimonadetes; order Gemmatimonadales; family GWC2-71-9; genus DATFMZ01. The sequence goes on along the minus strand of DATFMZ010000156.1, from coordinate 19,763 downwards.
CTGCCGCCTCCGCTCGACGCTTCCGCCGCTTTGCGGCGCGCCGTCCGCCGCAGTCGCTCCTGCGCGATCATCCACTGTTGCGGGACGCTCGCGATGTTGCTCACGGCGTAGTAGAGGTTGAGCCCCGCCGAGAAACGCAAGAACATGAACGTGAAGACCGGCGGCATCACGTACGTCATCATCTTCGCCTGCGGATTCGGCGGCACGCCCATCTGCCCGATCTTGGAGACGGCGAACATCGAGAGCCCCATCAGTACCGGGATGATGTAGTACGGATCGGCGCGCGAGAGATCCGGGAGCCAGAGAAACGGCACGCCACGGAACTCGATGGTGCTCTCGAAGACGAAGAAGAGCGCGAAGAGAATCGGCATCGGAATCAGCATCGGGAGGCATCCCCCGAGCGGATTGGCGCCGTGCTCCTTATAGAGCTTCATCATCTCTTCTTGCAGCTTCTTGGGGTCGTTCTTGTAGCGCTCCTGGATCGCTTTCATCTCCGGCTGGATGGCCTGCATCGCCATCGATGAGCGCATCGCCTTCTGGTTGAGCGGCCACAGGATGATGCGCACCGCGAGGCCGAAGACGATGAGCACCCAGCCGTAGCCGATCGCGAGATGCTCGTGCATCCACAGGAGGATCTCGACCACGAACTGCGCCACGGGCTGGATGATGGGGCGGAAGATCCAGCCATAGGGGTTGAGGTCATCGAATCCATGCCCGATCCGCGAGAGGACGCGGTATTCCTGCGGCCCCATGAACACGGAGAAGCTGAACTTTCCGCCCGGAGCCGGCAGCGACGCCTTGACGTGGACCTCGCTCTGATACTTCTGCCCCGAGTCGCGCTGTGCGCCGACGGCGAGGGCGCCGCCGAAGTGGGGCTGCTGCTCGCCCAGCGTCAGAATAGCGCCCGCGAAGTACTTCGACTTCACCGCCACCCAGTCGAACGGCCCCTCGAGCTCTTTCTGCTCGCCGGGGTCCATCGAGTGGAAGGCGAGATTCTCGGTCTTCTGCGCCTTGGTCACGACGCCGTAGGACCGGATGTCGCGGGTCGTGTCGGCGTCGATGGCGCGAAGCCGGGGGCCGATGGCCACGTAGACGAGGCCGCCGTTGGGTCCGACGTCAGTGATCGCGCCCTGCACGTCGAACAGATAGCGATCGGGGATGAAGCGGTACGTGAGCGTGACCGTGTGGCCATCGCGCTCGGCGGTCCAGCGGAGCTCGGCGCCCGTCGGGCCCACCGCGAGCGAATCGGCACTCGGCGTGAAGGACCACGTGGAGAGGTCGAGCGTATCCTGGCCGGCGATCACCGTATAGTCGAGCCACTCGCCGTCCTTGGGGACGATCTGCGCGGCGCCGCTGTCACCGGGGGCGAATGAGCGGTACTTGAGCAGATTCGCGCCCACGAGGTGGGCGCCGCGGGTGGAGAAGCGATACCGATAGAGCCCGGACTGGACCGTGACGAGGTGTTCCGGGGCCGTGTCCGGCGCGGCGGCGGGCGCGGTGGGCTGCGGGGACGCCGCAGCGATCCGCGGCGGCGCGGCCTGCGTGGAACCCGGTGTGGGGGCGGCGGCGGGCGCTTGTGTCGAGCCGGCCACGGCGCCGCTCGAGCCCGCGACGGCGGTCGTCCCCGGCTGGGCGGCGGCGAGAGAATCGGCCGCCGTCCCCGTTGGATGCTTGGGCGGAAAGAGCAGCGTGGGCGCGAGCGCCACGATCAGCAGCAGCACCAACGCCAAGACCATCTTCCGATCCATCAGCCGATCCTCACGGGACGGGGTCGAACCCGCCGGCATGGAAGGGGTGACACCGCGCGATACGCTTCACGCCGAGCCACCCACCCTTGAACGCGCCGTAGCGGCGCACCGCTTCGAGTGCATAGGTCGAGCACGTCGGCTGATAGCGGCACGGCGAGGGAAACGGTGACGCCGCCACCTGATACGCGCGGATCAAGCCGACCACCACGTAGCGCGGCAGCGCGGCTACTGCTGCAACGACTCGCGCCATTGGACGAGATCCTCCGCCAGCACGGCGGGGGAAGCGGAGTAGGCCATGGGCCGGGGCCGAATCACGAAATCCAGTGGTGGCAGCTCCCGCAGCAGTTGACGGCGCGCGATCTCGCGAACGCGGCGCCGCAAGCGGTTGCGCGCGACCGCCGTCTGGCGATAGCGCGGCACGACGACGCCGAGCCGCGGATGCGCTAACTCGTTCGGACGCCACGCAATGTCGAATCGGGGAGTGCGGCGGCGACGGCCGTGCTCGAGCACCGCCTTGAGTTCCGTGCCGCGGGTGAGGCGCCAAGTCCGAGGGAGCCCCTCGGACGTCAGGCACCTCCGTGCTTGGTGGGCAGCGAAACGGCCAGCCGTTTCCGGCCCTTCTTGCGGCGCCGGCTGAGCACGGCACGCCCCCAACGCGTCTTCATGCGCGCGCGAAATCCGTGCTTCTTGATGCGCCGCTTGTTGCGCGGCCGGTATGTCGGTTGCATCGTCTGATCCCTCGGTTGAGCCGAGAAAACTACCCGGGCAAGGCCGCGACGGTCAAGGTTGACTTTTCCACATCCGGGCGGTAACCTGTGGCGCCCTTGTCGGACCACCCACCTCTAGTTCAATCGCGGATGGACCTGTCAGCTAAAGAAGCCTGGACGCGCCTCATTGCCGAGGCGAGGCATGAGCTTCCCGACGCAACGGTGCGCACCTGGCTCGAGCCCGCCCAACCGGTCGCGCTCGACGAGGGTCGTCTCATCGTGGCGGCGCCCGATCAGTTCGCGGTCGAGTGGAATGCGTCGAAACACGCGGCTCTCCTCTCCCGCCTCGCGGAGACGACGTTCGGGCGGGCGCTCGAGGTCGTCTTCCAGGTGCAGGAAGAGCGCGCCAGCCGTCCGCAGATGGATTTCTTCGTCACGCCGCAGGGTCAGGACGCCGCGCCGCAGAACGCGCACCGCGCCACCCCGCTCAACGAGCGCTACCTGTTCAGCACGTTCGTCATCGGGAAATCCAACGAGCTCGCGGCCGCCGCAGCCCACGCCGTCGCCGAAGCCCCTGCCAAGACGTACAATCCGCTGTTCATCTACGGCGCCACGGGACTCGGGAAGACACACCTCATGCAGGCCATCGCGCACGCCGTCCTCGAGCGGGAGCCCGCGACGCGCGTCGCCTACATGGGTGCCGAACAGTTCATCAACGAAGTGATCGAGGGCATCCACGGCCGGACGATGCCCGAATTCCGGCGGCAGTACCGGAGCGAGATCGACATGTTTCTGGTCGATGACGTGCATTTCCTCGAAGGCAAGGAAATGACGCAGGAAGAATTCTTCCACACGTTCAACGCGCTCCATGAAGCCGGCAAGCAGATCGTGCTCACCTCCGACCGCCCGCCCAAGGAGATCCCGGGGCTCGAGTCCCGTCTCGTGAGCCGGTTCGAATGGGGCATGGTGGCCGACATTGGCCAGCCGGACCTCGAGCACCGCATTGCGATCTTGCGGAAAAAGGCGGAACAGGACCACCTCGAGCTGACGATCCCCGACGACGTGCTGCGCTTCATCGCCGAGCACGTCCGGAGCTCCGTCCGCGAGCTCGAGGGCTGCATCATCAAGCTCCTGCTCTATGCCTCGCTCAAGCACCGCGAGATCTCGATCGACCTCGCGCGCGACGCACTCTCCGACAAGATCAAGCAGGGTGAGAGCGCGCCGGACCAGGGCCGCGCGGTCCCGAGTGTGGATCGCGTCCAGGAGGTGGTCGCACGGCGCTGGGGGGTGACCCCCGAGGGGCTCCGCTCCAAGGCGCGCACGAAGACGCTCACCGTCCCCCGCCAGGTGGCGATGTTCCTCGCGCGCGATCTTCTCGGCATGCAGCTCGTCGAGATCGGCCAGGCGTTCGGCGGGCGCGATCACTCGACCGTGATCCATAGTCTTGGCAAGGTCGAGCGCGACATGGAATCGGACCGGCAGTTCAAGGAACGCGTCGAGTTGGCGCGCCGGGAGTTGGCCGCGCGGTAATCCAGATCATCCCCACATCGCTATGTTGGCGAATGTGGGGACAGCGGAAAAGCGGCGCGCTCTCCACGGCGGTTCACATTCGGTCCACGCGTTCCAACACGCTCGCAACGCTGTTGGCGCAGGCGTCGCAAGCGATTACGGCAGGCTTCAAGGTTTCCAGACACCCTACTACGACGTCTGGAGTTATATACTAGTACCGCAGTATTTTATTTATCCACCTGCGTAGGGATCGGCATGAAGTTCACGATCACACGTGAGAAGCTGCATGAGGGCCTCTTCGCCGTCGCCGCGAGCGTACCGACGAAGACCACGCTGCCGGTCCTGTCGAATATCCTCGTCGAGGCCGTGAAAGGCGGCATTCGCCTCTCCGGCACCGATCTGGACATCGCGGTAAGCACCGTGGTGCCCGCGGAGGTCGACACCGAGGGGGCTGTGACCCTTCCGGCCAAGAAGCTCGTCGAGATCGTGCGCGAGCTGCCGAGTGCCGCCATCCGGGTGACCGGGGCCGGCGAGCAGCGGGTGAACCTCGAGTGCGGCCGTTCGCGCTTCAAGCTGCTCGGCATCCCGCGCGACGAGTTCCCGAACTTCCCGCCCGTGAGCTTCGAGAAGCCCTGGAAGGTGAGCTCAGCCGATCTCCAGAAGCTGATCGGGCACGTGGCCTTCGCCGCGAGCACCGAGGAGAGCCGCCCGATCCTGAACGGCGTGCTGTGGGAGCTCCGGAAGGACCGGATGCGGATGGTCGCCACCAACGGCCACCGCCTGGCCAAGATGGACGTGGGGATCAGCGGGGCACCGACGTCGGCGGACCTCATCGTCCCGCCGAAGGCGCTCGAGCAGATCCGGCGTCTCTTCGGCAGCGGTGACGAGCTCGAGATCGCCAAGAGCGACAACCACCTGGGCTTCCGCTCCGGCCAGACGGTCGTCTTCACCCGGCTCATCGAGGGGCCGTATCCGAACTACGAGCAGGTGATTCCGCGGGAGAACGACAAGAACGCGACACTCGACAAGCAGGCGTTCGCGTCGGCGCTCCGGCGCGTCGGCGTGGTGGCGAGCGACCAGACCCATCGTGTCCGCCTCGCATTCACCAGCGGCACCGTGAAGTTCACGGTGAATACGCCCGACCTGGGCGAGGCGCAGGACGAGATGGCCGTCCAGTACGACGGCGATCCCGTGGAGATCGGCTTCAACGCCACCTATCTGCTGGAAATCCTGAAGTTCATGCCCACCGACGAGGTGCGCCTGACGATGAAGGCGCCCGAGCGCGCAGCCACCGTGGAGCCCGCGGGGTGGGACGATCCCGCGTCGTACCTGTGCTTGGTGATGCCGCTCCGGCTCGTGGACTGACGCCGCCGGAGCGGACTAGTAGCCGAAGCGGCCGCGGGGTTGGAGCGCGGTTGCGATGCCCGTCACACTCAGGGTCGTGAGCTCGGTCTGACCGGCAACCTTCTGCGCCGATCCCACCGCGATTCCCCGATTCAACCCTCCCAAGCTCAACCCGAAGACCACGCGCGAGACGTTCAGGTGGTTGGTGAGATCGAGTGCGGCGATCACTCCGACGGGAAACCGTCCAGGGGTGCGGTAGTGTAGGCCTGTCCGGTAGCGCACGTCGTAGCCCGACGCCGAATCGCGCTCCGCCGCATGCACCTCTGCGGTGAGGTCGAGCCGTCCACTGATGGGCGGGGTCCATCCGAGACCGAGCACGCCCTCGGGATTCAATCGCTGCCCGCGCACGCGGGGGGCGAAGATGTGATCGATCACGGCACCCAGCTGCAGCCCCGTGGCCAGGAGCACGCGCGTGCCGATCGTGAGCTCCCGCTGATCCGGGCCCTGCCGATAGACGGTGAACGCGGCGCCGAGGGCGAGGTTCCCCACGCCGCGGCCCGCGCCCACGCGGAACGCGGTGACGCCGTTCGAGCCCGAGTAATAGTCGTGCCGGAGCGCGAGCGCGAAGCCGTGCGAGTTGAACCCGAACGTGTACTGGGAGACGCTCAGGTTCGTCCCGTTCAGCCGGTCGAGGGCGAGCTCGCCCATGATCGACGCTTCGTTCAGTACGCCCAGCCCCGCGGGGTTCACCCACAGGGAGCGGGCATCCTCCACGGTGGCGGCGAAGAGATAGTCGGCCGAGCGCGGCGGGCGGTAGAACTGCGCGTGCGCGACCGTGGCGACGGTGAGCATCGCGCTCGCGAGTGGGATGATGCGGCGGAGGCCCCGCACTTACGGGATCATCGTGAGAGTGTCCGCCGACTCCTGCGTCCCGGGAATGCTCATGCCGGACTGCATCAACGCGAGCGTATACGACAGCGAATCCGTGCCGATCGCCCCGAGATAGACTCCCGATGCCGAGAGATACTGGGTGCTGCGCCGGATCCCGGAGCCCTCCAGGGAGAGATCTTGTCCACCCGGGCTGCCCGTGCCCTTCAGCGTGTAGTGCGCGACGGTCTCGATGGCGAGCGCGCGTTGTCCGGCGTACTGCGCCCATCCGGTCGCGCGATGCGCGTTGGACGACGTCACCGTTCCCGTGACCCCGTTGGCGTTGAGCGGCATCGAGGTGCTATCGGACCATTCGGTATCTGCCACGGCGCCGGCCGCGGGGATCCGCGGATAGAAGGTGCGAAAGCCGGCGGCGAGCTGCGTGACGAGCGGCGGCCAATCGGGCCCGGTGAAGTCACGCAATGCCCCGGTTGGCTCCATCGTTCCGGTGAACGTCGCGCCCTTGATGGCGTCGAGGTTTGGTGGCATCGGGATCGCGGTGGACGTGATCTGCAGGGAATCGATCACGAGTGCCGCATGCAGCCCGGAGTCCCCCCGCGTGATCGTGCTCGAGATCCAGAGGTGCGAGACGACGTCGCTCGTGCGAGGAGTGCCGCTCAGTTCCTGCACGACGTGTCGGTGTTGAGCGGCATGATACCGCGCGGTTTGGGGAGCATAGGTGACGCGCGACGCTTTCTCCGGCGCCGGTGCGGTGTGGTGCGTACTCGTACCGCCGCACGCTGCGGCGAGCAGGCCCAGAGCGAGTCCGGCGAGACGCATGACGGTCCTTTCGCATCGGAGGGTCGTGGGGATCGGAAGGGTGGGGCCGTAAGCCGAGTTCTGTTCCGCCTCGCGGCGGGACGATCATCTCTCTGGGATGGCGGTCGCCCGCCACCTCTAGCGGCCTACCCGCGGCTCAGATGGTCCGGGCCGGACCTCGCCGCCTATTTGGCCTTGCTCCGACTGGGGGTTGCCGTGCCACCGACTGTTGCCAGCGGTGCGGTGGGCTCTTACCCCACCATTTCACCCTTACCCGCCGAAGCGGGCGGTTTGTTTTCTGTGGCCCTGTCCGTCGCCTCGCGGCGCCCAGGCGTTACCTGGCAGTCTGCCCGTTGGAGCTCGGACTTTCCTCGATTCTCGTGAGAATCGCGATCGTCGCGCCCCACCCCTGGCCGTCCCACCCCGGAAGATAGCCGATCCCCATCGGGAGAAACAGCGCCTTGGGAGCGCGTCCACCGTTGATGTCCAGGGTGGCGCCGTTGAGCGAGGTTTGACCGCGCGGGGCCATCGTGCACGTGGCCGCCAGAGGAGTATGTGATGCTCAACATCGATCCGACCCCGACCGTCGCCACCGTCATGGAGCCGTTGGAGCGCTCGCGCCTCGAAGCCGCCGGCGAGGGGTGTTTCGCGGCCCTCCATACCGACAGCGTTCCGGAATTGATCCGGGCCGTGCGTGAGCGTCCCGTCCACGCCGTGCTGGTCTCCCCAAGCTATCTGCCTCCGGACGCGATGCCCGGCGTGGCGTCGTTGGTCGCGGGATTCCCCGGCGTGCCCACGGTGGCCGTGGTCTCACGGCACGGCCCCGCGGAAAGCGCGCGGCTCCTCGCGCTCGGCGCGAGCGGTGTCAGGCGCATGGTGGATCTGTCCGAGCGGGATGGGTGGCGGCATCTGCGCGAGCTCGTGGGCCAACCGGGATCGCCTCAGACGGCCACCATGCTCGCGCGCGTGATTCCCGCGCTGGGCGCCCCCTCGCCAGGCGCCCGCACGTTCTTCGAGGCGCTCATCCGGCTCGCTCCCGGGACCACGACCGTGCGGAGACTCGCCGCGCGGCTCGAGATCCGGCCCAGCACCATGATGTCACGATTTTTTCGGGCGGGACTCCCGTCTCCCAAGCGCTATCTCGCCCGGGCGCGCATCGTGCATGCCGCGGCGCTCTTCGAGACCCGCGGTCTGTCGATCTCCGACGTCGCCTACCGCCTGGAGTATTCCTCGCCGCAGAGCTTCGGCCGGCATCTTCGCGCCGTCGTGGGAATGACGGCGAGTGAATTCCGGCGCCGCTTTACGTTCGCCGACGCCCTCGAGGACTTCGTGCGCCGCCTGATCACCCCCTTCCGGAGCACCTTTCGATCCTTCCACCCGTTCAATCGCAACGGGATCGCGGACCTCGGACACCGCGGGTGAGAAAGAACCGGGAGGGGGTCAGGCGGAGGCGGTGAGCTCGCTGAGGCGGACGAGGGCGCGGACCTCGAGACCCTCGGCTTCGAGGGCGTCCCGGCCGCCTTCCTCACGGTCCACGACCGCGAGAATGCCGACGACGGTGGCCTCGCCCTCGCGTACGGCGCGGACGGCCTCGAGCGCGGAGCTGCCGGTCGTGATGACGTCTTCCGCAATCACCACACGCGAGCCCGCGGCAAAGACACCCTCGATGCGGCGGCCGGTACCATGTGTCTTGGCGGCCTTCCGCACGGTGAACGCGTCGAGGACGGGCGGCGCATCTACGCTCGCGCGCGCCACGGCATACGCCACGGGATCCGCGCCGAGCGTGAGGCCGCCGATCGACGTCGCCTCCCAGTCGGCACCGCGAACCGTGGCGAGCCCGAGGCGTCCCACCAGGAACAGCCCACGGGCGGACATCGTGGTCGGGCGCGCGTCGACGTAGTACGAGGATGTGCGGCCCGAAGCCAAGGTGAACTGCCCGCGCCGGAAGGAGCGCGCGATCAGGAGCTCGACCAGCTCAGCGTGGGCGGCAGAGTCGATTTGTTCGGCCATCGGTGGGTAGTTGTAGCTACTACTACTTCTTTTTCCGTTTGAAGATGGCGCCGAACAGGCCGCCCACCCCAGACCCGCCACCGCCGCTGTCGGTGGCCTTGCCGGGCGCGTTCGCGGGGAGCGACGCGGTGGCGGCCAGCGCATCGGCAAACGCCTTCACGGTGGGGTGTCGCTGCGCCGGGTCACGCGAGAGACTCTTCATGACCGCCGCTTCGAGCTGCGGGTTGAACCGTATGCCGACGGCGCTGTCGTTCAGCGGCGTGGCATCCTCGTTCAGCAGCTGCTGGAAGATCTCCCGGGGTGAACGTCCACCGTGGGGATGGCGGCCGCTCAGCAGGTAGTAGGCGATGGTCGCGAGGCTGTAGATGTCCGCCTTCTCATCCACCAGCGCGCCCGAGAGGGCTTCGGGAGCCACGTAGTTGAGGCTGCCCACGAAGAATCCGGTGCGGGTGAGGCGCTCGGACGGATCCTGCTGCGCGTCGCGCGCGATGCCGAAATCGAGGAGCTTCACGTCCCCGGTCGCGGGATTGTAGATGATGTTCTCTGGCTTGAGATCGCGATGAATGATCCCGGCCGCATGCGCCGCGCCCAGGGCGCTGGCGAGCTGCGAGACGATCGCGCTCACCGTCTTGGGTGGGAGGGGCCCGGAGCGCTCCGCGAACTCGGCCAGGATCTCGCCCTCGGCCCACTCGAGCGCCAGGTAGTACAGCCCGTCTTCCTCGCCGTAGTCGTACGTCCGTACGACGTGCGGGTCCACGACACGAGAGCCGTAGCCCGCCTCACGGAGAAAGCGCTTGACGGCCGTGGCGTCGTTTCGCGAGCGCTGGTGTAGGATCTTGACGGCGCAGTTACCGCGCTCCGAATGCTCGGCGCGATAGACCGTCGCGGTCCCTCCCTCGCCGACGCGCTCCAGGAGGTGGTAGGACGCGATAGTGCGACCGGTGAGATCTTCTTGAGCCATCTTGGTTCGCCAAGCTACTGCACTGACTTGAACTTCGGCAAGTCGGAGACTTAGGTTCGGCCATGATACACACCCGCCTTCCCCGCGCGCTCGGCATCGTCGGGCTGGTCACCGCGACCACGCTCGCGGGGTGTACGTGGCGGCGCGTGGGCCAGGAGGAAGGGCCCAGCCCCGACACCTCCGTCCCCCAGCTGTTCGATGCGATCAGCGTCTATCGGAACATGGGGCTTTTCGCGCGGGGGGCGGGGCTCCCCTTCGTCGCCACGGTGCGGTTCCTCGCGGGGCCCACTCCCGACTCGACACTCGCCGTCTTTGGGATTTCGATGGCGAACAATGCGCTCTCCTTCGGCCACACGACGCGAGGGTTCCACGCGGAGTATCAGGTCAACGTCGACTTCGACCAGAACGGCCAGACGGTTGGACGCATTCGTGCGCTGGACACGGTGTGGGTCGCCACGTTCAAGGAGACCCTGCAGAGCGTCCAGAGCATCGTCGCCCAGAACGCCGTGCTCGTGCCGCCGGGCAAGACGAACGTGCGGGTCACGGTACGCGACGCATCGGCCGCGACGATCTCCGGCGCCGACGAGCGCACGATCGACGTCCCACGCTTCGGGCCGCACACGATCTCCTCGCTCGTCGCGGTCTACGATGACAGCGCCCGCACCGCGCTCGACAGCGCGCCCCGTTTCGCCATCAACCCGCGCGCGATGGTTCCCTATGCGGCCGACACGCTCCGCTTCTACCTCGAGGGATACGGGCTCGCGCGTGGCACCACGGCCTCCGTCGAGGCGCTGAGCCAGAGCGGAACGACCGTGTGGCGCGGCAGCGTGCCGTTCGTGCCCTCCGGCGCGCTCGCCACGGCGAGCATCGCGATCCCGCCCGACAGTCTTCCGATCGGCGAGCTGCGGGTCGTGGCGGCGGTGAACGGTGTGCCCGACACCGTCTCGATCCCGGCGCTCGTGAGCTTCTCGGGCCAGTGGGTCACGGCGAATCTCGATGAAGTGCTCTCGATGCTCCGCTACTTCGGCTACACGAACCAGATCGACTCGATCAAGAACGCCACCGGGGCGAAGCGCATCGAGCTGTGGCGCAAGTTCTGGAGGGAAACCGATCCGGTCATCGTGACGCCGCAGAACGAGGCGCTCGACGAGTACTTCGCGCGTCTCGAGATCGCGAATCAGCGCTATCAAGAGGGTGATCTGGCCGGTTGGCTCACCGACCGCGGGCGCGTCTTCATCACCCTGGGCGAACCATCGGACGTCTACGACGCGAGCTCGATCGTCCAAGGAGGGGTGCGTCTCATCCGGTGGAGCTACACCCCATACCGCATCACCCTCGACTTCGTCGATCGTTCCGGCTTCGGGAACTTCCGCCTCACGCCGGCATCCCAAGCTGCCTACGCGCAGGTCCTGGACCGGCTTCGCAGGACCGAAGGCTGATCGCCCGCCGCATTGTCCGGCTGGTTGGAGCCGGCCTGCTCGTTGGGGTGGGCGTGCTGCGCGCGCAGACCGCCGCCCTTCCCTGGCCGTGGGAGACCGCCGCTCCGTGGCACGTGGCGCACGCGTGGGCCACGCAGCGGGGCGGGTCCGACAGCGTCGGAGATCTCGACGTCCTGCGCGCTGCGCGTGCGGAGCTGGCCCTGGGGCGCCCCGCCCGGGCCGCCACGCTCCTCGATACGCATCCCCTCGTCGATTCGACCTATGCCGCCGTCCGGCTCGCGCTCCGAGCCGCCGCGGCGCTCCAGAGCGGTCATCCGGCAGATGCCGGCCGGCTCTATCTCGACGCGGCGGGCGGTGCGAGCGGCGCCTCCCGCGGCATCCTTCTCGCGCGCGCGGGCGCGGCGTTCGCCGCGGCGCACGTCGACTCGAGTGCGGCGGACGCGTATCTCGCCGCCGCCCACGCGCTCCCGGAGATCGCGGGGTGGCTCGATCTGCGCGCGGCCCGACACCTCACCAATCCGTTGCGCGCCGCCGAGCTGCTGGGGAACGCCCCCGACGGCGCCACGTCGCTCGCCGAGGAGATTCGCGCGACCCTGTGGATCGGCTCGGGGGATACCGCGCTCGCCATCGACGCGTTCGCCCGGGCGGGACGCCATCTCCCGGCGGCACGGCTCGCGGCCGCCCGTGGCGACACCCTCTCGGCGCGCCGGCTCGCCGTCGCGGCCCTCGCCGATACCGACACCGCGGTCGTTCGTCAGGCGCTCGCCTTCGTGACTCATGCGCTCCCGCCCCACACGCCCGCCATGGCGCTCGCGCTCGGGCGCGGTGCGGCGGCGCTCGGCGAGTACCGCGAGGCCGCTCGCTGGGCCGCGCGGGCCGTCGCCCTGGGCGACGCGTCGGACTCGACGACCCTCGTGCGGGCCAAATGGCTCGAGCAAGCACGGGAGTGGAATGCCGCAAGCGGTCTCTACGCCCGTCTGGCGCGCGGGCGCGGCCACGTGGCCACGCTGGCCGTGCTGCGCCACGCCCGCCTGCGTGCGCGGCGCGGCGGCACCACGGCCGCACGGCGCGAGCTGGTCCAGTTCGCGAAGACCCACGCCGACGATCGCGCGGCGAGCGTTGCCCTCACCCTCGCGGCCGAGCTCGCCAACAGCGACGCCTTGCGGCGCGACGTCGTGCGCCGCTTCCCCAAGAGCGCCGGGGCGTCGCGCGAGCGCATGACGCTCGCGGCGACGGCGCTCGCGCGGCACGACACGGCCGCCGCCATCGCGGACTACACCGTCGAGCAGGATGGCGCCGGCCCGAACGCGGAAGCCGCGCGGTACCTGCTCGCGCGGATTGCGCTCGCGCGCGGCGACACCTCGGCCCACGCCACGCTCGCCACGCTCGCCCGTACGGATTCGCTGGGATACTACGGGATGGAGGCGCGGCAGTTGATCGGGTCGCCCCCGCTGGACCTCCCCGAGCCTGCGGACCACGCGCCGGCGCCAGAGGTGACGCGGGCACTCGATGAGGTCGATTTGCTGGAGGCGGCCGGATTCGACCACGAGGCGGACCTCGCGGTGGCCTCCCTCGTCAGCCGGCCGTGGCAGTCGCCGCAGGCGATCCTCGATCTCGCCGACGGGTTGATCGCGCGGGGACGGACGGGGACCGGCATCTCGCTGGGCTGGCGCGCCGCCGGCCGGCTCACGCTGAACGATCCGCGGGTGCTCCGCGCGATCTTTCCCTGGCCGCATCGCGCGCTGATCGTCTCCGAGGCGCGGCGCTTCGCGCTCGATCCCTACCTCCTCGCCGGCCTGATCCGCCAGGAATCGAGCTTCAAGGCCGATGCCGAGTCGCGCGCCGGCGCGCTCGGCCTGATGCAGCTCATGCCCAGCACCGCGCGGGGAATTGCCCGGCGCCTCGGCGTCAGCTGGGACCCCGCGCTCACCCAGGTGGCGGATGCGAACCTGCATCTCGGCGCGGCGCACCTCGCCCAACTGCTCCGGCGGTTCGACGGCGCCGTGGTGCCCGCGGTCGCGGCCTACAATGCGGGGGGCGGTGCCGTCTCGCGGTGGCTCCGGGGCCCGCGCCGCGCGGAAGACGCCGCGCTGTTCGTCGAGCGCATTCCCTATAGCGAAACGCGCGGGTACGTGCGGGCCGTGCTCAGGAATCGCGATCTCTATCGCGCGCTCTATCCGGAAGCCGACGACGCCTCGCTCTCCGGCGCCGGCGGGAGTCCGTGAGCCCGACGGCACTCCGGCGTGCGCTCCATGCGGCGGCTGCGGGGTTGCTGCTCGTCGCGTGGCTCGGCTCCTGGGAGCTGTTCCGCGTCACGGTCTTCGCCGTCGCGGCCCTCGCCGCGATCCTCGAGACGATACGCCTCGGCCGGCCGGAGTTTCGGGAGTTCCTGGCACGGCAGATTCCGGCCTTTCGTCCCGGCGAGCAGCGGCGCCCATCCGGCGCACTGTGGCTCGCGTTCGGGCTCGCCGCGGCGGCGTTCTTTCCCCCGCAGGCGGGGGTGGTGGGTGTGCTTGCGGCGACGCTCGGCGATCCGGCGGCGTCCCTCGTGGGGAGCCGGTTCGGGGGTGGGAAGGCCAAGAGCTGGGCAGGCTCGGCCGCGGCGTTCGGCGTGATCACGCTCGCCGCGCTGGCGGGTCACGTCGGGTGGCGGACGGCGCTCGTCGCGGGGCTCGTCGGGGCGGCCCTCGAGCGCTGGAGCCCGCCGCTCGACGACAACCTGGTCGTCGCCCCCGGCGTGGCGCTCGTGGTGCGCCTCCTCGCTTGACACCGGCGGCGGCGGGCGACAGCATAGCGGGAGCACTCGTTTGGGAGGCGCTGCCTATGCACGGTAAGGTGAAGTGGTTCAACGACGCCAAGGGGTACGGTTTCATCGCCGCCGAACGTGGCGAGGATGTGTTCGTGCACTTCTCGGCGATCCAAACCAGCGGGTTCCGTACCCTGGTGGAAGGGCAGGAGGTGGAGTTCGAGGTGGAATTCCAGGAACGGGACGTTCGGGCGCGCAACGTGACGCTCTGCTAGGCGCGTCACCACCGACCGCCCATCGACGCCCCGCCCGGCAGCTCCCGGGCGGGGCGTCTTGCGTCGGGTTATCTTGCGCGCATGTCCACCCCGCCGCCGGCCCACGTGCCGGCGAAGCCCACGATCTTCCTCGTCGATGGCTATGCTCTGATCTATCGCGCCTTCTTCGCGATGATCGGGCGTCCGCTCACGACCGGCCGCGGCGAGAACACGTCGGCGACGTGGGGGGTCGCGAACTTCCTGCTGCGGCTGTTCGAGCAACACCATCCCGACTACGTGGCCTGGGTGCACGATGCGGGCACGTCGTTCCGTCACGAGACCTTCCCCGACTACAAGGCGACGCGCGAGAAGCTCGAGCCCGAGCTGCAGCAGGCCTTCGATCAATCGGTGGTTCGGGTCGGCGAGCTGCTCGACGCGTTCCACGTGCCGCTCGTGCGCGTCGAGGGCTACGAGGCCGATGACGTCATCGGCACCCTCGCCACGCGCGCCGCCGAGGCGGGCATGCACGCGGTGATCGTCTCGGGCGACAAGGATTTCTATCAGCTCGTTGCACCCGAGGTCTCGCTGCTCAATCCGGGGCGCGGCGGCCCCGCCGCGGTGGACGAGGTCTGGGTCGATCCGTCGAACGCGGCTGAGCGATTGGGGGTCCCTCCAGAGCGCGTGATCGACTACCTCGCGCTCGTCGGCGATTCCTCGGACAACGTACCGGGGGTGCGGGGGGTCGGCGACAAGACCGCGCGCGCCTTGATCGAGGCGTATGGCGGACTGGACGACATCCTGGGCCATGCGGCCGACGTGACCGGAAAGCGCGCGCGCGAAGCACTCCTCGCGCACGCCGAGGAAGCCCGCCTCTCGCGCGAGCTCGTGACGATCCACCGGGACGTGCCGGTGGATCTCGCGTTCGAGAGCTGCCGACGCCAGCCGCCCGACACCACGCGGCTGGCCCAGCTCTTCGCGGAGCTCGAATTCCATTCGCTGCTGTCGAGGGTGGAGGCGGCCGGCGCGCCGCAGACCGAGTCCGAAACCGAGACCGCGTTCACGTTGGTCACCCGCGTGAGCGACGTCGCCGGCATCGTCCGGGCTGCTCGGGACGCGGAGCTGGTGGCGGTGGACACCGAGACCACGTCCCTCGATCCCACGCAGGCCGATCTCGTGGGGTTGTCGCTCGCCGTCACCGCGGAGCGCGGCTGGTACTTCCCGCTCGCGCATCGGGCGCCGGCGGAGCTCGGCGCGCAGGAGCCGGTGAACCTGCCCGGGCTGGACGATCCGGCGATGCGTCCCCTCCGCGAGCTGCTCGAGGATGCGGGCGTCCGCAAGGCAGGCCACAACATCAAGTACGACTGGCTGGTGCTGCGGCGCGCGGGCATCACGCTCCGGGGCGTCGCGTACGATTCGATGCTCGCGAGCTTCCTCCTCGATCCGGGCAGGCGCTCGCACGCACTCGACGTGCTGGCGCTCGAGCGCTTCAGCGCCCGGATGACCCAGTTCACCGATCTCGTGGGAAAGGGAAAGTCGGAGCGATCGTTCGCCGAGGTGGATCCGCAGGATGCGGCGGACTACTGCTGCGCCGACAGCGCGATGGTGCTCCGGTTGCACGCGGCCTTCGCGGACGAGCTCCGATCGCTCGCGCTCCAGCCACTGCTCGACGAGATCGACGTGCCGCTCATCAGTGTGCTCGTGGATATGGAGTGGCGTGGGATCGCGGTGGATCGGGAGCGGCTCGGTGCCCTCTCGAAAGAGTTCGGTACACAGCTCAAGCAGCTCGAGGAAGAGATTTACAGCGCGGCCGATCATGACTTCAACATCAACAGCACCCCACAGCTCCGCAGGGTGCTCTTCGAGGATCACCATCTCCCGATCATCAAGAAGACGAAGACCGGCGCCTCAACGGACGCGGACGTGTTGCAGCAACTCGCGGAGCTCGATCATCCCTCGAGCGTCATTCCGCGGCTCATCCTCGAGTACCGCGAGCTGAGCAAACTGCGGTCTACGTACGTCGATGCGCTCCCGAAGCGCATCGATCCCGCTACCGGCCGCATCCACACCACGTTCAGCCAGATCGGCGCCGCGACGGGCCGGCTGTCGTCCTCCGATCCGAATCTCCAGAACATTCCGGTGCGCACGGAGCGCGGTCGGGAGATTCGGCGGTGCTTCGTCGCCCAGGCGGGACACAAGCTCGTCGTCGCGGACTATTCGCAGATCGAGCTCCGAATTCTGGCGCACCTCTCCGCGGATCCCGTGTTTCTTCGTGCCTTCGCCGAAGGCCGCGACATTCATCGGGAGACCGCGGCCGTCATCTTCGGTGTCTCCGTGGACGACGTCACGAGCGAGATGCGTGCCCGGGCGAAGACGATCAACTTCGGCACGATCTACGGGCAGGGCCCGTTCTCCCTTTCGAAGCAGCTCGGCATCACGCAGGACGAGGCGAAGGCGTTCATCGACACGTATTTCGAACGGTTTGCGGGAGTCCGCGCGTTCCTCGACCAGACCATCGCGCGCGCGCGCGAACAGGGCTACGTCGAGACGATCTCTGGACGGCGGCGCTATATCCCAGACATCAACGACAAGAACTTCAACACGCGTTCGT
The DNA here is from genome assembly GCA_035266665.1 of Gemmatimonadales bacterium. Taxonomy (GTDB): domain Bacteria; phylum Gemmatimonadota; class Gemmatimonadetes; order Gemmatimonadales; family GWC2-71-9; genus DATFMZ01. The sequence continues at coordinate 2,751 of DATFMZ010000156.1, read as the reverse complement.
TTGCCGAGCGTGTCGCGATGAATTCCCCCATGCAGGGTTCCGCGGCGGATCTCATCAAGAAGGCGATGATCCGGCTGCACGCGGCACTCCTCGATCAGCACTCGGCGGCCGGTATCCTGCTCCAGGTGCACGACGAGTTGGTGCTCGAGGCGCCCGCCGCGGAGGCGGAAGCGGTGGGCGAGTTGGTGCGGGCTGAGATGGAGGGCGCCGAGCGGCTCGAGGTGCCGCTGGTGGTCGACGTTGGGATCGGGGACAACTGGCTCGACGCGAAGCGGTGACGCCGGCCTGGCGCGAGTTCGGTCACTGGCGGACCGGCGTCGAATACGCGCTCGACGGCGGACTCTGGCTGCACCGGTTCACGTTGCGCGGCGTGCGCTGGGCCCATCTCGTGTCGGCCGATCGGGACCTGCTGCTCGAGGCGGGTGCGCGTCTGCACCTCGACGCTCGTTGGCTGCAGCACCGACCGCTCCGGGATCCGCGCACCCTCGAGCGCGTGGAGGCCTGGCACTGGGATCTGCGGGGGGAACGTCTCGTGCGCGCCGTGGCACTCGCCGGGCCGCGCGTGCCCTTCGGCGCGCGTGCCGGGCCGGAGTGATCTAGGATTCTTCGCCGGCCTCTTCGAGCCGCTCGCCTCGACCGCCGGGCCACCAGTTCCAGCGCCCGGCGATGTGCATGAACGACGGGACGAGCACCATGCGGATCAGCGTAGCGTCGAGGAAGACCGCCACCGCGAGACCGAAGCCGATCAACTGCACCACCAACAGGCGTGCGAACGCGAACGCCCCGAAGACGAAGATCATGATGAGGGCGGCACTCGTGATCACGGACGCGGTGGCGCTCAGCCCTTCCATCGTGGCCTGACTGTTGCGACCGGAGCGCTTGTAGGCCTCCTTGATGCGCGATAACAAGAAGACCTCGTAGTCCATGCTCAAGCCGAAGACCACGGCAAAGACGAGCACCGGCACGAGCACGTAGATCGCGTCGGTCGGTCCATCGAGCCGGAAGAGCCCCGCGCCGAATCCCCGTTGGAAGACGAGCACGATCAATCCGAACGCGCCCCCCACCGAGAGACAGTTCATCACGACCGCCTTGAGCGGCACGAGCACCGACTGGAAGGCGATGAAGAGCGCGATGGCCGTGATGATGAGGACGACGGCGATGAGCATCGGGAGGCCCTGGAGGAGGTCGTCCTGGAGATCGACGCTCGCCGCCTGGAATCCGCCCACCAGCACCCGCACCGAGTCGAGTCCCGGCACACCACTGTCCACCTCGGCGCGTATGTGGTGCACCACGTCCATCGAGCTCAGATACGACGTCGTATCGGTGACGAGCGCGTCGATGATCGTCGTGCGGTTGTCGCGCGAGAGGTACGCGTTCAGAAAGTCGGGGTAGCGCTCCCGCGCCCGCTCCACGTTGCTGTACAGAATCGAGTACTGCAGTAGCGAGGTCCCGCGCGTGAGATCGACCACGCTGCGCACCTGCGCGATCCGGGGGTCGGCATGGATCATGTTGGAGAGCCGCCGGAGGCCGCCCAGGTACTTGGTGCTCACCACCTTCTGTCCGGGCGGCGCTTCTACGACGATGCGGATCGGCTGCAGCGCGCCGCGGGCACCCATGCGGTCCAACGCGCGCACACCGGCGCCGGATTCGGTCTGGGTCGGGAACCACCCCGAGCGCGGCAGGCCGATCTTGATCTGGAAGAGCGGCCAGGTGAGTACGCCCATCACCACGGTGCCGAGCACCAGCGCGCGCCAGGGATGGTGCGAGAGCCACCGCGCCCAACGCTCCCAGCGCTGCGGCGCGTGGTACCAGGCGAGCCGCCGCGCCAACCCGCGCGGCATATCGATCGTGCGACCGAGAATCGCGAGCACGGCGGGGAGCAGGGTGATCGAGAGCAACACGGCGGTGCTCACTACCATCACGCCGCCGATCGCGACCGACCGCGTCTCCATGAGCGGGGTCAGCATGAGCGCGGCGAAGCCTACGATGACGGTGAGTCCGCTGGTGACGACCGCGCGGCCCGCCGTATCCACGGTGCGGGCGGCCGCATCTTTGCGTCCGAGGCCGCGGTTCAGTTCCTCGCGGAACCGTGTCACCATCAGCAGCGAATAGTCCACGCCAACGCCCAGCCCGATCATCGAGACGATGTTCAGCACGAACACCGACATTTGCGTGTACGAGGCGGCGACGTAGACCAGCGCGAGCGAGGTGGTGATCGCGAAGAGGCCCACGATGATGGGAAGAATCGCCGCGACGAGCGCGCCGAAGGCGAGCACGAGGACGATCGTCGCGGCTGGGATCGCCTTGTGCTCGCCCTGCTCCGCGTCCTCCTTACTGACCGTGCGTACGTCGAAGTCGAGCGCCGGCCCGCCCGTCACCTCCACGCTGTAGTCGCTCGCCGCGGGGAGACGCGCCGCGGCGTGGTGAATGGCGTGGCGGAAGTCCGGGACGAGGTCCGTTGCCGTATCGGCGCTCTTCTCGTCGATCGCGGCGATGAAAAACGTCGTTCGGCGGTCCTTGCTCACGAAGCTCGAGTCCGAGGCCGTCAGGGACGAGACGACCAGCCGGATGTACGGACGGGACTCGGCCGCCGCGGTGAGCTTCGTCAGGGCGTTCTGAAACGGGGCGCTGTCCACGGGCATCGGGCCCGTGACGGTGACGGCGAAGAACTGCGTGAGGGGCTGGGGGAACTCGTTGCGGATCAACATCTCCGCTTCGCGCGACTCCGTGGGATGCACGGGTCGGCCCTCG
>DATFMZ010000155.1:0-5805 GCA_035266665.1 Gemmatimonadales bacterium | reverse complement strand
AGAGGGGAACGGCGGCGACCAGCCGCCAACTTCCGCGCTCGTGCAGCACGAGCACGCCGAAGCCCGCCAGGATGAACACCTGAAAGTTGGCGAGGATCGTCGCGAGGCCCGGCCCGACGTACGCAATGCTCCGATGCCAGAACGCGAGATCGAGCGCGAAGAACACGCCGGCCGCAAGCGCCAGCAGCGCGGGCCGCGGTCCCATCCAGAGACGCTCCCGCTTGAGCAGCGCGAGCGCGAGCAGGATCACCCCGCCGATCCCGACGCGATAGAAGGCCGAGATGACGGCAGGCACCGTGGTCAGCTTGACGAAGACCGCCGCGAAGCTGATCAACACTGCGCCCGCGAGCACCTGGCCGATGCCCCGTGAATACTCGTTCATGACCCGCCTGAAACCCTCATGCCGTGGAAACGGTAGAATGTACTGTCATATCACCAGCGGAGGACCCATGCGTCACACGTGGTTCGTCTCATTCTGCACCGTTGTCGCCACCGGTGGTTGCCTCGGTGCGACGGCCCCTGACTGCATCGACACCACCGGACCCGGTGGCATCGGGGGCATCTACGGCTACGCGGCCGCGGACGCCGGGGGCGCGGTCCTGGTGAACGGGAATCTCATCGTCACGGCGGGCTCGCCGCCCGATTTCACGGGGACCTGGAACACGTACTGGAGCCCCTCCGCGGACACGACCGCACCGATCGGCCCGCAGATCGGCCAGGGGACCTTCACCGCCAACATCCAGGACGGCCGGGTCGTGATCGCGATGAACCCGCCAAACGTCGACAACAACGTCGAGTTGAACGGGTGCTACACCAACGACGGAATCCGCGGGGCGTGGCACTTCACGACCATCGCGGGTGAACGCGCGAGCGGAACGTTCACGCTGCATCAGCTGCGGGTCTACTAGCCACGCCCGCGATGGGCTCCCACACCCGGCCGGGCCCCGTGCCCGGCCGGGTGTTTGTGTCCGTCCTCCCGACGACGTATGTTCTCCCGCCCACTCACCCCCTGCCCGCCAACGCTCAACGCGCTTCGGCGCTCGATCGTAGATTCAGCATCTCTCTCACCCCTCCCATCTCGAGGACGCAGCGATGAGACGCACTGCTACAGCCACCGCCTTGCTGGCGCTCGCCGTCGCCGCCGCCGGTTGCGCCGGCGCGCAGGCGCAGTCCCAGGCCCCGGCGCCCGCTCGGGCGCAGAACGGCGCGGCCCGCCAGGGCCCGCAGGGACGTAACGGCCAGCACCCGCAGGCGAAGATGAAGCCGTATCGCGAGGTGATCCCCGAATCCGCCAAGATCGATTCGGGTCTCTTCCAGGTCGACCAGACCGACGGCAAGGTCTTCTACGAGATCCCGAAGGATCTGCTCGACAAGGACATGCTCCTGCTGACGCGGATCGCCAAGACGGATCAGGGCATCGGCTACGGCGGCGAGGAAGCGAACGAGGAAGTCGTGCACTGGGAGCGGCACCAGAACAAGATCCTGCTCCGCGTGGTCTCGTACGCCAACATCGCGGCCGACTCCCTGCCGATCCACATGGCGGTGGCGGACGCGAACTTCCCGCCGATCATCGCGGCGTTCGACATCGAGGCGATGTCGCCCGACAGCAATGCGGCGGTCATCGACGTCACCTCGCTGTACACGACTGACGTCCCGGCGCTCGGCCTGCAGGCCCGCCGGCGCGAGCAGTACAAGGTGCGGCGCCTCGACGAGAAGCGTTCGTACATCGTCTCGGTGCACAGCTTCCCGAAGAACGTCGAAGTGCGTCACGTGCTGACGTATGACGCGAGCGCGGCGCCGAGCCAGGAGGAGACGGGGAGCATCTCGCTCGAGATGGCGCAATCGATGATTCTGCTGCCGGCGACGCCGATGATGCCCCGGTTGTTGGATCCGCGCGTGGGCTATTTCAACATCCAGGTGACCAACTACGGCCTCGACGCACAGAAGGCCGAGACGCAGACGTACATCACGCGCTGGCGCCTCGAGCCCAAGGACACGGCGGCCTTCCGCCGTGGGGAGCTCACCGAGCCGGTGAAGCCGATCGTCTACTACCTCGATCCGGCGACGCCCGTCGAGTGGCGCCCCTACCTCAAGAAGGCGATCGAGAACTGGAACGTCGCGTTCGAGGCCGCGGGCTTCAAGAACGCCATCATCGCGAAGGACGCGCCCACCAAGGCGGAGGATCCCGAGTTCTCCCTCGAGGACATGCGGTACTCGGTGGTGCGGTGGTTCCCCTCGGACGTCGAGAACGCCTATGGCCCGCATGTCAGCGATCCCCGCTCCGGCGAGATCCTGAACGCGGACGTCGGGTTCTATCACAACGTGATGAACCTGCAGCGCGACTGGTACTTCATTCAGACCGCGGCCGCGAACCCCGAGGCCCGACACGTGAAGTTCCCGACGGCCATCATGGGCAAGCTGCTCGAATTCGTGTTGACGCATGAGGTCGGCCACACGCTCGGCCTCCCGCACAACATGAAGGCGAGCGCGTCGTATCCGGTCGATTCGCTCCGCACGAGCTTCAGCTGCCGCATGGGGACCGCGCCGTCCATCATGGACTACGCGCGCTTCAACTACGTGGCGCAGCCGGGCGACAAGGGCGTCTGTTTCATTCCGCACATCGGGCCGTATGACATCTACTCCATCAACTGGGGCTACCGGCCGATCCTGGACGCGAAGACGCCGCAGGACGAGCGCCCCACGCTCGACAAGTGGATTCGTGCGCACGAGAACGACCCGATCTATCGCTTCGGCGATCCCAGCAGCGTCGATCCCACGTCGCAGACCGAGGCCCTCGGCGACGACGGCGTGAAGGCGAGCGAGTACGGTATCGCGAACCTGAAGCGGATCGTCCCGAACCTCCTGACCTGGACCCACGAACCGCTCGCGAATTACACGGACGACCTGCAGGACATCTGGCAGGAGGCGATCCGGCAGTTCACCCGCTACATGGGTCACGTCACAACGATCGTCGGCGGCGTCTACGAGACGCGGAAGAACGAGGACCAGCCCGGCCCGATCTTCGTGCCGGTGTCCAAGAACGACCAGCAGCGCGCGATGCGCTTCCTGGCGGAGCAGGCCTTCACGGCGCCGACCTGGCTCTATGACGACAGCATCATGAGCCGGCTCGACAACCCGTCGAAGGTCGAGGATCTGCGCACGCTTCAGGTGGGCGTGCTCGACCGCCTGCTCGACATGGGCCGCCTCCAGCGTCTCATCGAGAACGACGCGGTCACGGGCGGCAAGACGTACACGCTCGGCAATTTCTTCTCCGATCTCCACAGCGCCGTCTGGCCCAACCTCGCCTCCGGTAAGGCGATCGGCGTCTATCGGCGCGATCTCCAGCGCGGCTACCTCGACCGGATGCAGCAGCTGATGACGCAAGAGCAGCCGGAAATTCCGGCCCGGTTCCGGCGGTTCGTGCACCGGACCGAGGTGAACGTCGAGCAGAGTGACATTCGTCCCTACGTGCGCGGCGATCTGGAGCAGCTGAAACGGGAGATCACCCAGGCGCTCCGCCGGGTCCACGATACGCCGACCAAGCTCCATCTGCAGGATGCGGCAGTGCGGATCGACAAGATCCTGCATCCGAAGAGCTAGGCGGGAACGGGCGGAAACAGGCGGAAACAGGCGGGAACGGGCGGGAACGGGCGGGAACGGGCGGTAGTCGGAAGACGACCCCCGTACCGCCCGTTACCGCCCTCGCCCGCCCGTGGCCGCCTGCTACAGGTACGGCGACACCAATCGCGCCACTCCATCCCGGAGCTGCACCGGCACGCTCCGCGTATCCAACTCCCGGCTCGTCAGCTCCCGCGCCCGCGCGCGCTTGCTGTCGAACCACCCCCCCATCCAGGCCCCGAACTCCGCGTCGTAGCATTCGAGATTGAACTCGAAGTTGAGGCGAAGGCTCCTGGGGTCCCAGTTGCCGGAGCCGATCAGCGTCCACGCATCGTCGATCACCACGAGCTTCGAGTGATCGAACGGCGGTGGCGAGAGGAAGACGCGGCACCCGCGCTTCACCACCTGCCAGAGCAGCGCCGACGACGCCCACTGGACGAGAAACTGGTTGTTCTTCTGCGGCAGGATGATGTCCACGTGCACGCCGCGCATGGCGGCGACGTTCAGCGCCGTGACGAGGGCGGTGTCCGGCAGGAAATACGGCGTGAGGACCCGGATCGAGCTCCGCGCCGAGGCCAGTGCCGCGAGAATCGTCCAGCGGAGCTTCTCGAAGTCTTCGTCGGGACCGTCGGGAATGCCGCGGGCGGCGATCGTGCCCGCCTCGTCGAGCTCGGGAAACCAGAGGGGACCCTCGAGCACCTCGCGAGTCGTGAAGGCCCAGTCCTCGGCGAACGTCTCGATGAGATGGCGCACCACGGGGCCCCGGACGCGGAATTGGACGTCCTGCACCGGCCGCGTCGGCTCGGCGCCGATCACGTGCCCACGCCGGATGTTCATCCCGCCCGTGAAGCCCACGATCCCATCCACCACGAGAATCTTTCGGTGGTTGCGGAGATTCATGTAGGGAAAGCGCCACGGAACCACGGTCGGCATGAATCGCGCGACGTGGAGTCCACGCTTCGCGAGGGAGTGGATGATCGGCGGCCAGGAATATCGCGCGCCCACGCCGTCGATGAGCACCCGTACGTCCACACCACGCCGCATCGCGCGCTCGAGGGCGTTGGCAAACTGCCGGCCCACGGCGTCGTTGTCGAAGATATAGGTGGCGAGCGCGATCGAATGCTCGGCTTTGCCGATCGCCTCCAGCATCCGGGGATAGGCTTCGTCGCCATTGACGAGCGGCTCGAGGTCGTTCCCCGACGTGAGCCGCCGCAACGTGATGCCGTCCACCGCACGCGCGATGGCCTGGAGATGGTGCGCCTCGGGCGGGAGGTGCTGGGCGACGAGGGCGTCACCGGGCCGGAGCGCAAGGAGCGGGCCCGAGAGCCGTGGGCCCACGGCGCGCAGCAGCGCCGCCCGGCGGCGGATGCGGTTGATTCCGAAGACGACGTAGAGCAGCGATCCCACGACGGGGGCGAGCCAGATGAGCCCGACCCAGCCCACCGCGGAGCGGGAATCACGCTTGTACATGATCGCGTGCCCCGAGGTGAGCACCGCGAGGAGAAAGGCGAGCGCTCCGGCGACGTAGAAGCGCAGATGCCCGAGGAAGTCCACAACCGCCGTCACGGTCCCAAGTTAGCGCCCCGCGCGCTATTGACAAAACTGGAGGCCACCAACACTTTGGGGGCAGTTCGATGGCTCAATCGCTGGGTAGCCTGTCCGCCGTCTAGTCGGTCGCACCACTGCGCCTCACCGCAGTCGGTGCGTTTTTTTGTATCTGTTCATCGGCCATGGTGGCCGGTACGTAACGGGCGATTCGCCCAATCACGAGAGGTTGCAGAGTATGGCGCAGGGAACGGTGAAGTGGTTCAACGACGCGAAGGGGTTTGGGTTCGTGCAGCAGGATGACGGACCGGACGTCTTCGTCCATCACACGGCCATCGTCGCGGACGGGTTCCGCTCGCTCGCCGAGGGTGACCGCGTGCAGTTCGACGTCAAGGAGGGCCCCAAGGGGCTCCAGGCGGCGAACGTCACGAAGCTCGACAAGTAGCAGAACCGCCTCACCGACGGTTCGCCTGCGCCGGCTCGCAAGGGCCGGCGCACCTTTTTTCGGTACCTCGACCGCCCAATCCCAACCCGATATACGTCAATCACTTACATTGGGAGGATGATGCCCTCACCACAGCGCGTTGTGATCGTGGGCGCCGGCGCCCGCGGCAACAAGGTCTTCGCCAATCTGATCGCCAC
>DATFMZ010000154.1:0-15619 GCA_035266665.1 Gemmatimonadales bacterium | reverse complement strand
GAGCGCTCCCGCGATGCGCGCTCCGAACTGGCGCGCGAGCGTCACGCAATCGTCCATCGTCGCGCCGGCGAGCGGCACGAACGGCACCACGTCGATGGCACCCATCCGCGGGTGCACGCCGTGGTGCCGCGTGAGATCGATCCGCCGAACGGCGACGGCCGCCGCGGCGAGTGTCGCCTCGAGCACCGGCTCGGGCGCGCCGCAGAAGGTGAAGACGGAGCGGTGGTGCGTGGGATCGGCGTGGATATCGAGCAGCTGCACACCCGACACCGCGGTGATGGCGGCGGCGAGCTCCGCGAGCACCCGCGCGTCGCGGCCCTCGCTGAAGTTCGGCACGCACTCGATGAGCGCGGTCATGCGGCGTCCAACGCCTGGAGCAGCCAGGCATGGATGGTGGGATTGCCGGCGACGATGGGCCCGTGCGCCACGGGAGCGCGTGCGCCCCGGAGATCGGTTGCCGCACCGCCCGCCTCGCGCACCAGCAGCAGCCCCGCGGCGATGTCCCACGGCGCCAGTGTGAGCTCCCAGAACCCGTCGAGGCGCCCCTGCGCCACGTCCACCAGGTCGAGTGCCGCCGAGCCGGCGCGGCGCACGCCGCTGGTCGCCGAGAGGATCTTGGGGAACTGGCGCATGAAGCGCGCAACGTCCTCGGGGTTCTTGAACGGAAAGCCCGTGCCGATCAATGCATCGGTGGGATTCGAGACACCGGAGACGTGCAGCGCACGTTCGCCGCAGCGCGCGCCGCTGTCCTTGGCTGCCGTATAGACGAGATCGCGCGTCACGTCGAGCACGACGCCCGCCACGGGCTCGCCGCCCACGACGGCGGCGACGCTCACCGCGTACGCGGGATAGTCATGGAGATAGTTGGTGGTCCCGTCGAGCGGATCCACCACCCAGACGACGTCCGCACCCGTGGCGTCCGGCGAAAGCTCTTCGCCGCGCACGACGCTTCCGGGCACCGCATCGAGGACGATCTCGGTGATCAGCCGCTCGGCTTCACGGTCCACGTGGGTGACGAAGTCGGCCGCGCCCTTGCGGTCCCATTCGGCCGGATTGGCGGGGCGCTCCACGGTACGGATGTGATCCGCGGCACGGCGTGCGGCGCGTTCGGCGACGTGCAGTAAGTCGTGATTCTGCGCCACCTTGCGGCCCCTTTCAGCGCGCCATAGCTTGAGGCCATGTCTCGCGTCTTTTCAGGAATTCAGCCGTCCGGCGAGTTGCATCTCGGCAACTATCTGGGGGCGATCCGCAACTGGGTCGCCCTCCAGGACCGGCACGAGTGCTTCTTCTGCATCGTCGACTACCACGCCATCACCCAGGACTTCGATCCCGCCGCCCTCGAGACTCGTACCTTCGAGATGGCGGTGAGTCTGCTCGCGGCGGGCATCGATCCGGAACGCTGTGCGCTCTTCGTGCAGTCGCACGTCCCCGAGCACACGGAACTCGCGTGGATCTTCAATACGATCACCCCGCTCGGCGAGCTCGAGCGGATGACCCAATTTAAGGACAAGGCGCAGCGCCAGGAAAGCGTGCCGGCCGGTCTGTTGAACTATCCCGTCCTGCAGGCCGCCGACATCCTGCTGTATCGTGCGGATCTCGTGCCGGTGGGAGAGGATCAGGTCCAGCACGTCGAGCTCACGCGCGAGATCGCCCGCAAGTGGAATGCGCGCTTCGGTCAGGGATACTTTCCCGAGCCGCAGGCGCACGTGGGTCCCGCACGGCGCATCCTGGGGCTCGACGGCGAAGCCAAGATGTCCAAGAGCCTCGGCAACACCATCGGCATCCTCGATCCACCCGACCGCATCTGGGCCCAGCTCCGTCCCGCCAAGACCGATCCCGCCCGCGTCACCAAGACCGATCCGGGCAACCCCGAGGTGTGCAACATCTACTCACTGCACCAGTACTTCTCGCCGCCCGAGACGGTGCGCGAGGTGGCGGCCAACTGTCGGGGCGCGAAGTGGGGCTGCATCGACTGCAAGAAGGTGCTCGCCGCCAACATCGACGCGGCGTTCGCGCCGATGCGGGAACGCGCCCAGGAGCTGCACGCGCGGCCGGAGCGGGTCCACGAGATCCTGCGCGACGGTGCCGAGCGCGCGCGGCGCGTGGCCGCCGAGACGATGCGCGCGGTGCGCGAGCGGATGGGATTCCTCGCCGCGGAGACGGAGACGGCGCCACGCGGTCGGTGAGGGCGTGAGCCGTCGAGCGGTCATCGACCTTGGCTCGACGCGTCCGGTCTGGAGTGTGTCGGCCGAGACCATCGCCGAGCTGCGCCGCGCGTTCGGGCGCGGGTTCGAGGTCGTGCAGGTCCAGGCACCCGCGTCGAGTGACGGGGACGGACGCTCCGCGTCGGACGAAGCCGTCACCGCCGCACGCGGCGCAGAAGTGTACGTGGGTTGGGGCGCCGGAGCGGGTGTGATCGCGGCGGCCACGGGGACGCTTCGCTGGGTGCATACGGCGGCGGCTGGGATCTCCGCCGGTCTCGCACGCGCGCTCGCCGGGTCCGGCGTCGTGCTCACCAACTCGCGGGGCGTGCACGCCGAGCCGATGGCCGACTGGATTCTCGCGGCGCTCGCGGCGTGCGCGCGCGGATTTCCCGCCGCGGCGCACGCTCAGGCCGACGAGCGGTGGGCGAAGGATGTCTTCACCGACGGCAGTGTGCCCGTGCGCGAGCTTGGCGGGATGCGTATCGGCATCGTGGGACTGGGCGGCATCGGCCGGGCCACCGCGCTCCGCTGCGCGGCCCTCGGGATGGAGGTACGTGCGGTGCGGCGGCACGCGGGGCTCCGGCGCCCGCGTGGCGTGCGCTGGGTCGGCGGCCGAGGCGATCTGGTGCGCCTCGCGCGGCGGAGCGACGCGCTGGTCATCGCCGCGCCCGCCACGCCGGAGACGGAGCGGCTGATCGACGCGCGGGTGCTCGATGCCCTGCCGCGGGGAGCGTTCGTGATCAACGTGGCCCGCGGGTCGCTGCTGGACGAGGCGGCGCTGCTCGAGCGGCTCGCCGACGGCCGGATCGGCGCGTGCGCGCTCGATGTCTTCGCGACCGAGCCGCTCCCTCCGGGCCACGCCTTCTGGCACCATCCGCGTGTCCTCCTCACGCCGCACGTGAGCGCCGTGAGCCCGCAGTTTTGGCGCCGGGAGAGTGCGCTGCTCACGGAAAACATTCGGCGCTACCGCGACGGGCGCAGACTTCGGAACGTCGTCAACCTCGAGATGGGATACTGAGGCATGGGAAGCATCGGCATGGAGAACATCATCAAGGCGGCGGTGGAACGGGGCGCGTCCGACCTCCACATCAAGGCGGGTGACGTCTTCCGCGCCCGGATCGACGGGGAGCTCAAACCGCTCACCAAGCAGCGCCTCACACCGGAGCAGACGAAGGCGATCGCGCTCCAGCTCATGCCCATCGAAGAGGACCGGAAGCGGATCGACGCGATCCGCGACTACGACTGCTCGTGGGGCGCACCCGGCATCGGCCGGTTCCGGGTGAACATCCTCCGGCAGCGATCGTCGTTCATGATCGTGATGCGGGTGATCCCCTTCGAGGTGCCGACCATCGAACGGCTCGGTCTGCCGGACACGCTCGCGACCCTCGCCGCCGCCGAACGGGGCATGATCCTCGTCACGGGCATCACCGGATCGGGGAAGAGCTCGACGATGGCCGCGATGATCCACGCGATCAATTCCTCGGCCAACAAGCACATCGTGACGCTCGAGAATCCGATCGAGTTCCTGCACCGCGACATCAACTCGTCGGTGACCCAGCGCGAAGTGGGCGTGGATACGGACAGCTTCGCCACGGGGCTGCGCGCGGCCCTGCGCCAGGATCCCGACGTGGTGCTCATCGGCGAGATGCGGGATGCCGAGACGATCGACACCGCGATGAAGGCGGCGGAGACGGGGCACCTCCTCATCTCCACCCTGCATACCCCCGATGCGACCACCACGATCTCACGGATCGTCGCGATGTTCCCGCCGGAAGAGCAGGAAGTGGCCCGCGTGCGTCTCGCGGACTCGTTGCACGGCGTGGTCTCCCAGCGGCTCCTTCCACGTGCGGACGGGAAGGGCCGGTCCGCGGCGCTGGAGGTGATGGTCTGTACGCCCACCATCCGCGATCTGATTCGCGATCCGGAGCGCGTGGCGGAGATCAAGGATTACATCGAGGAGGGCCGCGAGCAGTACGGGATGCAGTCCTTCGACCAGCACCTCATGGAGCTGGTGGACGAGGGCACGGTGACGTTCGAGATCGCACGCGCGGCGGCGAGCAACCCCGCGGACTTCGAGCTCAAGCTCAAGACGCTCCGGCGGAGCTCCCGCAAGATGCGGAAGTCGACCGTCACGAAGGCGGCGGATGACGCGAAGGACAAGAAATCCAAGGATGATGACGGGCGGATCGAAGGGCTGACTGACGGCTTTCCGGATATGAGCAGCTGATGCGCGACAAACTCCGGGGTCTCCTCGTTCCCATCGTCACGCCGTTCGATCCCGTGAGCGGCGACGTGGCACCGGTCTCCCTCCGCGCCAACGCCCGGGCCTTGCTCGAGGCCGGCGTGGACGGCATCCTCGCCGCGGGCTCGACCGGCGAAGCGGCGATGCTCGACGAGCGCGAGTTCCAGCAGCTGGTGGAGTGGTTGCGCGACGTCGTGCCCGATGAGCGGTGGCTGCTCGCGGGCACCGGCCGCGAATCCACGCGCGCCACCATCGCGGCATGCAAGGTGGCCGCCGAGGCCGGTGCGGATGCGGTGCTGGTCCGGCCGCCCGCGTACTACGGGGGCGGGCTCAGTGTCACGGCGCTCGTGGCGCATTTCCGGCACGTCGCCGACGCCTCTCCGGTCCCCGTGCTGCTCTACAACATCCCCAAGTACACCCACGTCGCGCTGCACGAGGCCGTGCTCGCCGCCCTCGCCGAGCACCCCAACGTCGTCGGCGCCAAGGATTCCTCGGGCGATCTCAAGAACTTCGCGGCGTACCGCGCGGCCGCGCCCTCGTGGGCGCTCCTCATGGGATCGGGATCGCACTTCTATCCGGCGTTGGAGCTCGGTGGCGTCGGCGCGATCCTCGCGGTGGCCAACTGCGCGGCGGGGCTCGCGGTGCGTTTGGCTCGCGCCTTCGCCGGGGGGGATCGCGCGCAGGCGGGGGCCACACAGGAGGTGCTCACGCCCCTCAACAAGCTGGTGGTGGGCGAGCTCGGCGTGCCGGGCGTCAAGGCGGCGGTCGATCTCGTCGGCATGGTCGGTGGGCCCGTGCGTCCGCCGCTCGCCGATCTCGATGCCCCAGCGCGCGCGCGCGTCCAGGCGGCACTCGTCGCCGCCGGACTCGAGGTTCAGGAGCCGAGTGGACGCGCTCTGGGCTGAACCGCTGTTCCGCCGCATCGCGATTCCCCGGATGCCCGGCTCGGCGGGCGTCCGGACCGTCGAGTCTGCCGTCGAAAAGGCCTTGAGTGCCTGGGGGTACAAGGTCCGGTTCGAGCCGTTCGACACCTCCGATAGGCGGCTGCACGCCCCGGCCCTCGCCGGCGCCGCGCTCGGGTGGGTTGTGCTGGTGCTCGTGCCGCTCCTCCTCATGCCGGTGGCGCCGGGGTGGGTCGTGGCGATCATCGGCTTCGCCGCGATCGCGTTCGCCATCCTGCTCGGCGTCGGCGCAGCCGAAGGCCGGATCCCCGTCGGGGCTGCGCGGGTCGAGGCCCGAAACCTCGTCGCGACGCGCGGTACGCCCACCATCTGGTTCGTCGCCCACTCCGATTCCAAGGGCCAGCGGATCTCGCTCCGCGGGCGGATGATCGCCGCGGTGTCGGGCGGCATCGGCGTGATCCTGCTCGGGGTGCTGCTCATGCTTCGCGTCTTCGATGCCGTGACGTGGGTGATGGTGGGCCCCATCGCGATCGTCGCACTCTTCGGCGCGGGAAGCTTTGCGTTCACGGGCGGCACGCCCGCGCAGGATGACTCGCCCGGCGCGGTGGACAACGCGAGCGGAATCATCGCCGTGCTCGCCGCCGCGGAGGCGCTCAAGGACCGGGGTGACGTGGGCGTGCTGATCACGGGTGCCGAGGAATTCGGCCTCGAGGGCGCGCGCGCGTGGATCGCCGCGGGGCATGGTGCGGAGGGCTCCACCTTCGTGAACTTCGACGGGCTCGACGTGCGCGGCACGGCCCGGGTCGCGACGCACGGCGAGCCCGGCGATCTTGCCCGTCGCGTGGTGGACGCGCTGCGTGCGGCGGATGTCCCGGCACGCGCCGGCCGGCTCCCACCTGGTGTGTATATGGACGGCATCGTGCTTGCCAACGGGCGGTGGTCCGGTGTGAGCGTGATGCGTGGCGATTGGCGCACGCTCGGCGTCGTGCATACCAAACGCGATACCGCCGAGCGCACCGATCCGAACGTGGCGGTTCGGATAGGTCGTGCGGCGGCTACGGCGGTTCGGGCGGTCGGTTGACGGCGCTTCTACCGCGCCTTACCTTCTCGCAGAGGATGCCCTGGGATGCCCCCGGGGCATTTTTGCGTTCGGGAGGAGGCGGTTCGCGATGTTCGGTCCGAAGCGGCAGTGCGTGGTGGTGGTCGGCGCCCAGTGGGGTGACGAGGGGAAGGGAAAGATCGTCGACGTGCTCGCCGAGCGCGCCGATCTGGTGGTGCGCTACCAGGGCGGGGCGAACGCGGGCCACACCGTCGTCAAGGGCGACGACCATTTCGTGCTGCACCAGATCCCGTCGGGTATCCTGCACGAGGCCACGCGCTGTGTGATCGGCAACGGCGTCGTGCTCGATCCCGAGACGCTGCTCGCCGAGATGGATGCGCTCGCCGCGCGCGGGATCGACTTGGACGGCCGGCTCCTCGTCTCCGATCGCGCCCATCTGGTGCTGCCGTATCACAAGGCGATCGACCAGGCGATGGAGCGGACGCAGAAGATCGGCACCACCGGCCGCGGCATCGGCCCCGCGTATGAGGACAAGTACGGCCGCCGCGGCGTGCGCGTCGGTGATCTCCGAGACATCGAGCACGCCCGTGAGCTCATCGCGGCGCGCGTCGAGCGCGCCAATCGCGTACTCCATCTGCTGGAAGATCCCCATCGCGTATCGCTGAGCGACCATCTCGAGCTGATCGGCCGACTCGCGCCGCGGATTCTCCCGCTCGCGGCGGATACGGGACACCTCACCTACGAGACGCTCCGCGCGGGCCGCCGCGTGCTGCTCGAGGGCGCGCAGGGCGCGCTGCTCGACGTGGACCACGGGACGTACCCGTTCGTCACGTCGTCCAATACCACCGCGGGCGGCGCGTCGGTCGGGAGCGGGATCGGGCCGACGGCGATCGACGCGGTGCTCGGCGTGGTCAAGGCGTACACGACGCGCGTCGGCAACGGCCCGCTCCCCACCGAGGCGGAGGACGCGTTCGGCGATCAGCTGCGCGAGCTCGGCGACGAGTTCGGCGCCACCACGGGCCGGCCACGCCGCTGCGGCTGGTTCGACGCGGTCGTGGTGCGCTATGCGGTACGGGTGAACGGCCTCACGGATCTCGCGGTGACCAAGCTCGACGTGCTCGACACGTTCGCGGAGATCCCCGTGTGCGTGGGATATCGCCTCGGCGAGGACGCGGTGGATCACATGCCGTCCGATACGGCCACCCTCGGCCGCGTCGAGCCGGTATACGAGGTGCTCGCGGGATGGCAGCGGCCGACCACAGGCGCGCGTCGCCTGGCCGATCTCCCGGCGCGCGCACGCGCCTACCTCGACCGGATCCAGGACCTGGTCGAGACGCCGATCACCTACGTCAGTGTCGGCTCCAAGCGCGATCAGATCATCGGGGTGTAGGCGCTTCTAGAACCAGTCGGCGATCTTCGAGCGGAGCGACTTGGCGGGACGCCTGCCGCGCTCCTGGGGGCGCTTGGAGTAGGAGTAGTACGTGTAGTACTGGTCGCGCGTCCGGTTCACGCCGTTCAGCACGGCGCCGGCGATCCGCGCGTCCACGCGGCGCAGCTGATCGAGCGCGCGTTGTGCCGCCGCCTCCTCCGTATCTCCGCTCCGCACCGTGAGAATGGTGGCGTCCGCCACCGAGGCCACGACCGTGGCATCGGTCACGGGGAGCACCGGCGGCGTGTCGATCAGGATGTACTCGTACTCGCGGCGAAACTCCCCGAGCAGACTGTGCATCGCATCGGAGCCGAGCAGCTCGCTCGGGTTCGGCGGTGTGCTGCCGCTCGGGAGCACGTCGAGGTTGGACATCACCTCGGGCCGCACCGCTTCCTTCGCGTGGGCCCGGCCGACGAGGATGTCGGTGAGGCCGGGCTCCTGCAGCAACCCGAAGGCGCGGTGCACGAGCGGACGCCGGAGGTCGCCGTCGATCAGGATCGTGCGGTGGCCGTTCTGCGCGAGCGTCACCGCGAGATTGCAGGCGGTGGTGGACTTTCCCTCGCCCGGGCCGGGGCTCGAGACCGCGATCACCTGAATCGGCTTCTCGGCGCCGACGAACGTCACATTCGTGCGGAGGGTTCGAAACGCCTCGGCGGCGGGATCGTCGCTGGCACCCGCCGTCACCAGCGCGACGGGGACGCGCGTGCCGTTCCCCTGGACGCCGAACTTCGCATCGAACGGAATGAGGCCGAGCACGGGGACGCCAAGGACACGTTCGACGTCGTGCGAGCTCTTGATGGTCTGGTCGAGATACTCGAGGAAGAACGCGCCGCCGAGTCCGAGCAGGAGCCCGACGAGAAGCCCGAGGATCACCTTCTGCCGAACCGTCGTCCCGACGGCATACGCCGGGGATGCGCCGTCGAGGATGCTGATGTACGGCGTGATGGTCGCTTCCTCGAGCCGCGCGCTCTCGTACTGGCCGAGGAGATACTTCTCGGTCTGCTGCTGGATGTCGGCCTCGAGCTCGAGCTGCGCGATCCGAGACTGCATGCCCGGGAAGCTCTGCAGCTGCGCGCGGATGTCGTCGATCTTCTTCTGGGTCGCCTTGAGCTGGAGGTCGATCGACGACAGACTCGCCTGCACGGCTTCCCGCAGCGCCTGCGTGCTCTCCACGATGCGTTGGTCGATCGCCCGAACCTGTGGGTTGCCGGTGCGGAGCCCGAGCGTGCCGGCCGTGAGCGTCCGCCGGTTCTCGTAGAGCTTGAGCAGGGTCTGAATCTGGAAGTCGAGCGCGGTGTTGGCCGACACGTTCTCGACGGCCGACAGGCGGTTCAGCGCCTCGACGCCGATGGTCGACGTGTCGCGATCGAGCGCCTGCTGGAAGAGCTCCCGCTGCACGAGCAGCTGTTGGCGCTGTTGCTCGAAGAGCTGCATCGAGTTGACGAGCGCCTGCTGCTCGGCCGGGAGATCCGAGATCGCCTGGTGCTCCTTGAACTGCTGGAGGTCGTCGAGGCGCTCCTGGTAGGCCACGCGCGCCTTGTCGAGCTGCTCGCTGATGTACGTCCGGCGACGCTCGGCGATGGTCCGCGCGCGCTGAATCCCGCCGAGCCGCAGCTGCAGCGCGGCCTCGTTCAGGGTCCCCGGTACGAGCGTCGCATCGGTGCCGGTGTAGTAGATGTCGACCGCATTCGTGCCCTGCCGCACCGAGTACGTGAGCCCGCCGCTCACCCACGCGGCGGCCTCCTCGGGGCTCGAGACATGGAACGCGAGCGTCGCGTTCGCGCTCGAGGGACGAACACGGAACTGAAAGCCCGGGCCCGCGGCGGGGGTGGCGTACGGTCCGAATGCGAGCACGCTGTCGGCGGCGTTCCGGAGCGACCATCCGGACGCGCCGCGCAGCACGAGCGCGTAGCGGCCCGACGGCGGCGTGGAATCAACCTGGACGTTCGTGATGTAGCGACCCCGCGCGATGGTCGGATCGTCGAATTCGAGCTCCAGGCCGAGGGCGTTGACGACGCGGAGCGCCAGGCCCTGGGTCGTGAGCACGAGGGCCTCCGAGCGCACGGGGTCCGTCTTGAGCGCCATCTCGTCCACCTTCGTGCCGGGATCGAGCGACGCGAGCACCTGTTTGGGCGAGCCGATCTGGACCGTCAGATGCGACTGATACTGCGGTACCGACTTGCGCGCCGACCACCAGGCGCCGATGGCCACGAGCACCGCGATCAGCGCCAGCACCCGCCAGTGACGGCGCACGACGGCCCAGAGATCCCGAAGATGGATCTCCCGGTGCACGGGGCGGGCGCCCCGCGAACGCTGCGGCTGGCCGGAGTGTGTCAGTGACGGCTCCCGCGCCGGACCTGACCGGCGCCTCGTGGATTCAAGGTGCTCAACGGACGGCAACGCCATCGGTCACCATCTACCGTCCCCAAAAAGCAACAACCGTGCCGATATACAACTTGTTGAAAGACAATAACTTGCGTATTCAGCAACCGGGAACTGCCGTGCAGAATGCTAAACAGTGCAGGGGGAGGCACGGGTGCCCGCCTGGAAGGGAAACGAGGCGGTGGGAGGGTCGGCGTGTGCCGACCGGTCGGAAAGGAGTCGCCGGTCAACGCCTTGTGCCGGCGCCGGGGCGCGCACGCATTACGGCGAAGGTAGGTGTTCCCCGCGGATTGCACAAGCGTCTGTCGCTCTTCATGTTACCAGCGTTCGCGCCGGTGCGACGGTGCGTCGCGATCTCAGCATGATGGGAGAGGCTCGCATGAGCCCATCGAGGGTTCTTGCCGTTGCGCAGGCGTTCAAGGGAAGTCTCAGCGCGCGCACTGTGGCGGACGCCTATGCCGAAGGCATCCGCGCGGCCGGCGGGGACCCGCACATCCTGCTCGCGAGCGACGGCGGGGACGGCCTGTTGGACGCGCTCGAGTCCCAGCTTCTCGCGGTGACCGATCACGACGTCGCCGGCCCGCTCGGTGACCGGATCACCGCACCGATTGGCTGGCTGGATGCGCGGACGGCGGTCGTCGAATCCCGCTACGCCTGCGGCCTGAGCGTGCTCGGTGGCCGGCCGCGCGATCCGTTGCGCGCCACCACGCTCGGCGTGGGGCAGCTGGTCGTCGCCGCCGCGGAGGCAGGTGCCGAGCGCGTCTACGTCGGGCTGGGCGGCAGTGCGACCATGGACGGCGGGGTCGGGATGGCGTGCGCATGGGGCGTCGTGCCCCGCGACGTGGCGGGCGTGGCGCTCCCCGGGGGGGGCGGCGCGCTGGAGCGGCTGGCGGCGCTCGAGGACGGCAGTCCGCCCGCGGCACGGGTGGTTGGGCTCGCCGACGTCAGCGCGCCCCTCCTCGGCCCCGCCGGCGCACGGCGCTACGCCCGCCAGAAGGGAGCGGACGTGGCGGCGGAGGCGCGCCTCGCGCGTGGACTGGAGCGGCTGGCCGCGGTACTCGGCGCGCGGGGCACGGCACTCGCCGCGCGCCCAGGCGCGGGAGCCGCCGGCGGCCTCGGCTTCGGCTTGCTCGCCTTCCTCGATGCCGAGCTCGTGCCCGGTGCCGCGTGGGTGCTCGATCAGGTCGGATGGGCCGACGCGGTGTCCCGGGCTGCGCTGGTCGTCACGGGAGAGGGCGCCTTCGACGCGACGTCATCCGCCGGGAAGCTCACCGGCGAGGTGCTCACGCGGGCGGCCGCCGCGGGCCGTCCCGCAGCGCTCGTCGCGCCGACGGTGCGTGACGCGCCGCAGGACGTCGTGGTGGAGCAGGGTGGTGGGCGGTG
Organism: Gemmatimonadales bacterium; assembly: GCA_035266665.1. GTDB lineage: Bacteria > Gemmatimonadota > Gemmatimonadetes > Gemmatimonadales > GWC2-71-9 > DATFMZ01. The sequence goes on along the minus strand of DATFMZ010000154.1, from coordinate 4,017 downwards.
GGACGAGGCGGCGCTCGCCGCGCACACGCGCGCCGCGGTGGCGCGCGCCCTTCGCTTGCCGCCCTCCTGAGCCTCCTCTATCTTCCGCACTTCGTGCAGTGACGCATCGTCCTTCCACGCAACCCTGACGTACATCCCATGGCGCAATCGTCGGTGATGGATAAGCTCGTCTCGCTGGCCAAGCGGCGCGGTTTCATCTTCCAGTCGTCCGAGATCTACGGCGGGCTCGGCTCGGTGTGGGACTACGGCCCCCTGGGCGTCGAGCTCAAACGCAATCTGAAGGATCGCTGGTGGCGGTCCATGGTCTATGCGCGCGACGACATCGAGGGCGTGGATGCCGCGATCCTCATGCACCCCAAGGTGTGGGAAGCATCGGGGCACGTCGCGGGATTCACCGATCCGCTCGTGGATTGCCGGCAGTGCAAGAATCGCTTCCGCGCGGACGACGAGCGCATCAAGGGCACGCCCGGCGCCCCCGACGCGCAGTGTCCCGTGTGCGGAAGCAAGGGCACGCTCACCGAGCCCCGCATGTTCAACCTCATGTTCAAGACGTTCATGGGGCCCGTCGAAGAGGATGCGGCGATCGTCTACCTGCGGCCCGAGACGGCGCAGGGGATCTACGTGAACTACCTCAACGTGCAGCAGTCGTCCCGCCAGAAGATCCCGTTCGGCATCGCGCAGATCGGCAAGGCGTTCCGCAACGAGATCACGCCCGGCAACTTCATCTTCCGGACGCGCGAGTTCGAGCAGATGGAGATGCAGTTCTTCGTGAAGCCGGGCGAGGACGAACACTGGTTCGAGGAATGGCGCGCGTGGCGCATGCAGTGGCATCGCGACCTCGGGATCCGGCCGGAGAAGCTGCGCTTCCATCAGCACGGACCCGACGAGCTCGCGCACTACGCGAAGGACGCGTACGACATCGAGTACGAGTTTCCGTTCGGGTGGAAGGAGTTCGAGGGGATCCACAACCGGACGGACTTCGACCTCTCCCGCCACCAGGAATACTCCGGCAAGAAGCTCGAGTACCTCGATCCGGCGACGAACGAGCGGTTCATCCCGTACGTCGTCGAGACGTCGCTCGGGGCCGACCGGCTCGCGCTCGTGGTGCTGGCCGATGCGTATCGGGAAGAGACGGTGGAGGGTGAGTCGCGCGTCGTGCTCAAGCTGCATCCGTCCATCGCGCCGATCAAAGCGGGTGTCTTTCCGCTCGTGAAGAAGGACGGGATGCCGGAGGTGGCCACGCGCATCGCCGATGACCTGCGGGCCCGCGCCATCCCGGTTTTCTACGACGACGGTGGCTCGATCGGGCGGCGCTATCGTCGCCAGGACGAAGCCGGCACGCCCTTCGGCATCACCGTGGACGGCCAGACCCTGGATGACGGAACCGTCACGGTGCGAGATCGCGATTCACTGGCGCAGGAACGCGTCGCGTCCGACGCGGTCGTCACCTACTTGCAGGATCATCTCGCGACGTAACTCGCCCACTCGGTTCGGGAGGACGCGTGACCGAAGCGACGCCCAAGGAACGCGAAGGGTTCTCCTCGCGGTGGCTGATGATGCTCGCCATGCTCGGCATGGCGGTCGGCACCGGCAACATCTGGCGGTTCCCGCGGATCGTCGCGCAGAACGGTGGCGGCGAGTTTCTCGTCGCATGGGTCGTCTTCCTCGTCCTCTGGTCCATCCCGCTCATCCTGGTCGAGTTTGGGCTCGGGCGCATGACCCGCACGGGTCCGATCGGCGCGTTCATCAAGGTGATGGGCCCGCGTTGGGCATGGATGGGGGCATGGGTCGCGTTCGTGGCTACGGCGATCATGTGCTACTACTCCGTCGTTGCGGGGTGGACCCTGCGCTATGCATGGGCCGCGGTGGCGGGTGAGGTGCCTGGCGGCGGGCCCGGCGCGTTCTGGGCCTCGTACACGACGTCGTGGTGGCCGGTGCTGACGCACGGCATCGCGATGTTCTGCGGCGTGCTCGTCGTCGCGCGGGGCGTCCGCGCGATCGAACGGGTCGCCCAGGTGCTCATGCCGACGCTCCTCGTGCTCGTGGTGGTGCTCGCGATCCGCGCGCTCACCCTGCCCGGGGCCGACGGCGGGCTCCACTACCTGTTTCACGTCGACTGGCACCACCTCGCCAACGCCAACATCTGGCTCCAGGCGCTCACGCAGAACGCGTGGGACACGGGGGCGGGATGGGGGCTCGTGCTCGTCTATGCCGCGTACATGCGGGCCAACGAGGACACGGCGCTGAACGCGTTCATTCTGCCGACGGCGAACAACATGGTCTCGCTGCTGGCGGGGATCATGGTGCTCTGCACGGTCTTCTCGGTGGTGCCCCAGCTGGTGGCGAGCGTCCATGCGAATCCCGCGGCGCTCCAGGGCTATCCGGCGCTCGCCGACGCGGTCCGCGGCGGGGCCGCCGTCACACCAGACCTCATCCAGAAAACCATCTTCTCCTCCGGCAACGAGGGGTTGACCTTCATCTGGATGCCGCAGCTCTTCGCGCGGGTGCCGCTGGGACGGTTCTTCATGTTCCTCTTCTTCGTGGCGCTCGCCTTCGCGGCCTTCACGAGTCTCGTCGCGATGATCGAGCTGGCCACGCGCGTGCTGCGTGACGCCGGGATCCCGCGCGAGCGCGCCGTGCGCCTCGTCGGCATCTTCGGATTTCTCCTCGGGGTGCCGTCCGCGCTCTGGCTCAATGTCCTGCACAACCAGGATTGGGTCTGGGGCGTGGCGCTGATGGTGTCCGGGCTGTTCTTCGCGATCGCCGTGATCGTGCACGGTGTCTCCAGGTTCCGCGCCGAGCAGATCAATCACGAACACTCCGACATCCGGGTCGGCCGCTGGTGGGAGTTCGTGATCGGCGTGCTCGTGCCCGTCCAGGCGGTGGTGCTGCTGGTGTGGTGGCTCATGCAAGCGGGTGGCAAGAGCGCGGCGGGCTGGCTCGCGCCGTTCCATACGGAGAACGTCGGAACGATTCTCTTCCAGTGGGGCATCGTGCTGGTCGTGCTTCTGCTCGCGAACCGCTGGCTCGCGCGCCATACGCACGTCGAGCCGCTCGAACCGCGCGACCGCCCGCCGGCGTCGGTGCCGTAACGGGTCAACACGGGATCGGGTGAGGGGGAGGGTGAGGCGGTGGAGTTTCGGGCCTTCGAACGGCTCCTGGCCCGCCTCGTGCGGGAGATTCCCGAGGAGTATCTCGACGGCGTCGTCAGCGTCGAGGCGAGTCCTCGCACCGTCCCCGATCCGCTGCACCGCGGCGTGTTCACGCTCGGCGAGTGCGTGCCGCTCGATCTCGGCGAGGGTGTCACCTCGCGCGTCATCCTCTATCATGGCTCGTTCCGGGCCCTCGCCGCCGACCGTGGCGATTTCCCGTGGCGCGACGAAGTGTGGGAGACGCTGCTCCACGAGGTGCGGCACCACATGGAGTGGCGCGCCCACGCCGATGCGCTCGAGGATTTCGATTGGGCGGCGCAACAGAACTTCGCTCGGCACGAGGGGGCCCCGTTCGACCCGCTCTTCCATCGCGCGGGCGAGGCGGTGGCCGAGGACGTCTTCCGCTTGGACGACGACCTCTTCGTGGACCGGGTGACGCGGGGGGACCTTCCCGGCACCGACGTGCTCGAGTGGCACGGCGTGTCCCACCAGTTCGACGTGCCCGCGGGGACGCTCCCGCTGTTCCTCGTGGTCGAGGGCTTGAAACCGCGACCGGCGGGCGAGGTCGTGATCGTATACCGTCGCAAGCCGGGGCTCCGCCTGCTGTTGCGGCGCCATGCGCCACCGCGCGCCGCGCATACACGGGCGCGCCCGGCGCCCGGTTCCGTGCGGTGACGGCGCGAGGTTAGCTTTCAGGTCAAGCCGAGGAGCTCCATCATGATGCATGAGATGCGGACGTCGCTTCCGGGCGACGAAGTCCTGCGGCGCGCGAAGGCCTTCTTCACCGAGCGCGTGCCGCATTTCGGTGCCTTCCCCGAGAAGGAAGGACCGTCATATCTGACCCTGCGCGGACAGGGCGGCGAGG
>DATFMZ010000153.1:0-9019 GCA_035266665.1 Gemmatimonadales bacterium | reverse complement strand
CCGGGCTCCCGGAAGTGCACGTGGAGATCGACCAGCCCGGGAGCCACAACGAGCCCCTCAGCGTCGACGACGTCGGCGCCGTCCGGGATGCCGTCTCCCCGCCCGAGCCCCGCGATCTTGCCGTCCACGATCACCAGATCGGCGACGCCGTCGTGCCCCGTCCCCGGATCGATCACTCTGCCGCCGCGCACGACGACCGGCTTCATTCGTCCGCTCCCTTCGCTCCACCCGCCGCCACCGCCAGCTCCGGCTGGCCGCCGGCCAGGAGATAGAGCACCGCCATCCGGACGGCGACGCCGTTGGTCACCTGCTGGAGAATCACGCTGTGCGGGCCGTCCGCCACGCGCGAGTCGATCTCCACCCCACGGTTCATCGGCCCCGGATGGAGGATCACGAGATCGTGCGGCGCCCGCTCGAGTCGCTCGACCGAGACACCGAAGACGCGGTTGTACTCGCGGAGCGACGGGATGTATCCGGCGCTCATGCGCTCGATCTGGAGACGCAGCACGTTCAGGACGTCGGCCCACTGGATGGCGTCCTCGATCCGGCGGAATACCGTGACGCCAAGCTCCCCGAGTCCCAGCGGGAGCAGCGTCTTGGGCCCGCAGACCGCGACGTCGGCCCCGAGCTTTCGAAGTCCCCACATGTTGCTCCGCGCGACGCGGCTGTGCAGCACGTCGCCGCAGATGCACACCTTCACGCCCTCGATCTTGCCCAGCGTGTCACGGATCGTCAGCAGATCGAGCAGCGCCTGGGTCGGGTGCTCGTGCTTGCCGTCACCGGCGTTGATCACGTTGGAGCGGATCCGCTCGGCCAGGAACTTCGCGGCGCCCGAGGACTCGTGGCGGATCACCACCATGTCGATCCGCATCGCCTCGAGGTTGCGCGCGGTGTCCACCAGGTTCTCGCCCTTCTGCACCGAGGAGCCGTACGCGGTGATGTTCACCGTGTCGGCCGACAGTCGCTTCTCCGCGAATTCGAACGAGATTCGTGTGCGCGTGGAGGCTTCAAAGAAGAGATTGACGATCGTCTTCCCGCGGAGCGCCGGCACTTTCTTGATGGCGCGCTCGCTCACCGCCTTGAAGGGTTCGGCGGTATCGAGAATGCGGCGGATTTGCTCGGCCGAGAGCGGCTCGAGGCCCAGGAGATCCTTGCCCAGGGCCGGGACCGTCACGACGCGGCGTCTCCCGGCGCGTTGACCCGCTCGACCGCGTCCCGGCCGTCCACCTCCTCGAGCAGCACGTCCACCCTGGCGCCTGGCGGCACGGTCAACTGCTCGCCCACCACGTCGGCCTGGATCGGGAGCTCCCGCCCCCCGCGGTCGATCAGCACCGCAAGCCCGATCCGCGCGGGCCGTCCGAAATCCGCGATCTCGTCGAGCGCCGCACGCACCGTGCGACCGGTGTAGAGGACGTCGTCCACGATCATTATCACCCGGTCGTCCAGGTCGTTCGGCAGTCGCGTCTCACCGATCACGGGGCGCGGCCCCACGGTCTGGAGATCGTCACGATAGAGCGTGATGTCGAGCGCCCCGAGCGGGACGCGGATGTCCGTGGTCCGCGCGATCTCGCGGCCGATCCGCTCGGCCAGCTCGACGCCGCGGCGCTGGATCCCGACGAGCACGAGTCGCTCGGTCCCGCCCGCGAGCTCGAGAATGCCGGCGGTCATATGCTGGAGCGCCCGCGCAATCGCACGGGCGTCGAGGAGGAGGGTACGGCTGCCTGCGGCCTGCATGGCGAGGGGAAGTTAGACGGCGCACGGCCCCCGGTCAACGATACGCCGGCGTGAGCGGCGGCTCCTCGGCGAGGACCGCGCGCACGTTCTTCACGGCGAGCTCGGCCATGGCGCGCCGGGTGTGCCCCGTGGCGCTGCCGAGGTGCGGGAGCACCACCGCACGCGGGTGGGCGACCAGCTCGGGATTCACGCGCGGCTCCTCCGCGAAGACGTCGAGGCCCGCGCCGGCCAGCCGACCCGATGCGAGCGCCTCGAGGAGCGCGGGCTCCCGCACGATGTCGCCGCGCGCGGTGTTCACGAACAGCGCCCCCTCTTTCATGACTGTGAAGCGCTCCCGATTCATCAGGCCCTTCGTTTCGGGCGTGGATGGCACGTGAAGCGTCACGACGTCACTCGCCTCGAGGAGCCTCACGAGATCCACGCGCCGGGCACCGGTCTGGTCCTCGAACTCCCGTTTCGTACCACGCGCCGTGTAGAGCAGCCGCATCCCGAAGCCCACGGCGCGACGGCCGACCGCCTGCCCGATCCGCCCCGCGCCGACGATGCCGAGCGTCTTGTCCCGGAGCTCGAGCCCGAGAAGCAGCGCGGGGTGAAACCCGGTCCACTTCCCCTCGGCGATCAGCCGCTCGCCCTCTTTGAGCCGGCGCGCGACGGCGAGGATCAGCGCCCAGGTGAGGTCGGCGGTCGCGTCGGTGAGGACATCCGGCGTGTTGGTCACGATCACGCCGCGCATCTCCGCCGCCACGAGATCCACGTTGTCCACGCCGACGGCGCAATTCGCGACAATCTTGAGGTCGGGGAGGTTCTTCTGTTCCGTGCCACCGATCCACCGGGTGAGCAGCGGAACGATGGCCACGTAGTCGCCGGCGGGGGTCGGCGCGTCGCTCGGCAGCCACTCGACGTCGTATCCCGGGACGGGATCGGGATCGAGCAGCTCCTGGAGCTCGGCGGCGATGAGAACGCGGGAACTCACGGCGCGTTCATGGAGCGATGAGACCGGGTGCACCTTGCGCCTTCACCTGACTTCCCGCGTCGCCACCACCGGCGCCCGCAGTGCGCGCTGAAGCGGAAACTCGGCCACCGCCTGCGAGCCGTACGTGAGCCCGGAGAGCGTGCCGTACTCGGAGCCCAGCAGCTTGTCGAAGAATCCCCAGCGGGCGAGGCCCCACCCCTCGGGCTCGAGGAGCGTGAACACGAGCCGGCCGAGCGGCTGGCCGGTGGAGACGAAGAACGTTCCCGCGTTCTCCGTGCGGACCACCGTGGTCCAGTCACCTTTCACGGCGAGCAGGAAGTGTCCCTGGAACTCCTGTTTGCTCCAGGTGGGGCTCGAGGGATGCAGGACCTGCACGCTGTCCCGCCACGGTGCGCTCAGGCGTTCCACCGCGATCCCGTGCCGCCGGAGCAGCGCCACGACGTCGGTCTCCGACGGGGGCAGAAAATACCCCGCGGGGAGTGCGACGCTGTCCGAGGCCACGAAGCGGTCGTAGATCGGGAGGTCCACCACGTGCGTCTTCCCGGTGCCCTCGAGCACGGGCTCGCCCCGTACGGTGTCGCCGGTTGGGCGCATGATCTCGAGCGTCACGGGCTCCACGCCGCGTGAGGCGGGCTTGTAGTTCACGGCGAGATCCGGCCTCGGGAGCGTGCCCCGCCCTTCGAGCGTGGTCTGGCGGTCGGCGGCGCGCTCGATCGCCTGGATCTGGTCGGCGTGCGCGGCGACGTACTCGAGAATCTCGAGCACGAAATCGTGGGTCACCTTGATGCGGGTCTTGAAGTCGGCGTGCGAGTACGCCTCCGACAAAATCGCCATCCGGCCACGCACACCCACGTAGTTCGTGCCGTACCAAGCGAGCGGCGCGTAGGTGGTCCACGCCTTCGGATGCATCCGGTCCGCGACGTTGCCGTAATCGAAGATCGGCTCGTGGTACTTGGTAGCGAGCGTGTGGCGCACCGACGGGAGCAGCGAGTCACGGACGAAATCCGTCGGCCCCGGCGGGCCGTTCGGATCGAGCGGCGGCGAATAGGTGAGCAGGTACCCGTGCAGCGTCCCGTCGGTGGTGTGGAGGTCCATCATCACGGCGGGATCCCACGTGTCGTACACGTGCGTGAGCGACGCGCGCGTCTCGGGCGCCTCGGCCTTCAGGTAGTCGCGGTTGAGATCCAGGTTCCACCCATCCGGCCGGAGACCCACCAGCTCCGGCCCGTTCTGCTCCGAGCGGTGCCGCTCCTGCGGGCCGAAGGCGTCGTTTCCGTCGGGATTGTAGACCGGCGCCACCAGCAGCACGAGCTTGTCGAGCAGGTCATGGTGCGGGCCCATGAGCTCGCGGAGGAGCTCCTGCACCGCTTCCTTCCCCTCGACCTCACCCGCGTGGATGTTCGCCTGGATGTAGACGACGACCTTGCCCGAGCGCTTGGCCTCTTCGGGAGACGTCACGCGCGGGTCGGAGGCGATCACGAAGAGAATCGGTTTGCCGAGCACCGAGGTGCCCATGCTCGAGACCGCGATCGGCGCGCCGCGCGCCTGCAGTGAATCGAGAAAGGCGGAGACGTCGGCGGTGGACGACGTCTGCTGGTAGTTGGTGCGCTCGGCGGTCGTGAGGGGGCCCTGCTGGGCGCAGAGCCGCTGCGGGAGCAGGGGCAGCAGCGGCAGGAGCGGCAGGGTGATCAGGAGTCGGGTGTGGGTTCGCATGGGGGACAAGATACGCGCTGACGCCCCTGCCCGCCCGTGCCCGCCTGCTCCCGCCCGTGCCCGCCCGTGCCCGCCCGTCTCTCAGGGGTGGAATCCCCCGCCCCGTCCCTCTATAATTCGCGCCCCGGGAGAGGTGTCCGAGTGGTTGAAGGAGCCGGTCTCGAAAACCGGTATACCGGCAACGGTATCGTGGGTTCGAATCCCACCCTCTCCGTGGAACACAGCCGGACGCAGGGGTACAGGGCGGTCGAGAGTGGTCGAACTCTCGGCCGCCTCGTGCATGCATAGCCTTCTCTGACGAAGGAGACCCCGATGCGTCACATCGCACGGGTCCTGGGTGCCGCCGCCTGCGCCGCGAGCGTGAGTCTCGCGGGGTGCAACCGCGCAACGCCGCTCGCTCCCTCACCGACGAACACCACCGGCATTGCCGGCAGCTACCAGTTGACGCGCGTGGACGGCGTCACGCCGACGACTCCCATCGAACGAAACCGCATTCAGGTCGTGGGCGCACAGCTCACCCTGGGGCCCGCCGCGGCCCAAGACTACGAGATCACTCCAGGAGGCCCCGTCCCGAATTCCTGCGTGAGCCCATATGGCGACAGCGCAAAGGTGGTCGACGAGGCGAATCACACCGTCACGGTGCTCGACGGCAACGTTTATCCGCTCCCGCCCTGCGGCAACGGTTCCTATACGTTGACCCTCGACCTGCGATATCTGGGCAAGAAGTACGGCGCCGTCGATGCCACCACCACCACCACCGGCCAATATGCGTGGGGTGCTGCGGGTTACGACGACACGTTGGTCACGCTCGTCGCATCAAACGCGATCGGCACCGTCACGGAGCCGCGGGCCACGACGCATCTGAGCATCCGGTTGGGCAATCCGCTCGGCGGGCCGGCGCAGACGGGGCCGCAGCTGGAGTTCGACAAGGAGTAGAGCCTACGCCCCGGGCCCCCGCGCCGCGAGCTCGTGATCGATCATCAGGAGCGCCGCGCCATCGTCGCCGGCGTGCTTCAGCCGGTTGATGATGTCGGTCACCGTGCGCTCCTCCTCGATCTGCTCGGTGATGAACCACTCGAGCGCGAGCTGGGCCGGATAATCCTTCTCTTCGGCCGCGAGCTCGTAGAGCTTGTGAATCGCCGCCGTCACCTTCTGCTCATGCTCCAGTGATTGCCGCATCACGTCGAGCGGACCCTTGAAGACTGCGGGTGGCTGCGGAATCTCCTTCAACTCCACCTTCGCCCCGCTGTCCAACAGGTACTGGAAGAGCTTGAGCGCGTGCACCTGCTCTTCCGCGTGCTGCGCGCGCATCCAGTGCGCGAACCCCGGCAGACTCGCCGCCTCGAAGTAGGCCGCCATCGCGAGGTAGAGATAGGCGGCGTAGAACTCCTTCGCCATCTGATCGTTGATCGCCGCTTCCATGCGTTCCGTGCGTGCCACGCGTGCCCCCAATGCTGGTCGTTCAGTGAAACGTCGTTACGAAAGATATGAGGCGGGCGTGGATGGGCACAGGCGGGCACAGGCGGGCCTCCTGCCACTCTGCCACTCTGCCACTCTGCCACCCTGCCGCGTCCGTCAAAACCCTCTCACCCCATTCATCCGCGTATTCACCACGCTGTTGAAGATCGAGCCGAACGTGTAGCTGAAGCCGATGCTCGCGTCGTACTGAAAGTCGGTGCCGAGCTGGCGGCGCTGAAGGAGCACGTCGGCTTCCGTGAGGCCGGCCTTGGGCAGATAGATCTGGTCCTTGATGCGTGCGACGCTCCCGAAGAGGCTCAAGCTCAGCCCTTGATAGAGTCGCAGGTCGACCGAGCCGAAGAGCTGGATCCGATGCTTTGAAAGATCGTAGAGGTACTGCGACGCGCTCACGCTCCCGTAGATGGAACCCCACGGCTGATCGAACGCCGCGCCGATCTCGAGCTGCTGCAGCGGATGCGTCTCGGACAGGCGATCGAAGAGCGTGGTGTCGGCATACCGGTAGGTGGCGAGCGCGATCGTGTACTTGAAGGTGATCTCGCGCCGGCTCGATTCGCCGTAGGGATAGATGTCGTACTCCAGCTCCGGGCCCGCCTGGATCGCGAGATCCTTGTTGGTGAACGTCGAGCGGGATACGCCGGCCTCGCCGCCCAGCGACCAGTGCGGCCCGAGACTCCCGACGAGCTCGCCGTCCAGCGAGTAGTTCTTCTGGACGTTGATGTACGTCGTGTCCGGATCCGTGACGTCGTACGAGTCATGGCTGTAGCGTGCGTAGGCCCCGAACGATGCCTTGAGCGCCTCCGTCACGTGCGTGGCCGAGACCGAGCCGTGCAGGGAGTAGCTCCGCTGCTGGGACTGGCCGCTGGCCGAGCCGTTGAGCCGGGTGCGGAAGACCCAGTGGCTCCAGGGATCGTGCACGGGAAGCGTCGCCGCCGCCTCGGGCCCCTGATACGAGACCGAGAGGTGCTCACCCGCCGGTGTCGCCGCCGCGAAGGCTGCGAGCCCCAAGGCGAGCACGCGGACGAGCTCGTCGCGCCGCGCGTCGTCCGTGGCGTTCGCGGGGGTGGAGAAGTGGAGGGTATCCACGCGTCCCTCGAAGCGGCCGCTCCCGATGAACGCCAGCCACGCCGCGTGCCCGCCTCCCCCGGTGTGCTCGTCGGTGCCGAGCACGTGTATGTCCGCGACGTCGCGATTCCGCACCCAGCTCACCCAGGTGATCTCGCGACGCACGTAATCGAAGTCGCAGCGCATCCCCTGGCAGTCGAGGAAGACGCGGAGGGGGGCCGTCGTCGGTGCGCTGCTCTGCGCCCGCGCTCGCGGCGCGTGCGTCATGGCGGCCAGGCACAGCAGTACCACGAGCCCGCCGGGACGCGCTATCCGCCGCTGCCGCTCCTGCCCCTCCTGCCCCTCCTGCCACTCTGCCACTCTGCCACCCTTTCTGCTCGAATCCTCTTGCCCCGTAGCCCCGCACCATTACATTCGGCCCGTGCCTGACGAACGACACCCCTTGCTCAGCGAATTCCCCGTTGCCGTCCGCCTCACCGTCCAGTGGGGTGACATGGACGCGTACGGTCACGCGAACAACACCCTGTTCTTCCGATTCTTCGAGTCCGCCCGCATCCGATATCTCGAGGAGTGTGGCTTCCTCGCAACGTACGAAACTCAGAAGATCGGGGCCATTCTGCATTCGACGGAATGTCGCTTCCGCCGCCCGCTGTTCTACCCGGACGACGTGTTGGTCGGGGGACGGGCCCTCGACGTGGGCGCGGATCGATTTACGATGGGATATCGCGTGGTATCGCTGACCCACGACGCGATTGCGGCCGACGGCTCCGGAATCATCGTCTCATACGATTATACGGCCGGCGGCAAGACCGCGTTGCCCGACGAGGTGCGTACGGGGATACAGCGCCTCGAGCGGGCTGACGAGATATAGGCTTCCGCGCGCCGTGCGCGGCCGGTAAGTTCGACACCCCAAACCCCGCCGGAGGAAGTCATGTTGCGCCGAGCCCTCGTGCTCGCCACGCTCGTCGTGTGCGGCATACCGCCGGCTGCCCAGGCTCAGACCCTGCGCAGCCGCATCAACGACCTGTTCACCTTCGGCACCTGCGGCCAGCCGCTCTGCCTGGACGTCGGGGGCGAGCATGGGATGCACTTCATCCCCTCGATCGTCTCCGGGGGCGTCACCGTCATCGGCGTGCTGACCGAGGCCATCGGACGCTCGGCCGCGAACACGCCGATCAGCGCGACGTCGAGCGGCGCCACGTTCGCGATCGTGGGTGGTCTGCCGGTGCGCACCTCCACCTCGGCGGGTCCGATCTTCGGCGAGCGGGCGCAGACCCTGGGCCGCGGGCGGTTCTTCATCGGAACCAACGTCACCGACTTGAACTTCACCTCGCTGAACGGCGTCCCGTTGAACGACATCAACATCAACTTCATCCACCAGGACGTCGGCGCGCCGGGGCTTGGCAATCCGAGCTTCGAGAATGACGTGATCGCGCTCCAGCTCCAGATGAACGTGCGGCTCACCGTGGCGAACGTCTTCGCCACCTGGGGCGTCACCGACTTCCTGGACGTGGGCGTGGCCGTCCCGTTCGTAAGGACCACGATCTCGGGGCAGAGTGTCGCGCAGATCCTCCCGTGGGGCCCGGTGGCGCTGCATTACTTCGGCCTGAACGCGGACTCGACGCCCATTCTCCGCGCCACCGCATCACTGAACAACGCGAGCGCGACGGGCATCGGCGACGTCGTGGGCCGCGTCAAAATCAACCTCGGCCAGTCGCAGAAGTTCGGGGCTGCGCTCCTCGGCGACATTCGCTTCCCCACCGGGGACGCGCAGAACCTGATCGGGTCGGGCAATACGAGCGTGCGGGCGCTCGGGATCGCCTCCGCGCAGTTCGGCGACTTCGCGCCGCATCTGGACGCCGGCTACCAGTTCCGCACCGGCACGCTGGACAACGATGCGGTGATCGCGAACCTGGGCTTCGATAACCGTATGACCGACTGGGCCACCGCGGCCATCGATTTTCTCACCGAGTGGCAGGTGGGCGCGAGCAAGGTGCTGCTGCCGGGTCCCGTGACGTATCAGTTCCCGTGGCCCCGCACGATCCCGCGCATCAACGT
>DATFMZ010000152.1:0-3922 GCA_035266665.1 Gemmatimonadales bacterium | reverse complement strand
TCTCCTGCTTCTCGATCTGGGCTTTGTTGAGGACGGTGACCTTGAAGCGGTAGGCGCGGCCCAGCTCGCGCGCGACCTGGCCGAGGTACGACGGGGTGCAGACGTTGCCGGGGAGCATCTGGTGATTGCGCGCGAGCTTTTGCCCCACCGCGATCGCCGCGCCGATCTTCCGGCCTCGCTCGACCGCCGCACTTTCCTCGCGCGCCACGATCAGCTCGACCGCCTTGAGCGGACCCTTGCCGGGGTCGGTGGCCTTGAGCTGGCGGAACTCCCACGCACCCTGTCCCGCCCCCTCGATCAGCAGCTGGCCGACGGCCTCGGGCGGTACGTGGCCATGCGTCTCGTGGGCGACCGCGAAGCCGAGCGTCTCGACCCCGAAGCCTACCGCCTTGCGCGCCGCGATCGACGCGGCACGGCGAAGGGCATCGCGCGTGGCGTCCGCGGGCTCCCCGAGTCCCACGAGCACCACGCGTTGCGCCCCGTGCGGGGGATAGAGCACCGCGACCTCGTCGCGGCCGCCCTTGAAGTCACCCGATGCGATGAGGCGCTCGATCCCGCCCTCGAGGGCGGCGTCGAGTCCGAGCAGCGCGTGGGGGACCTTGCCGTTGAGCTTGGACACGGTGACGGCGAGGAGCCCGACCTTCGCGCGCTCGAGCGGCACGACTTTCACGGACGACTTCACGTTCTCAGCCCTTCGTGATGTGGTGGATGACGGCGTCGGCGAAGCCGGAGGTCGGCACCTGCGTCGCCCCGGGCCGCTGCCGCGCCAGATCGTACGTCACCGTGCCGGCCGCGATCGCGCCCTCGATGCCCTTGATGATGGCCTGGGCGACGTCGTTCCAGCCCATCTCCTCGAACATCATGACGCCCGAGAGCATGACGCTGGCCGGATTGACCTTGTCCTGGCCCGCGTACTTGGGCGCGGTGCCGTGCGTCGCCTCGAAGACGGCGAAGCCGTCGCCCATGTTGGCGCCCGGTGCCATGCCGAGGCCGCCCACCTGCGCGGCGCACGCATCGGAGAGGTAGTCGCCGTTCAGGTTGGGTGTCGCGATGACCGAGTACTCGTCGGGCCGGAGCAGGACCTGCTGGAACATCGCGTCCGCGATCCGATCCTTGATGAGCACCTTGCCATCGGCGTTCCCGCCGGCATCCGCCTCCGTGACGGTCTGCTTCCCGAAGCGTTCCTTGGCCACGGCGTAGCCCCAGTCGCGGAAGGCGCCCTCGGTGAACTTCATGATGTTGCCCTTGTGCACCAGGGTCACCGACGCTCGCTTGCGGTCGATCGCGTACTGGATGGCCTTGGCGACGAGCCGCTGGGACCCGAAGGCACTCATCGGCTTGATGCCGATCGCGCTCTGCTCGCGGATCTTGGCACCGAAGTTCTCCACCAGAAACGTCCGAAGCTTGGTGGCCTCGGGCGATCCCGCCTGATACTCGATCCCGGCGTAGACGTCCTCGATGTTCTCGCGGAAGATCACCACGTCGAGCTTCTCGGGCGTCTTCACCGGCGACGGCACGCCCTGGAAGTAGCGTACCGGACGCACGCAGGCGTAGAGATCGAGGATCTGGCGGAGCGCGACGTTCAGCGAGCGGATCCCACCGCCGACGGGCGTCGTGAGCGGGCCCTTGATGGCGATGTGATGGGCACGAATTTCGTCGAGGGTCTTCTCGGGGAGCCACTCGCCGGTCGCCTTGTGCGCCTTTTCGCCGGCCAGCACCTCGAGCCAGTGGACCTTCCGATTCCCGCCGGCGTGCTCGACCGCGGCGTCGAAGACGCGCTGCGAGGCGCGCCAGATGTCGGGCCCGATACCGTCGCCTTCGATGAATGGGATGATGGGATCGTTCGGGACGTGATAGGCGCCGTCGCGCCACGTGATTTTAGTTCCAGCCATCGGTCGTTTATGGGGTCAGATGTGAATTCGAGAATGCGTGGGCGCCGCCGAGGCGCGACGCCGCCGAAGGGTACCGCGCGGGCGGGGGCCCGGCAAGCGCGCCCCGCCCGGCGCCGGGGCTCAGTGCCACATCAGGTCGACGGTGAGCAGGAAGACACTCGACGTGTGGTTGTTGATCGTTTGGAAGAGGATGTCGGCGCTCGGGGCGATGAAGAAGTTCGAGCCCACCTGAATCTCGTAGCCGCCGCCCACGGTGGTGCCGAACCCGGTGGAGGTCGTGGTGACCGTGGTGGTCGCGCCGCCGGTGGTCACCGAGCCGCTGACGGACGCGCTCGCCGCACCGAGCCCGCCCTTGATGTAGAAGCCGCTCGTGGCCGAGGGGTAGTAGGTGATGGCGGCGACCGCGTTGGCCCGACTGACGGTGCTGCCGCCCTGGTCGCGTGCCCAGCCGCTGAGATCCGCACCGAGCAGCACCTGTTGGGTGACGCTCCCGCCGAGCCGGAGATCGACGGCGACCCCGCCGCGCGCGCCGGCGGCCGCCTGGTCGGAGTTCGACCCGACACCCGCCCCGAACGCGATCCAGAAACCCTCGCGCTTCGGCACGCGCTGCTGGGTCTGCGCCTGGGCTTCCGCGGCCGGCAAGGCGACGAGCGCGAGGGTGAGCAGGGCGACGGTGCATGCGCGCATGAAGCCTCCTAGAGGAAAACGCGACCTTTGGTGAACGGCCAGTTCTCCCAGAAGCGACTGTAGTAGAAGCGGGTGCGCTTCTGCGGGACCCGCCACCACGGATGGTTGGCGTCGGATGCGGGGATCGGCACCCGGTGGTCGGCGGTGTCGATGTCGGTATCACAGAACGGGCAACGAAAACGCGCCTGCCCGGGGGGAACCCACCAGATGTAGGGGGCACGCGCGATCTCCGGCCAGGCGTCGCAGGCATGCACGATCGGCTGCGCCACCGCGGGGGCCTCGCCGATTCCCTGGTAGAATCCGCACAGTCGGCACTCGCGGAAGCGGACACCGTCCGTGCTCACGCGCGGGCCGTAAAACCCCATCCAGCCGCACTTCGGACAGGGTTGCGGGTCGCGCCCTTCGGCGAACAGCGCGAACGCCTCTTCCTCCCACTCCTTCGGGCCGTACTCCACCGCAGGATCCGCGGGCACTGCTGGAACGGGGTCGATCGTCGCTCGCAGGGGATCGTTCTTGCCCGGGTCGGACTTGAGAGGAAACGGCATGGTGACCAATAAGTTACGCGATCCGCGCGGGGGGGCCAGTCCCCGGGCGAGGCCGGATTCGCTGTCCGGATGGGGCCGGGTGGCGGGCAACTACTGGGATGCGGCGGGCTGCACCCACAGTCGATACGTGCCCACGGCATCGTAGTGGATGCCGGGGGCGAACGGTTGCGCGACGCTCAAGGTCACGCGTCCGCTGGTGGGGACCGTGAACTGTATGGATCCGGCGGTGCTCGCCCCCACCGTCACGCTGCCGATGATGGTGGCGGTGGTGCTGTCGTACGCCTGAAGCGCGAAGGTCCCATACTGGATCTTGGCGACAGCGAGCGTTGCGTCGACCACCTGCCCGGGCGTCGCCGTCAGTTGGAATTCGTCATAGTCGCCCGGAAAATCGATGGTCTCCGTCGTGACGGTATCGCCGAACGTGATGGTGGCTGGGACGTGCTCCGGGGTCGTGTTCGCGGGCTCGATCAGGAAGGTGTACGGCGACAGCGAATCGGTCCCGAGCCAATCGCCCGCGACTTGGACATCGAACGTGTACCAGCCCGATGCCGGTAGGTCGATCCGGCCCGACTGATCGACGCCGAGCGTATCGCTTCCGGAGCCGACGGACTGCAGGGGGTACCAGGCGCCCGGTTGCCGAAGCGAGCCGACGAGCGGGCTCCCCTGGCTCCCCCGCGCGAGCAGGACGTTCAGATGCGCACGCGCACCGACGTACACCAGAAATCGATCCACGTCGAGCGCGTTGTCGGGCCATTCGCCGCGCACCGTGTCGCCGACGGCGACGGTATCGCCGATGTG
>DATFMZ010000151.1:0-6742 GCA_035266665.1 Gemmatimonadales bacterium | reverse complement strand
CGGTCCAGGCGAGCGGGCTCCTCGGGACGTGGACGACCCTCCAGGCGCTCCCGGGTCCCGTGGCGTTCCAGGCCACCGTCGCGGCGACCCCCGCCGATTCGCGCATCACCCAGGCGGCGGGGTACCTGTACGTGCTCGGTGGCGTGACCGATGCGACGGGCGCGCCGACGAATACCATCGTTCGCGGCACGCTCGATTCGACGGGCGTCGTGACGACATGGACGACGCTCACCAGTACGCTCCCGGAGCCATTGCAGTCCTTCGGCGCGGTGCTCTACCACGGCGACCTCTACGTGGTCGGCGGGGCGACGACGGGCTTCGTGCCGTCGGCCGGCGTCTATCGCGCCCGCATCGATTCCACCGGCGCGCTGGGGCCGTGGGAAACGGAGACCGCCCTCCCCTTCGCTCGTGCGTACGCGGCCGTGACCGCGATGGGCGACCGCCTGTACGTGTGGGGCGGGGACAGCGCGATCGTCGCGCCGAATGATTCGAACGCCGCGGTGAACGGCACCAAGCTCTCCCGGATTACCTCCGCGGCGGTGGATGCGTTCACCGGGGGCCTGTCACTCGGATGGATCACGAGTTCCACCCCGCTCCCCACGGCGGTGAGCAAGGAGACCGTGGTTTCGCTCGGCGACACGGTACTCGTGACCGGCGGCCTCTACACCGGTGCCGCGAACGGGACCTTCGAGGAGAGCTACACGGCGGTGGACACGAGCGGTGTGGTGGGGACCTTCACGACGCTCGGCGCCACGCACACCATCCGGAACGCCGGGGGTGGCAGTCTCTTCAACCAAGCCGCCGTGACCTACGTGGACGCATCGGGTACGGGACACGTGTTGGTGCTCGGCGGTGACGACGTGAGCACCCCGGGCACCAGACATACGCAGGTGTGGATCTACTGAGGCGAATCGGCGGGCCCGGGTCTAGCCCTTGACCACTCCGATCGGCTCGAGGCGGGCGACGGTGCGGGCGAGCCCCGCCCGGTGGACGACGTCGACGACGCGCTCCACGTCCTTGTAGGCCTCGGGCGCCTCTTCGGCGAGCTCCTGGCTCCGGGCGCAGCGCACGACGATCCCCTTCTCCTCCAGCACCCGCCGCACCTCATGGCCCGCCTGGAGCCGCTTGGCGGCGCCGCGGCTCATTCTCCGGCCCGCGCCATGACAGCAGCTCCCGAAGCTCTCCGTCAGCGCCGCATCGGTGCCGACCAGAACGTACGACGCCGTACCCATCGATCCCGGAATCAGGACCGGCTGCCCGACGGCGCGATAGCGCGCGGGCGTTTCGGGATGGGAGGGACCGAACGCGCGGGTGGCCCCCTTGCGATGCACGATGAGCCGGCGGCCCTCGTGCAGCTCGGCCTTGGCCATGTTGTGCGCCACGTCGTAGACGAGCGTGAGCATCCCCTCAGCACCAAGCATCCGGGTGAAGACGTCCCGCACGCGGTGCGTGATCACCTGGCGGTTAGCGAACGCGAAGTTGGCCGCGGCCCCCATGGCGCCGAAGTACGCCTGGCCCTCGTCCGACGCAAACGGCCCGCAGGCGAGCTCACGATCGGGCACATGGATGTGGTGCCGAGCCATGACCCGGTCCATCCGTCGCACGAAGTCGGTGCAGACCTGGTGACCGAAGCCCCGCGAGCCGGTATGGATCAGCACGGTGCACTGCCCTTCGCGGAGGCCGAGCGCCGTCGCGGCATCCTGATCGATGATGCGGGCGACGCGCTGGACCTCGAGGAAATGGTTTCCCGATCCGATGGTCCCGAGCTGCCCGCGCCCCCGTTCTCGGGCCCGCGTCGAGACGTCGCGCGGACTGGCCCAGGGAATCCGCCCGTTCGCTTCGATCGTCTCGAGATCCTCCGGCGTCGCCATCGCACGCTCGACCAAATACTCGACGCCCTCGACGAGCACGCGGTCGAGCTCGGCGTCCGAGAGCTGGAGCGGGCCGCCCCGTCCCATGCCCGATGGAATCGCGCGACTCAGCTCGTGCACGAGCGGCTCGAGGCGCGCACCGAGGGCATCCGCCTCGATGTCGCCGCGGAGCAGCCGCACGCCGCAGTTGATGTCGTAGCCCACGCCACCCGGCGAGATGATCCCCGTCTCGGCATCGAAGGCCGCGACCCCGCCCACCGGAAACCCGTACCCCTCGTGGGCGTCGGGCATGGCGTACACGGCACCTGTGACACCCGGTAGGGTGGCGACGTTCAGGAGCTGATCGACGGTGCGATCGCCCTGGATCGCCTCCCAGAGGGTCTCGTCGGCGTAGATGCGGGCGGGGACCCGCATGTCCGCGCGGGCGCTCCGCGGAATTTCGACCAGGACCGGAGAGAGGCGTGTTGCGGGAATGGCGGTCATACGTCGAAGACCACCTCCGCCTCATACCCCCCGCGCACCGGCGTCACGTGCAGGCCGTGATGTGTCGCCGCCTTGACGAGGGATGGCGCGATCGGCACCCGCGTTCCCCGAACGCGTCCCCGCACCCGCGTGTGCGAGACCTCGAGTGCTTCGGCGTCGCGCGGAATCCAGCACCGGGTCTCGGCGAGGTACAGGAGCTCGTTGAGCCAGTCCACGAGGAGCGCATCGAGGTCGGGAGCCACGATCTCGACATCGTGGTCCTCCGGGTCCTCGGTGCCTCCCGCCTCGGCGGCGAGCGTCTCCCCGAGCGCACGCGCCGCCTCGCGAAACAACGCCCCGAGATCCGGAGCCCGCAGGCGCACGCGTAGCTCAGAGGTGTGCTCCAGAATCTGGTGGCTCGCAGCGATCGGTGACATGGCCGGTAGTCGTGAGGTGTTCCGAACGGAACCCGTCAGGTGCGCGTCGTCAAGGCGAGACAACGCGGCCCGCCATCCGAACGGACGACGGGCCGCAACGCGTCACGCGGACGATGCCGAGTGCTAGAAGGGGAAGCGGTAGGACAGCCCGCCCACGTACGCGAGGTCGACCATGGTACGATTGAATCCGCCCTGGTCCCACTTGTAGACCATGTTCTTCCCCTCGATGAACAGGCCGAGGGGCGAGTGGGGCAGCTGATACGAGAAGCCCAGGCCGTACATCATGGCGGGCTTCGTGAACACGCCGACTTCGGTGCCGGAGGTCTGGTTGATAGTCACCGCCCCACCGCCGGCGAATAGATATGGCGTGAAGCCGGTGCTCAGCGGATACCGCGCTTCGAGATGCGCTCCGTAGTAGAACCGACGGAAGGTGACGCCGGCGAAGGTCGTGGCACCGCGGGCTTGGGCGTTCGTGTACGTGAAGTCCCCGTGCACCCCGAAGTACCTGCTGACGTCGAATCCGGCGGTCCCACCCAGGCTCCAGCCGGGCTTGAAATCGACCGACGGCGTGCCGGACGCACTGAGCTTGGTCAATTGCGACGCGCCGCCGCCGTATACGCCGATGAAGAACGCGTGCTGCTGTTCCTGTGCGGCGAGGGCGCCCGGAAGGGCGAGCACGGCCACCGCGGCCAGCGTGCGTGGCAGATATCGGAACATGCGAATGCCTCCTGGCGTGATACAGTGCCTTCACAACGGCGCACGCCTCTTGGACCCGTGTTCAGGCCCTCGTGACGGGTTCGGGGGCCGGCGTGAAGAATGCCCGAATCAGGTCTCCTCGGCTCACCATCCCCACCACCGTGGGCGGCGCACCGCGCGTGCGGGTCACGACCGGCACGCTGTGAAATCGCGACTCGAGGAGCAGATCGAGCGCGCTCACGGCGGGGTCGTCCGGCTCCACCGTCACGACCGCTCGGCGCATCAGCTCGGCCGCGGTGTGCGACACGGGCCGGGTCACGTCGACGTCGGTCCATCGGTCGCGCGGGCGGACCGCCCGAAGGAGGTCCAGCTTCGTCACCACGCCGATCAGATGCCCTGCCTCGTCCACGACGGGGAAGCCCTCGAAATCGAGATCGGCGAAGAGACCGATCAAAACGTCTACCGGCGTCTCCGGCGCGATCGTTGTCGGATCCGCGTTCATCACCTCACGAACGCGGCGCAGCTCGGCGCGGGTCTCGGGCACGATGCGGGTCTCCTGGATGATCCGAATGCTCACCTCACGTTAGTGGGCCGGCGTGAAGTGGTCCTGAACGCGCGCGGAAAACGGGTTCACGGTCCACGTCGCGCAAACCGCAATCCGTCTTCAGAGCTTCTAGGGCGGAACTTCAGGCGTGAGCAGGCATGCTTCGGGTGCACCGGTCGTCACTCGCCAACGTCAACGGGGTGAACGTATGCAGACGCCACTCGAGCTCGTCTCACGTGACTTCAAGCTCCCGCGGGGACTTCGGGCCACCATCGAGCGCCGTGTCGCCAAGCTCGAAGCGCTCGCGCCGCGACTCACGAGTTGTCATGTCGCAGTGGACCGGCCGCACGGTCGCGGCCGAACGGGCATGCTCTATCAGGTACGACTCGATCTGCGCCTCCCGGGGAAGGACTTCTCCGTCACGCGGCGCTCAGGGGAGACCCCGCTCGACGCCGTCCAGGGGGCATTCGACGCAGCGGAACGTCGGCTCCGGACGTCGAAGGGACGTCGCGCCACCGCGTGGCGCCCGCGGGAGGAGCCGCTGCACGGGCGCGTCACGGAGGTCTATCCAACCGCCGGCTATGGATTTCTCGAGAGTCCGGACGGCAAGCGCATTTATTTCGATGAGCGGAGCGTGCTGCATGACGGGTTCGGGCGACTCGAGCCGGGGATCGTCGTCCGGTACGCCGAGGAAGAGGGAGCGGAAGGACCGCAGGCGAGCACCGTCGAGGTCTGAATGAGCGCCTTCACGGCGCCCTAACCGTCGATTCATTTCGCGGACGTTACGTTCGACCCGCTCGTCGGGTCTCGGCAGCTCTCAGGAACGCGGGTCGCTCCCGGCCCAGGGTGCCAACGGAGACCGCGGCGAGCGAGAGGAGCGCCCGATGGTAGCCACCCGCTCGCACGCGCACGTCCAATCGGTCGCGGGAGATCGTCTCGTCAGCAGACTGCGCGATCTCCTCGCCAGCAACAACATCCGCCGCTTCACGATTCGCGACGCGAGCGGGAACGTCCTGCTGGAAATCCCGGTGGGAACACATGCCGAGCACGCGACGCTCGCACCGGAGGTTTGGGGAGCGGTCGGCGCCATGAGCCGGCCCGACATCGACTTTCAGGTCGTGGTGGATTGGCGGATCGCGGCGGTAGGCTCCCCCCGCCCCGCATCACGCCGGGCCTGAATCCAGCGCCCTACCCAACGTCG
The DNA here is from genome assembly GCA_035266665.1 of Gemmatimonadales bacterium. GTDB lineage: Bacteria > Gemmatimonadota > Gemmatimonadetes > Gemmatimonadales > GWC2-71-9 > DATFMZ01. Next base: position 1,531 of record DATFMZ010000151.1, on the reverse strand, counting down.
TACCGCCGGCGCGCACCGTCCGGCGAGATCGTCTCCAGGCGGGGCGGTCCGCCGTCGAGCAGCGTGCCCTGCGGGAATGTGAGTTCCCACAGCCGGCCGTCGGCCGGATCGCGATAGAGCACCGCCCACCCTCCCTCACGCATCGCCACGCGCTCGAGCGCGTTGGCCGCGAGCCAACGAATCCGGCGCCACGCGGCATCGGGCACGGACGGACGGTTCGGGGCCTCCTCATAGGCGCCGTCCAACCGCGTCTCGTCCGCGCGCAGCGGGCCCGTGGATTCCGAGTCGGTCATGTGCCAGGGGGACGGGCCGCCGGCGCGGCCGATCCTACGGGGTGCTGTTCGCGGCCGCCGAGTCGGTGGGTGACGCCGCCGCGGAATCGGGCGCCGGCGCCTCGGGTGCCGGGATCGGCGCGCGCGACACGAACGACCGCGCGTGGTAGCGGTGACAGATCAGACACGCCTGCGAGACGTGCCGTCCGTCGTGGCAGGTCATGCACGTCCGCTTGGCGATCGGCGCGAACGTGTAGTCGTCTTGCGCGGTATGACAGGTCGCGCACGGCGTCGCGAGGTGCGCCCCGTGCGCGAAGGGGGTGAGGTCGGCCAGCCCCCGTTTGGGCACCTGACGCTGGAGCGCACTGGTCCACGCGATCCGCTTCACCCCGCCCGCATCACGGACGTGGTGGCACTTCATGCACGCACCGGGCCCCTCGGGATCGCTGAGCGACTGATAGATCCCGCGCAGCGCCGACGACGTATCGCCCGGACGCTGCGTGAGGTCGAGCCAGCGTCGATAGGTCTCGTCGGCGTGGCCGGTCGCGCGGTACGCGACCGCGTACTGGTCGGTGAGATTCCACCCCGTCGAATCGGAATCCGCCGCGGCCTCCGCCGTGTCCTCGATCGGATCGGTCGGCACGGCGAGGCCGCGGCCATGGCGTGTGACGTCGCGCGCGAGATCCGGGAACCAGTGTTGCTCCGCCGCGATCAACGCACGCTGCCAGCCGGGGCGGCTGACGGCGCTATCCACCGGTATTTGATCCACCAGGGCCGCCACGTCGCGCGCGCTCAATCCCGGTTCCGCCCGCTCGAGCCGCGTGAGCATCGCGCTCCGCCCCTCACGCGCCAGGTCGTCGACCAACGCCTTGAACTCCCACACGAGGCGGCCCGCCGCGCGCGCTTCCGTCGCGTCCCGATCGAGGTAATACAGATCCACTCCGTCCAGCTGCTGCATCAGTGCTGCCGCGCGCGGATCGGTGGCCAGGAGCAGACGCGTCCACGGCGACATGTCCTGCTCGAGATCCAGGTTCGCGTCCCGCGGCCACTCGCCGATCGCCACGTGGTAGTCGCCGAGCAGGTCGTAATCGACGCCGGGCATCTGGAAGACCGGCATGCCCTTCTGCTCGATCTGGTCGCGGTGGCACGGCGCGCACATCGCGGCGAAGGATCCCGTCGCCATCGTGACGCCGGCGGAATCGAGCGTGTGGCACGTCGCGCAGTCGAAGGCCGTGTTGTCTTTGGGGAAGTACTCGGCG
>DATFMZ010000150.1:0-6733 GCA_035266665.1 Gemmatimonadales bacterium | reverse complement strand
CCCACGAGCCCGTAGCGCTCCCCCGGGTTCAACTGGAAGGACGCGCCGGTGAACAGCGTTCGGGCCCCGAACGATTTGGCGAGGTTGGAGGCGGAAATCACGGAGCGGGAATCTAATCGGATCGCGGCCCGACCGAGAGCACCCGCGGGGCCGGCGGACCGGACCCATCACCTTCTCCTGCAACCCGTCGGGCGATTCCGTCGTCCAACTGGATATCTCGACTGCCCACACGGCGATACGACGTGGCGAACGACTCCGCGCGAATCGGATGTGAAACGTCTGCGCCGGCCGCCACGTAGTCGGGAGAAATTCCCATCAACTCGGCGAAAGGCGGAGCGGATGCGACCGGCGTTCGAGGACTGGCTCAGAGATCTCCGACACGCGGCGCGCGCGCTCCGGCGCACCCCCGGATTCACGATCATGGCCGTCGGGACGCTCGGTCTCGCCATCGGCGTGAGCGCCGGGATGTTCAGCGTGGTGGACACCGTCCTCCTCCATCCTCTCCCCTACGCGCACCCCGGGCGCCTCGTCTACATCGCCGCCTCGGCACCCGGGACGCAATACCCGGACGAGTTCGGTGTCGGCGATGAGTTCTACATCCAATACAAGGAGCAGGCCAAGCTCCTCGAAGACGTCTCCACCTACAACTCCTTCACCAACACGCTCCGGACGCCCACCCGCGTCGAGCGCGTCCGGATGTCCGCCCCGACCTACACGCTCTTCTCGACGCTCGGCGCGAAGCCGATCCTGGGACGCCTCCCCACACCCCAAGACGAATCGCGCGTGGCCGTGATCAGCTACGGGCTCTGGACCTCGTGGTTCGGGCGCGACTCGTCGGTGATCGGACGCTCGTACGAGATGGCGGGCGCCCAGCGCACCGTCATCGGCGTCATGGGCCCGGATTTCAAGTTTCCCGTCGAGGGGACGATGCTCTGGATCCCGCAGGTGTACCGCGCGGCGGACGTCTCGACCGGCAACTTCGGCGAACGGCTCGTGGCGCGCATGGCCCCGGGCGCCACCGTGGCAGGCGTCGCGCGCGAGCTCACCGACCTCGCCAAGCGGCTTCCTGCGCGATTCGGCGGCTCGACGGCGTACGCCAATACGATCACCAAGCTCCGCGCGGTCGTCCGGCCGCTCAAGGACGAGATGCTCGGCTCCGCGGCGCGCTCGCTCTGGATCCTCTTCGGCGCGGTGCTGATCGTGCTGCTGATCGCCTGCGCCAACGTCGCGAATCTCTTCCTCGTACGCGCAGAGGCGCAGCAGCGCGACCTCGCGGTCCGGCGGGCGATCGGCGCGGGCCGGCACCGCCTCATCCGCCTCCAGATGACCGAGGCCCTCGTGATCGCTGGGTTGGGCGGCGCCGTCGCCATCATCCTCGCGGCCGTGAGCCTCCCGGCCTTTCTTCACGCCGCCCCCCCGGGCGTGCACGGGCTCCCCGACGTGCACTTCGGGTGGGCCACCGTGTTCTTCACGCTCGCCGCCGCCCTGCTCTCCGCCGTCGTCTGCGGCACCGTGCCGGCGCTCCGCGCCTCCGCGCCGGACTTGATGCGCCTCCGCGAAGGGGGGCGCGGCGCCACGCGCGAGCGGCACGTCGCGCGCGATGCCCTCGTCGTGGGCCAGACCGCGCTCGCGCTCGTGCTGCTCGTGGGATCCGGCCTCCTCGTCCGCAGCTTCTGGCGCCTCGAGCACGTGAACCCGGGATACAGCACGGAGAATCTATTCACCTTCCAGATCGCGCCGGAACGCCCGCAGCTCCACGACGGCCCGACCTTCGCGCAGTTCGATCTGCGGTTCGCCGACCGCCTCTCACAACTCCGGGGCGTCGAGTCGGTGGGAATCGTGGACAACATCCCGCTCAATGAGGGTACGGGCTCGACCCGCGTGCTCCCCGAGGGCCAGGGCAACGACGCGAAAGACGGGATCCTGATCCACTACACCATGACCGCCGGCGCCTACTTCAAGACGATGGGCATTCCGCTTCTCAAGGGGCGCCGGTTCACGAACGACGACCAGCAGACCGGCCGCGACAACGTGATCCTGAGCCGGACGGCCGCCGATCGCCTCTGGCCGGGCCAGGACCCGATCGGCAAGCGCTTCCGGACACCGAACGGGAAGATGACGTTCAACGTGATCGGCGTCGTGGGGGACGTCATGCAGTACAGCTTCCGCGACACGCCCGAGGCGCTCGTCTATCTGCCGCTCGTCGGTCCAACCGCCGACATGTGGCGGGCATCCTCACCGGCGTACGTGATCAAGACGCCGCGCGCGGAGACGATCGCGCCCGAGGTGCGGGCCCTCGCGCACGAGGTCGCGCCCGAAGCCCCCATGTACCGCGTCTTCACGATGGCGCGGCTGGTCAAGGATTCGATGGTGCAGCTCTCCTTCACGATGCTCGCGCTCGGCGTCGCGGCCGCGCTCGCGTTGATCCTCGGCGCGGTGGGTCTCTACGGCGTACTGTCGTACGTCGTGGCGCAACGCACGCGGGAGATCGGCGTGCGCATGGCGCTCGGCGCGCAGACCGCCGAGGTGCGCCGCATGGTCGTCGTGCGTGGGGCCAAGGTCGTTGGGATCGGCGTCGCGATCGGCCTCGCGGTGGCGCTCCTCTCGACCCGCGCGCTCGGGAGCCTGCTGTACGAAATCGCCGCGATCGACGTACCGACGTTCGTCGGCGTCGGGACGCTGATGGTCGCGATCGGCCTCCTCGCGAGCTATCTCCCCGCACGACGGGCATCGAGCGTCGATCCCGTCGAGGCACTTCGGGGCGAGTGAATCGGCCGCGCCGCCCGCGTCCGGCGACCGTGAACGTCTGCACGGGAAGACTCTCCCACACGACCGCCGTGGTGTCGCCGGCGGCCGAGCGCACTTGAAGATCGAGCGGCATCGTGGACGACCCGGCACCGGCTTGCACCTGGCGCACGGTGATCGCCGCGTCGTTGCCGTCTCCGGGCGCCCACGAGCCCGTAGCGCTCCCCCGGGTTCAACTGGAAGGACGCGCCGGTGAACAGCGTTCGGGCCCCGAACGATTTGGCGAGGTTGGAGGCGGAAAGCACGGGGCGGGAATGTAACGGGGGCACCAATCGGGGTGCCGCGCAATGCGCCCCTGGTTGACCACCGTCCGGGCGTCCTAGATTGGGTGGGTACGTGCAGGGATATGCTCGAGGAGGCCCGCCGTGCGCACGCTCCTCCCGGCACTGCTCGCCGTCGCGTTGGCGGCCTGCAACGCCGACAACATCACCGCCGTCTCCCACCCCGCCACTGCCGTCGCAACCGACGTGTGGGCGGGCGGCTTCGTCACGATCCACTCGCAGGCATTCACCAGCGCGGACTCGCTGCCGGTGGTGCTCCTCGCCGGCGACACGCTGCCGGTGAGTCTCACCGACACGTTCACGGTGAGCGCCGAGCTCCCGGATACCGTCTCCGGACCGCTCACGCTCACGGTCTTGACTGCCGCCGCGCGCGACACGCAAAACATAGCCGTCACGGCGCATGGCTTCGTGCGCGCCTACCCGGGCCCCAAACTCGCCGGGTTACCCCAGCGGACCCCGGACGGCAACATGCTCGCGCTGGGAACGACCGGCACGGTGCTGGTCAACGCGCAGGATGGAGTCGCCACGCCGCTCGGGCCCGACACAGCTGCCTACACGGGCTGCATGCTGACGCCCGGATTCTCGCTGGCATCGGGCGTAGTCGTCGGGCCGCTGCAACGCGGGGGCAGCGACTGCGCATACTACGCGTGGCGTTACGTCGGCGGCGCGCCGGTCGTGGTGGACAGCGGAGTCGCCGGCCGCCTCTGGGCGCTGGCCTACCTCGGTCCCGGGCGCTGGATCATCGGCGGGAAGTACTACACGTACGCAAAGACCGATTCGTCCCTCCAGCAATTGGACGCGCCGATCGAGCTCAATGAGTACGTGGCCGATGCTGCGGGGCGCTACCTCGTGCCGAGTCTGCTCCCCTTTGCGGATTCGAAGGACGTGCCGGTCTATAGCACGGCGACCTCGAGTGTCGCCTACTACATCTCCGGCGCGGGCAATTTCGGCGGCGCCGGGTTCTCGAGCGACGGGGACACGCTGTTCGTCCAGCGCGACAGCTTCCTTGCGCTTGATGCGGCTACCGGAAAGACCCTGACGGAGGGACCGCACGATGCGTACGGCGGCTACATGGTCGTGGAGCCCAATCGCCCGTGGATCTATGTGATAGGCTCCGGACGGATACCGATCAACGGCGCGACGACCTGGACGGTCGGCGTGGGGGTGATCGACCGGCGCACGATGACGGTCGTGGGGCATCTGGAGGTCCCCGCCTCGGCGCCGCAACCCATCGTATTCTATGATGTCCTGTGCCCCGTGCTCGGTCCGAACAACAAGCTGTACGTGGTCGACGTCACCGCATGGGACGGGCCGCCGGAGCCGACCCGCATCTACGGATTCGATCTGCTGCCGTGATGCCCTGCGTCATGGTCCCCCTTGCGCGCTTAAAAAATCATATTAACATGATCAAACCAACATTCGACGGGGCAACACGCGGTGATTCTTTCCCAAACGTCGGTCTACGCGCTGAAGGCGGTGCTCCACCTCGCCGAAACGGGAGGCGGTGACTTCGTGCGGGTAGACGACATCGCCGCGGATCTCAAGGTGCCGCGCAACTACCTGTCGAAGATCCTCCACGCCCTCGCGCGGACGGGCGTCCTCGACTCGACGCGCGGCCCCCACGGGGGATTCCGGCTCGGCAAGAATCCCGCGAAGCTCACGCTCGACGAGGTCCTCGCACCCTTCGACGAGGTGATCGGCGAATCCGCCTGCCTCCTCGGCCGCAAGCGCTGCAGCGACGCCAATCCCTGCGCTGCCCACGACCGCTGGAAGGGCGTGTACGCGGGGGTGAAGACGTTCTTCCAGGAAACCACCGTGGCCGATCTCGCGCGCGGCGCCATTCCAGAGATCACACTCCACTGAACCCCGACACGTCCCTCGCGGACGAAGGTTGTCTGGTAAAACATCATATAGACATGGTTAATACTTCTATTATGCTCACGGAGAGACGACCCATGAACCGCACGATGCGAGCACTCGCGATCGGGATCGGCGTCCTCATGGCCGCCGGATGCGGCGGCAAACAGGGCGACCAGCAGGCCGACGCGTCCCCGGACGCGGGCGCCGCCGCCGCCGCCGCCGCCGCCACCCCGGCCACGGTCGAGATCACGCCGGCCGCCCGCCAGCAGGCGCAACAGATCTTCAGCACGCGCTGCGCCGTCTGTCACGGCCAAGACGGCCGCGGTGACGGCCCCGGCGGCGCGGCACTCAAGCCGCCACCACGGAATTATCACGACACCGCGTGGCAGGACAGCGTGACCGACAAGGAAATCGAGACCGCGATCGTCTACGGCGGCGCGGCCGTCGGCCGGAGTCCCATGATGGTCGCCAATCCCGACCTCGGCAGTAAGCCCGAGGTCGTGGCGGCACTCCGGGAGATGGTCCGGAACTTCGGGAAGGAAAAGTGAGCCGCACCGCGGCGAATCCAATGGGGAGGAAGACTGACATGACGGGGATCAACTGGATGCCGCGTACCGCGCGGCGGCTCATGATGGCGTCGGCCACAGCCGTGCTGGCCGCATGCGCCGGCTCCGGCGGCGGCGGCGCCTCGGGCGCTTCGGTCCAGAGCCTGATGAAGGCACGAAACCTCACGGAGGCCGACGTCACGGCGGCGCTCAAGACCTATACGCCGACGGGCCGGCCGGACCCGTTCATCATGTTCGCCTCGGGCGGGCACAGCGGCCAGGTGCTCGTGATCGGGATCCCCTCGATGCGGATCCTCAAGTACATCGGCGTCTTCACGCCCGAGCCGTGGCAGGGCTACGGGTTCGACGACCAGACCAAGGCGCTACTGGCCAACAGCTCCCCCAAGAATGAGCACCTGACCTGGGGCGACAGCCACCATCCTGCCCTGAGCGAGACCAACGGCGACTACGACGGGCAGTTCCTGTTCATCAACGACAAGGCGAACGCACGCGTCGCGGTCATCAGCCTCAAGGACTTCGTCACGACGCAGATCGTCCACTCGCCGATCCTCGGCACGGACCACGGCGGCACGTTCGTCACACCCAATACGGATTACATCATCGAGGGCGGTCAGTACCCGGTGCCGCTCGATGGGAGCTACGCCCCGCTCTCCGATTTCGATACCAAGTACCGCGGCGCGGTGATGTTCTGGAAGTTCGACCGCGCGACGGGCAAGATCGATCCCGCGCGGTCGTTCGCGATGGAGCTTCCGCCCTACATGCAGGACCTCTCCGACGCCGGCAAGCTCGCGAGCGACGGGTGGGCGTTCATCAACTCGTTCGACACCGAGCGCGCGCACGGCGGCGACGCCTCCGGTCAGCCGCCGCTCGAGTCGGGCGCGTCGCAGAACGACATGGACTACCTGCACGTGATCGACTGGAAGAAGGCCGCCCAGGTCGCGTTCGAGGCCGGCAAGACGCACACGATCCAGGGCGTTCGCGTGATCCCGCTCGCCACCTCCATCGCCGAAGGCCTCCTCTACTTCGTGCCCGAGCCCAAGAGCCCGCACGGCGTGGACGTCACGCCCGACGGCAAGTATCTGGCGGTCTCGGGCAAGCTCGACACGCACGAGACGGTCTACTCCTGGGCGAAGATCAAGCAGGCGATCGACGCGAAGAACTTCGAGGGCAAGGACCCGTATGGCGTGCCGATCATCGGCTTCAAGACGGCGCTGCGCGGGC
>DATFMZ010000149.1:0-9053 GCA_035266665.1 Gemmatimonadales bacterium | reverse complement strand
GCTAGGCCTGTTCGGGGACATCGTCGCCCGCCTCCAGGCCCTCCCGCCAGATACGATCTATGTGATGCTGGCAGGGTTCGCGGCGCTGGAGAACATCTTTCCGCCGGTCCCGGCGGATACCGCGGTGGCCGTCGGGGCCTTCCTTTCGGTGGGCGGGCGCATCACGGCGACCGGGGTCTTCCTCGTGACCTGGCTCGCCAACGTCTCGAGCGCCGCCGCCGTCTATGTCGTCGCGCGCCGACCCGGCCGCCATTTCGTCGAAGGCCAGGTGGGCAAGCGCCTGGTGAAGCCGAGCGCACTGGTGCGCATCGAGCATCTGTACCAGCGGTATGGAACGTGGGGCATCTTCCTGAGCCGCTTCATTCCCGGCGTGCGAGCCGTGGTGCCGCCCTTTGCGGGCATCGCGGGGCTCGGTGCCGTGCGGAGCCTCGCTCCCGTGGTCGTCGCCTCCGGGATCTGGTATGGGGTCCTCACGATCGCGGCCGTCACCGTGAGCCGGGAGTCGGGTCGGATCGGTGCGCTGGTGACGCGGCTTAACCTGACTGCCGCAATCGTCGCCGTCGTGCTCGGCGGGGCCATCGCCCTGATCGTGATGCTGCGGCGCCGGACGCCCCCCGACGACCCGGGATCCCACGCGTGAGCGAGCTCGACGTCGACCGCGCCTTCCTCCTCGAGCCGTTCGCCGACTACCTCTCGCTCGAGGCGGGGAACAGTCCGAACACCGTCGAGAGCTATCTGCGGGATATCCGGCGTCTCGCGACGTTCGCCGTGAGCCGGCGGATCCGGCGGCCCGATCGCGTGAAGGCCGAGACGGTGCGCGATCTCGTGTACCACCTCAAGGACGTCGGCTTCAGCACGGCGAGCATCAGGCGGCAGATCGCCGCCACCCGCACCTACTATCGGTTTCTGATCGGCGAAGGCGAGGCCGCCGCGGATCCGAGTGAGCGGATCGAGATCCCCAAGGGCTGGCGCACGCTCCCCGCGGTGCTTTCGGTCGAGCAGATCGAAGCGCTCCTTGCCGCACCGAACCCCGACGAACCGCTCGCCTGGCGCGATCGTGCGCTGCTGGAGGTGGCCTACGGCACCGGCGCCCGCGTCTCGGAGCTCGTCGGTCTCGCGCTCGCGGACGTCGGGTTCGACGAGGCGCTGGTGCGCATCTTCGGCAAAGGCCAGAAGGAACGTCTCGTGCCGATCGGCCGGCGGGCGCTCGGCGCGGTCGCGATCTACGTTCGCGAGATTCGCCCGACGCTCGATCGGGGGCAGGGACGTGGGATGCTGTTTCTCAATGCGCGCGGCGCGCCGCTCTCGCGTGTCGGCGCGTGGGGAGTCATCAAGAAGGCCGCGGCGCGAGCCGGGATCCCGGCGCGCGTGACGCCGCATACGCTACGTCATTCGTTCGCCACGCATCTTCTGGAAGGCGGCGCGGATCTCCGGGCGGTCCAGGAGATGCTCGGTCACGCCGACCTCGCCACGACCCAGATCTACACGCACGTCGACCGCGAGTACCTCCGCTCCGTCCACAAGACGTTCCATCCGCGCGGCTAGCAGCCCCTCTGCCACTCTGCCCCTCTGCCACTCTTTCGATATCTTCCCCCCATGCTCCTCGTCCTCGACAACTACGATTCCTTCACCTACAACCTCGTGCAGTACCTGGGCGAGTTGAGCGCGGAGCCGCTCGTGCGTCGCAACGACGAGATCACGGTGGACGAGGCCCTCGCGCTCGCGCCGGAGGGGATCGTGATCTCGCCCGGTCCCGGCGTCCCCGCCGACGCGGGGATCAGCGTCGGGCTCGTTCGCGCCGCGGTCGGACGCGTCCCGTTGCTCGGCGTCTGTCTCGGGCATCAGGCGATCGGGGAGGCCTTCGGCGCGCGGATCGTGCGGGCCGACCGGCTCATGCACGGGAAGACGACGCCGATCGCGCATCGCGGCACGGGACTCTTTGCGGGGCTCCCGAATCCCTTCGACGCGATGCGCTATCACTCGCTCGTGATCGAGCCGGCGTCGCTCCCGCACGAGCTGCGGGTGACGGCGTGGTCGGCGGACCGGCCCGACGGCGCGGAGATCATGGGGATCGCGCACGCGAGCGCGCCGCTCTGGGGGGTGCAGTTCCATCCCGAGTCCGTCGGGACCGGCGCGGGTCGGGCGTTGATCGCCAACTTCTTGCGGGCCCTGCACGAAGGAGTGGTAGGCGCGGCGTGAACCTCCGCCTGGTCGGTGGGTATCCGGGTACACCCGATCCGGCCTGCGGGTTGCCGCGACGGGACGTTGGCCCTATTGTCGACCCGACCCTTCAACATGGACGCAGGTCGTATCGCCGGTGACTGAGCCGCATCACGTGAAGAGGGATGGGCTGTGGCGCCACGTTGGCGCCTTCGTGCTCGCCGCCCTGGTCTTCTACGGCCAGGCGGCGCTGCCGCTGCCCGATGCGCTGCTCTTCCACAGTGGGCATCCGCATACCTTCGCGGAGCACGTGGAATCGCAGGGCGCGCCCTGTCACGCGTCCCACTGCCTCCTCGGCTACACGCCGGCGGCGGCCCAGCCGCTCCCTCCGCTGCAGAGCCCCGTACCGTCCGTCACGGTGCCGGAGATGCCCGCGGATGGGCTCCGGAACCTCACGCCGCCGCGCCTCCTTCCGCGTGCTGACGCACGCCCCCGCGCACCGCCTGTGACACTCGTCTAGCTCCCGAATCACAATCGACGAAGTCGGTTCCGACCCCACGATCGTGGGTGTCGGGGCGTTGCGTACTGAATCGTCCCGGAGGCGTACGTTGTCGCACAACGTGTTGACCCCTGTCGTCCTGGCGATGGGAGTCGCGGCTTGGCCACACACACTCATGGCGCAGACGGTCAAACCGCTCACTCTCACGCGCCCTGAGGCGATCGCCATGGCGCTGGCGCACAATCCCGCGCTCGCGGCCGGCCGCGAGCAGATCGGCGAAGCGCATGGCCTGGCCGTTCAGGGCGCGGCCTTTCCCGATCCCACCTTTTCCGCCGACGCGACGGGGCTGCCCAACGCCACGGGCATCGGCTCGCGCACGGGGAGCGACATCGGCGTGGATCTCACCGTGCCGTTCCCGACCAAGTTCCTCTTCGAGCGCCGGGTGGGCCAGGCGGGGATCGACGCCGCGCGGTTCTCGTATCTCGGATTGCGGCAGCAGACCGCCTCGGCCACCGCGCAGGCGTACGACGCCGTGCTCGTCGCGCTCAAGCATCAGGCCGATCTCCAGCAAGCGAAGCGCCTCGCCGACGACTTCCTCAAGCGCACGCAGGACCGGTACACGGAGGGCTCGGTGCCCAAGCTCGACGTGATCCGCGCGCGAGTGGACGTGGCCGGTGCCGTGAACGCGCTGCTCGCCAACACGCGCGATCTGGCCAACGCGCGGGCGGGGCTCAACCGCCTGTTGGGCCGGACGCTCGGGGCGGGGCTCGTGCTCACGGACACGCTCACGATTCCCGATACGATCCCGGGGCTCGACACGCTCCTCGTGGTGGCCGAGCGGGACCGTCCCGAGCTCCGGAGCGTCGCGAGCCAACGCCGGGGCGCCCACGCCGCGGCGACGCTGTCGAGCGAGTACTGGCTCCCGGACGTGGATCTCTTCGTGCAGAAGAACATCGTGCAGGGGTCGCCGAACTCGTACACCACGGGCATCGGTTTCTCCGTGCCGCTCTTCTTCTGGAATCATCAACGTGGCGAGGTGTCGCAGGCCGGCCACTACGCCCGCGAGCTCGACGCCACGTATCGGGACGTCCAGGCGCAGGTCGCGCAGGACGTGCGCACGACGTATGCGACCGCGGCGACGGCGCTGCAGCAGGCCCATTACCTCGCAAGCGAGCTCGTGCCGGAGGCGCGCGAGGCGTACCGCATCGCCTCGACCAGCTACGCGCTGGGCGGCGCCTCCGCGCTCGAGGTGCTCGACGCGCGGCGCACTCTCGTCCAGGCCGAGAGCGATTACGCCGACGCCCTCGGCTCCGCCAACGACGCCCGTGCCGATCTCGAACGCGCGATCGGCGCCCCCCTCGACAGCCTTTCGGTCGGAGACTCCCATGCGCAGTGACGCACGCCTTCTCGCTCTTCTCCTCGGTGCGGCACTCGGGGTCGTCGGATGCGGCAAGGGCGACAACGCCGGCGGCGCGAAGGTGGCGCCGGGGCAGCTCACCGCCCGCCAGCGCGCCAAGCTGCAGATCGTCGCGGTCGCGCCGTCCATGTTCCGCCCCGCCGTCCAGGTGACCGGGACCGTCGACTTCGACGGCGATCGGAGCACGCAGGTGCTGGCGCCGATCTCCGGGCCGGTCACGCGAGTGCTGGTGGATCTCGGAACGCGGGTCGCGGCGGGCACGCCGCTCGCCACGGTCGCGTCGCCGGACTTCGCGGCCGACGTCGCCGCCTATCGCAAGGCGCACGCGGCGTGGATCAACGCGCAGCGCATTGCGGTCCGCGACTCTGCGCTCTTCGCGAATGACGCGCTCGCCCGGCAGGATCTCGAGCAGGCGCAGACCGACGCCGTGCAGGCGGCCGCCGATCGAGACGACGCGCTCGATGCGCTCCGGGCGGTCGGTGCCGATTCGGTGACGATCGATGCGATTCAGCGCGGCGCCCCCATCCCGAACGCCGCGGGGGTGATCCGCGCACCGCTCCGCGGGACGGTGGTGGAGCGCCTCATCACGCCGGGGCAGCTGCTCGAGGCAGGCTCGACGCCGTGCTTCACCGTGGCGGACATGTCCACGGTCTGGGTCGAGGCCAACGTATTCGAGCGCGATCTCCGCGACGTCCACGTCGGTGATTCCGCGGACGTGATCCCGGCCGAAGGCGGCGACACGCTGCCCGGACACGTGGACTACGTGGGGGCCACGGTGGATCCGGATACGCGGGCCACCGCCGTGCGAATCGTGACCCGGAATCCACACGGCGCGCTCAAGAAGGCGATGTACGTGGACGTTACGATTCACGCGCGGACGCCGCGGAGTGGACTCCTCGTGCCGACGGCCGCCGTGCTGCGCGACGCGGACAACCTTCCGTTCGTTTTCGTGGTCGGCGCGGACACCGGCTACGCGCGGCGGCCGGTCACGCTCGGCGAACGCGTGGGTGACCAGTACGAGATCACCACGGGCCTGCAGGAAGGCGATCGCGTCGTCGGCCAGGGCGCGCTGTTCCTCCAGTTCGCGGAGAGCCAATGACGGCGCCCGAGCAGCACTCGAGGGCCGCGTCGTTCATCAACGGCATCGTCGCGGCGGCGCTGCGCCAACGGTTTCTCATCGCGTTGTTCAGCGTGCTCGTGATCGTGGCCGGGATCTGGTCGTTCACCCGGCTGCCGGTGGACGCGTATCCCGATCTCTCACCGCCGATGGTCGAGGTCGTGACGCAGTGGCCGGGGCATGCCGCGGAAGAGGTCGAGCGGCTCATCACGGTCCCCATCGAAGTCGAGATGAACGGGATCCCGAAGATGAAGGTGATCCGCTCCATCTCGCTGTATGGGTTGTCCGACATCCGGATGACCTTCGAGGACGGGACCGACAACTACTTCGCGCGCCAGCAGGTCTTCGAGCGTCTGCCCGACGCCGACATTCCCGACGGCGTTTCACCGTCGGTGGCGCCCCTCTTCTCGCCGTCGGGTCTCGTCTACCGGTACGTCCTCGACAGCCCCGACCGCTCGGCCCGCGATCTCAAGATCCTGAACGACTGGTTCATCACGCGGCAGTACAAGTCCGTTCCGGGCGTCGCGGATGATTCGCCGCTGGGCGGCGAGACGATGGAGTATCACGTCGATCTGAATCCGATCCGGATCGCAGCCGAGGGCCTCTCCGTTACCGACGTCGTGGACGCGCTCGCCGCGAACAACAGCAATACGGGTGGTGGCTTCTACTCGGAAGGCGGACAGTTCTACTACGTCCGTGGCCTCGGGCGCATCAAGACCACCGAAGACATCGGCAACATCGTCCTCGCGGTGCACAACGGCACCCCGGTGCTCGTGAAAGACGTCGCGACCGTGGACATCGGCCACGCCCCGCGCCTCGGGCAATTCGGCTTCAACGATCGGGACGACGCCGTCGAAGGCGTGATCCTTATGCGAACGGGCGAGCAGACCCAAACCGTCTTGAAGGCGGTCGAGGCCAAGACGCGCCAGTTGAACGACTCGCTTCTGCCCAAGGACGTGAAGGTCCACCCGTTCTACGATCGCACGACGCTCGTGAACCTCACGACGCACACCGTGGAGCAGAATCTCGTGCGCGGGATGCTGCTGGTCATCCTCGTGCTGATGTTCTTCCTGTTCGACGTGCGGACGGCGCTCATCGTGGGTGCCGCCATCCCGATCTCGCTGCTGTTCGCGTTCATCTGCCTCGGCGTGAGGCACATATCCGCCAACCTGCTCTCCATCGGGGCCATCGACTTCGGCATCTTGGTCGATAGCGCGGTGTTCATGGGCGAGAACATCCATCGCCAGCTCGCCCTGCGGCACGGAACGGACTATCGGTTGATGGACGTCATCGTGGCGGCGGCGGCGGAGGTGGACCGCCCGATCTTCTACTCGGTGGCCGTGATCGTCGCGGGCTTCCTCCCGATCTACGCGCTCTCCGGGCCCTCGGGGAAGCTGTTCGGACCGATGGCCGACACCACGATCTACGCGCTGGTGGGCTCGCTGATCGCGACGCTCACCCTCGTGCCTGTGCTCTGCTCGTGGGTGTTGAAGCACGGCGTGCGGGAGCGCAGGAACGCGATCTTCGAGTGGGTGAAGGATCGCTACGCGGTGACGCTCGACTGGTGCCTCGCGCGGCCTCGGCTCACCGTCGGTCTCTCGACCGCAATCTTCGCCCTCTCGCTGCTGCTGATTCCGGGCATCGGGGCCGAGTTCATGCCGCATCTGGACGAAGGCGCGCTCTGGGTGCGGGCCACCATGCCGTACACGATCTCGTTCGATGAATCCCGAAAGATCGTCCCGCAAATTCGGAGCATCCTGCGGTCCTTCCCGGAGGTGACCGATGTCGGCTCGGAGCACGGCCGCCCCGACGACGGGACCGATCCGACGGGCTTCTTCAACGCCGAGTTCTACGTCGGGCTCAAGCCGTACTCCGAGTGGCACTGGAAATACCACACCAAGCCCGAGTTGATCGCGGCGATCGACGACAGTCTGCGCCAATTCCCGGGCATCATCTTCAATTACACCCAGCCCGCGGAAGACGCGGTGGACGAGGCGGAGACCGGGCTCAAGAGCGCGCTCGACGTCAAGGTCTTCGGACCCAACCTCGACACGCTGCAGGACCTCGGTCTGCAGATCAAGCACGTGCTGACCGGCGTCAAGGGCATCGGTGAGTTGACGCTCGTCCGTGAGCTCGGCCAGCCCAGCCTCACCATCACGCCGGACCGCGCCCGCATCGCGCGCTATGGGCTGAACGTGGATGACATCAACAACCTGGTCAGCGCCGCGGTGGGTGGCGTGGCGGCGACGCAAGTCGTGCAGGGCGAGCGGCTGTTCGATCTGGTGGTGCGACTGCAGCCGCAATTCCGAGAGACGCCCGGCGAGATCGGGAATATCCTGGTCGCGACCCCCGACGGGCAGCACGTGCCGCTCAAGGACCTCGCCGACATCACGGTGGCGAACGGCGCATCGTTCATCTACCGCCAGGACAACGAACGCTTCATCGGAATCCAGTACTCGGTGGAAGGCCGAGACCTCGCGAGCGCCGTCGAGGCCGGGCAGACCGCGGTGAACGCGCAGGTGAAGGTTCCGGCCGGGTATCGGGTCGTGTGGGGGGGGGAGTTTCAGGAGTACAAGGCATCGCGCCGGCAACTGGGCGTCGTGCTGCCGCTGACGCTGTTCGCGATCTTTCTGCTGCTCTTCGCGCTCTACTCGAACTTCAAGTTTCCCCTCATCACCGTCATCGGCGTCCTCCTGTCGGCCCCGGTGGGCGGTCTCGCGATTCTCTGGCTGACCGGCACACCCTTCTCCGTTTCCTCGGGCATCGGCTTCATCGTGCTCTTCGGAGTGTCCGTGCAGACGGCCGTGGTCTACATCTCGTACGCGAACGAACTCCGAAAGAACGGGACCGGGATCTTCGCGGCGACCCGCGAGGCCGCGATCCTGCGTCTGCGGCCGATCATGATGACGGCGCTCGTCGCGGCGTTCGGCCTCTTGCCGGCGGCGCTCGCGCACGGTGTCGGGACGGACTCGCAGCGACCATTCGCGATGGTGATCGTCGCCGGCCTGTTCACGCGCCTCTTCATCAGCATTCTGATCATGCCGGCGCTCTATCTGCTGGTTGCGCGGAAGGGGGATAGGTTGGAGGTGTAGCTCCAGGGCCATATTTCTAACACCTTGCTTAACAATCGCTTACGTGCCAGGGCACCGACGTCAAGGGCCCTGGCACGGCTTTTGACACCGGGCCCGGCCGATATTAACTTCCGCCGTGCACCTCCTTTGTGTCATCCCGGCCCGTCTCGGGTCTACCCGACTCCCCCAGAAGCCTCTTCGTCCCCTCGGCGGCGAGCCGCTCATTCGCGTCGTCGCGCGCCGCGCGCTCGCGCTCGGGTTGGAGGCTCGCGTGGTGGTGGCGGGTGACGACCCGCGGATCCTTGAGGCCGTGGCCCCCCTCGGTGTCGAGGCGGTGCTCACCGACCGGGCTCATCGGTCGGGGACCGAGCGGGTGGCGGAGGTGGCCCGGCGGCCCGAGTACCGGGATGCCGAGATCGTGCTGAACCTGCAAGGGGACGAGCCGCTCATCCCGCGCGAGGCGGCGCTCGGCGCCGTGCGCCGCGTCGAGGGCGGCGCCGAGATCGGCACGGCGGCCGACCCGCTCCAGGCGCGCGATCGCCTGCATCCCGATCGGGTGAAGGTGGCGGTGGATGGGGCGGGACGCGCCCTCGACTTCTTTCGGACGCGGCAGGCGCCCGCATGCGCGCGGCAGCCCGCGGTGTTCCGCCACGTGGGCGTGTACGCCTATCGGCCGGCCGCGCTCGAGCGGTGGATCGCCCTGCCGCCCGTGGCCGAAGAGATCGAGGAACGACTCGAACAGCTGCGCCCGCTCAGGCACGGCATGACGATCGGCGTCGAGCCGCTTCG
>DATFMZ010000148.1:0-25235 GCA_035266665.1 Gemmatimonadales bacterium | reverse complement strand
CCCGTGCTCGCGCCGAACGATCCGGCGGTGCTCCCCTCGGGGTCGAAGACCTCGCAGTGGACGGCCCATCCTTCCGTAGTGTTTTCGGCGGCGTACCACTTCCGGTTCTAACGTGGGGTTCTTCACCGAGGGGCTGCGGCGCGGGGCGCAGCTGATTCTCGGAGGAAATCCCGAGGTCTTCGGGATCGCGCTCTTCTCCATCCGTGTCGCCCTGGTCGCGACACTGCTGGCCTGCGCGATCGGTATTCCGCTCGGATTCGTCGTGGGCACTACGCGCTTCTGGGGCAAGCGCGCCGCCCTCACCGCGCTCAACACGATGCTCGCCTTCCCCACCGTCGTCATCGGGCTGCTCGCCTGGGGGCTCCTCGCGCGCGGCGGGCCGCTCGGCGGCCTCGGCCTCCTCTACACGTGGATCGCGATCGTGCTCGCGGAGGTGGTCCTCGCGGTGCCCATCGCCGCCGCACTCACGGCGGCGGCGGTCCAGTCGGTGGACCCGCGCGTGCGCCGCACGGCACTCACGCTGGGCGCGGGGCCGCTCCGGACCTACTGGGCGGTCGCACGCGAGGCACGGTTCGCACTGCTCTCGGGTGTCGTCGTGGCGTTCGGCCGCGTGCTCGCCGAAGTCGGCGCCGCGATGATCGTGGGTGGCAACATCCGCCATCAGACGCGGACGCTCACGACCGCTGTCGCCTTGGCCACCTCGCAGGGTGACTTTGGGCTCGCCATGGCGCTCGGGATGGTGCTCCTCGCGCTCGCGATCACCGTGAACGTCCTCCTCCAGCTCCTCCAGGGACGGGCCGATGCTCGCGGCGCGTGAGCTCCACCATGCCTACGGCGGCAAGACCGTCGTCGCGGTGGACGCCTTCACGCTCGCCGCCGGCGAGATCACCGGGCTCGTCGGTCCCAACGGGTCGGGCAAGAGCACGCTGCTCCGGTTGCTCGCGTTCCTCGAGACGCCGCGGCGCGGCGAGCTGACGCTGCGGGGGACCCCCGTCCGCACGCGGCGCGAACGGCGGGCGGCCCGTCGCGTCGTGACGCTGGTGGAGCAGGCGCCGTTTCTCTTTGCCGGAACCGTCCGGGAGAATTTCGCGTATGGCCTCCGGCTCCACGGAGTGCATGGGGCCGCCGCGCGGACGGCTGCCGAGGAAGCCCTCGCGCGCGTCGGGGCGGGCGAGCTTGTGGAGCGGGACGCGCGGGCGCTGAGTGGCGGCGAGACGCAGCGGGTTGCCGTGGCCCGCGCGCTGGCGCTCCGGCCGGACGTGCTGCTGCTCGACGAGCCGGCGAGCGCGGCGGATCGGCCGGCGGCGAACCAGATCTACCTCGCCCTCGAGGCCGAACGGGCGCGGGGCGCGGCGATCTGTTTCTCATCGCACCAACTCGAGGATGCCTACCGGTGGTCGGCACGGGTGGTGGCGCTCGCCGGGGGGCACATCGGGACGATCACGCCGGAGAACCTCTTCCGGACGGACCTTCCGCCCGGCAGCGGGGCACGCGAGGTCCGCGTGGGACCGCTCACCTTCCACATCGTGACCGACAAGACCGGCCCCGCGACGATCGCCATCGCGCCGGACGACCTCATCGTCAGCGCCGCGCCCCTGCACTCGAGCGTACGGAACACGTTCCGCGGGCGCGTCACGCGGCTGGCCGAGGATGGGCGCGGCGGGATCACGGTCACGGTGGACGCGGGGCTCACCCTCACGGCGCGGATCACCCCGGCGGCGCTCGCGGAGCTCGGGATCGGGATCGGAGCACCGGTCGTGCTCTCGGTCAAGGCGACGGCCGTGCGGGTCTACTGATCGCGGGATAGATTTTTCAGCATGTCCATGGCACAGCTCACGAGGGTCATCCCGTTCAGCGCGGCACACCGCTACTATCGGCCGGAGTGGTCGGCGGAGCGGAACGCGGAGGTGTTCGGCGCGTGTGCGCGCGAGCATGGCCACGGGCACTCGTACGAGTGCCACGTCACCGTCTCCGGACCGATCGACCGGGAGACGGGCATGCTGGTCGATCTCGCGGCATTCGATCGCCTGCTGCGGACCGAGATCCACGACCGCTTCGATCACCGACACCTGAACCATGACATTCCGGAATTCGCATTCGGGCGGACGATCCCGACGGCCGAGGCGATTGCGGAGTACATCTGGAGCCGTCTCGCCCCCCGCCTCCCCGCCGGTGTACGACTCGCTCGGGTGCGGGTCCAGGAGGCCCCGCACTTGTATGCGGATTATTTCGGCGACGCCTGATCGTCGACGCACCAAGGAGCCCTTCGTGACCAGACGTCTCGCTCTCCTCGCCGCGTTGCTCGCGTGCACACCCGCGGCCGCCATCGCGCAGCAGGGTGCGGAGCCGCATCTCTTCCTGTCGATCAACGGCGGCGTCTCCATCGGCGGGGACGTGTGGACCATCAATCGCCAACCATTACACGTCGTCTACTCGACCCCGCCAGTCTACGACACCCTGATGCTGTCGCGCCGCCACGGCAGCGCGGTCACGCTCGGCGGCAGCGCGGCGTACTATCCTTCGGGCCACCTCGGGATTGGCATGGATATCCGCTTCACCGGGACTACGAACGAAGACCACTGCACACCGATCTTCCTGAACCCCGATCCCGGCCGCGACGCGACCAGCCAGATGTGCGACTACCTGAACGGGCATTCCACGGCCGCGACCGTGATCAGTTTCAACCTCTCCGGCTTTTATCGCTTCCTGCCGCGGGGGCCCGTGAGTCCGTACGCGACGGTCGGGCTGGGGCTCGCCACGCGTGACAACAGCACCGTCGAGGTCGTGAGCGATTTCTTCGATCCGGGTCAGGGCCAGACCTTCGAGCGGACCATCATTGCGGACCCCAACCGCCAGGGAGTCGCGGCCGAGTTCACAGGCGCGGTCGGCGTCATGGTACCGCTCTTCCCGGGTTACCAGATGCACCTCGAGCTGCGGGACGACGTGATGCCGATCCAGGTCCCGTCGGGACCGGCGGACGCCATCACGCAGATCGCCCCGAAGATGTTGCGGTGGGTCCATCGGCCCGCGCTGACCGTGGGCCTCGACATCGTCCTCGCACAGCAACACCGGCGCCGCTACTGAGCGTGCGCTCGGCCGTGCTCGCGGGCGGAACGGCCAGCCGCTTCGCCGGCGGAGCCAAAGGCCTCGAGCGGGTCGGCGGAACGCGCATCCTCGATCGGGTCGTGGAGACCATTCGCTCCGCCACGGGGCAGTTGCCGCTGCTGATCGCCAACGCCGACGCCGCGCGTACGTGGCGGGACGATCTCGAGGTCGTTCCCGACGCTCTGCCGGGCACCGGAGTGCTCGGCGGCATCTATACGGCGGTGACGGCGGCACCCGGCCCGGTCCTGGTACTCGCGTGGGACATGCCGTTCGTGCCGGCGGCGTTGCTCGAGGCGCTCGTTCACGGCGCTGACCCGTACGACGCGTATCTTCCGGAAAGCGGCGGGCGCCGAGGGATCGAGCCGTTGTGCGGGGTCTACGGCCCCCCCTGCGCTCGGGCCATCCGCGACGCGCTCGCGCGGGAGGACTACCGCGCCATCGCGTTTCACGACCACGTGCGGGTGGGAACGCTGCGGTCGAACGCGGTCCGCCGGTTCGGCGCGCCGGACTATCTCTTCTTCAACGTCAATTCCGCGGAAGATCTTTCGCGGGCGGAGGGGATGTGGCGGGACCACGGATGATCTCCGTGATCGGACGCAAGAACGCCGGCAAGACCACGCTGATCGTCGCGCTGGCCCAGCAGCTCATCCGCCGCGGCCACCGGGTCGCGACCCTGAAGCACGGCCACCACACTGTCGTCGCCGATCGCGAGGGCAAGGACACCTGGCGCCACTATCACGAAGGGGGGGCGGCCAAGGTGCTGATCGAGTCGCCCGGCGAGCGCGTGCTCTTCGAGCGTACCACGGAAGAGACGGATCCGGAGACGCTGACCCGCGCCTATCTCGGCGATACGGAGATCGTGGTGGTCGAGGGATTTTCGCGGTACCGTCTGCCGAAGATCGAAGTGCACCGGCGCGGGCTCGCGGAGCCGCCGCTCTTCGACCCCGAGCGCGCCGACGCGTCGGATTGGGTCGCCATCGTGACGGACGACCCGACCCTCCGGACAGCCTGTCCCCGCTTCACGTTCAACGACACGAGCTGGCTCCACAACCTCACGCGCCTCGCGTGGGCGCGGGCGCTCCCGCTCGACGGCTGATGCGCACGCCGTCGGACGCCGCCCGGACGGTGCTCGCCGCGATCCGGCCGCTCCCCACAGAGCGCCTCCCGCTCGGCGCGGTGCTCGACCGCGTGCTCGCGCGCGACGTCGAGAGCCCCATCGATCTCCCCGCGTGGGACAACTCGGCGATGGACGGCTACGCCGTGCGCGCGGCGGACGTCGGCGCCGGCGTGGAGCTCAGTGTGGTGGAGTCGATCCCGGCCGGCACGTTTCCCACACACCATCTCGCCCCCGGCGAGTGCGCGCGGATCTTCACCGGCGCGCCGCTCCCCGACGGCGCGGACACCGTGATCCGCCAGGAGGACACCACGGCGACGGCCGCCGGCATGCGCATCGACGACCCCCGTGACGCGGGGCGGAACGTGCGTCATCGCGGCGAGGACATCCGTCGCGGGAGCGTGGTGCTCGAGGCCGGAACCGCATTGGGACCCGCGCAGATCGGCGTGCTCGCCTCGATCGCGCAGGCCGAAGTCGACGTGCATCGGACGCCGGTGGTGGCGTACATGGGCTCCGGCGATGAGATTGCCGACCTCGACGAGCGCGACGCGATTCTCGCCGGCCGGAAGATCGCGTCGTCCAATTCCTACACGATCGACGCGATGATCCGGCGGGCGGGCGCGGTACCGCGGAATCTCGGGATCGCGCGCGACGATCCCGCCGATATCGCGCGGCGACTCGAGGGGGCGCGCGACGCCGACCTGCTGGTCACGAGCGCGGGGATCAGCGTCGGCGAGCACGACCATCTGCGCACGGTGCTCGAATCGCTCGGCGGCACACTCGCCTTCTGGCGGATCCGGATGCGGCCGGGAGCGCCCGTGGGTTTCGGCACCCTGTTCGGCAGGACGTGGCTCGGCCTGCCCGGCAATCCCGTGAGCACGATGGTGACCTTCGAGCTCTTCGCGCGGGCAGCGATCCGCCGCATGCGGGGACACCGGCGTCCGTTCCGGCGCACCCGACGCGTCGTGAGCGCGGACGCGATGTCGCTCGGCCCGCCGCTCACGCACTTCCAGCGGGCCGTGGTATCGGAGGAGGGAGACCGACTCGTGGCGCGCCTCACGGGCGCGCAGGGCTCGGGAATCCTCACGTCGATGGCACGGGCCAACGCGCTGCTCGTCGTGCCCGTGGACCGGCGGGAGGTACGGGTGGGGGATACCCTACGCGCGATTCTGCTCGATGATCCGGTGCACGTGGAGTCGCCGGATTGGGAGGAAGCGCCCTAGGAAATACGTGCTACATCGCCTTATAGGCGGGGCCGCTCCCGCCCTCGCGCGGCGTCCACCGGGGGCCGAGCACGTCGGTCGCCTTGCAGTCCACGCAGTTCGGCGCGTTCACTCTGAGCTCGCCATCCACCCACTCATAGACGCCCGCGGGACACATGTGCGCGTAGAGCTCGGCCATCTCCTCGGAGACGTCGGGTGGGACGATGAGATGTGACGGAATGTCGTCGCGCGTGGTGTTGCCCGACTTGAAGACCGCATCGAGCTTGCCGATCGTGAGCTTGCCGTCTGGCGTGAACGGCGTCGCCGGCCCGACCCGCTTGGGTGCCGCCGCATCCGGCTCCATCGCGATGCGGCCGCCGGGGAACGCACCGCCACTGAGCGTCATGAGCCCCGCCTTCATGGCACCTTTGTAGAAGCCATCCTTGAAGGCGAGCCGCATGTTCCGGGTGCGACGAAGATCCTGCAACACGTACGACGCGTTCATCAACCGGTCGTACTCGGCGAGCGCCGCAGCTGAGGTGTCTCCCGCCTTGAGGGCCTGGAAGATCGCGCGCGCCGCGTAGATCCCCGACTGCATCGCGTAGTGGATGCCCTTGAGTGACGGCACGTCCACGAACCCCGCCGCATCACCGAGAATGACGACACCGTCGCCGTGGCGCCGCTCCGGCAGCGCGTAATACCCGCCCTCGGGAATCGTCTTGGCGCCCCACTCCACGAGCTCGCCGTCTTCGAGCTGTGTGCGGAAGAGGGGATGCAGCTTCATCCGCTGCAGCAGCTCGTGCACGTCGAGCGAGGCCTCGCGGTAGTCGAGCCCGACCACGAGCCCGACGGCGACCTGATTCGCCCCCATCGGATACATGAAGCTCCCGCCGAAGGCATCCGACGGAAGCGGCCAGCCCATGGTGTGGACGACGTGGTCGAGGGGGCGCTTGGTCTCCCACAGCTCCTTCACACCGAGCGCGAAGATCTGCGGATTGGCCGACGCGATCCCCTGCCAGGCGTAGTAGGCCTGCGCGAGCGCGCCCCGGGTGCCCTCGGCGAGCGCCGTGACCTTGGCAGTGATGTCGGCCGCCGGCATGTAGTTCGCCTGGGGCGTGCCGTCGCGGCCGAGTCCCGTGGGCTCGGTGCGCACGCCGAGCACGCGCCGATCCTCGGTGAGCAGCGCCGCGGCCGGGAAGCCCGCGAAGACGTTCACCCCGAGCGTTTCGGCCTTCTCACCGAGCCAGCGAACGATCTCGGAGAGCGAGGCGACGAAATTGCCGTGGTTCTTCATCGTGGGCGGCGTGGGCAGCCGCCGCGCGCCCGATGCCGTGAGGAAATAGACCGCTTCTCCCGTCACGGGACCGCGGAACGGGAAGTCCTCGTCCTCGAGATCGGGAAAGAGCTCGCGCAGGGCGCGCGGATTGACGACGGCGCCCGAGAGATTGTGCTCGCCGAGCGTCCCCGCCTTCTCGAGCACGCCGATCTGGATGTCGCCGAGCGAGCCGCCCGCCTCGCCGTCTTGCTTGACGAGGCGTGCCAGCTCGATGGCGCCGGCAAGCCCGGCGGGGCCTCCGCCGACGAAGAGCACGTCCATCTCGATCGCTTCGGCGTCGGGTGCTTCCGCGCGCAGGAGACGATCGGTCGGGAGCGGCGGCTGCACGCTCGCGGGAATCACGGCACGCTGGGCCATGCGCTCCTCAGTTTCCGCGGGCGTTCTTCACCGCGTCGATGAGCGGCGGCATCACCTCGAAGAGATCGCCGACGATGCCGTAGTCCGCGACCTTGAAGATCGGCGCGTCCTTGTCCTTGTTGATCGCCACGATCACCTTGGCCGTCCGCATGCCCGCCAGGTGCTGAATCGCGCCGGAGATGCCGATGGCGAAGTACAGATTGGGGCTCACCGTCTTGCCGGTCTGTCCCACCTGCTCCGCGTGTGGGCGCCACCCGGCATCCACCACGGCGCGCGACGCACCGACGGCGGCGTTCCCGAACGCGGCGGCGAGGTCCTCGATCAGCTTGAAGTGTTCTGGCTCCTTGAGCCCGCGGCCGCCGCTGATCACGATCGGCGCCTCGGCCACGTCGAGGGCCGCGCCGTCGGATTCCTTCACGGCAACCGTACGGGCCCGCGGCGCTTCATCGGGCACGGGCACCGTTTCTACGGCCCCGGCGTGGGCGTTCTCGGCGGGCGTGAAGTTGTTCGGCCGAATCGTGATGACGCAGGTCTTGCCCGTCACCTTGAGCTGCTGGATCGCCTTGCCCGCGTAGACCGGCCGGTGCACGACGATACCGCCATCGTGCGCGATCGCCGTCACGTCACTCAGGATCGGAGCGGCGAGCCGAGCCGCGATGCGCGGCCCGAGATCCTTGCCGAGCGCCGTGGCGCCGAGGAGCACGGCCGCGTAGTCGCCCGCCTGGGCCCGCGCGACCGCGGCGGCGGCGTACGGCGCGGGTTGATACTGCGCGACGGTGTCGCCTGCCGCGACGAAGACCTTGTCGGCCCCCCACGCGCCAAGCCCGTCCGCCGAGATACCGGAGGGGCCGACCAGCACCGCATGCAGCTCGCCGCCGAGGGCGTCGGCCAGCGCACGGCCGGCCGTGAGCGCCTCGTGCGAGACGCGCCGGACGGAGCCGTCCCGCTGTTCGAGTACTGCCAGAACGTTGGCCATCAGAGCACCTTCGCTTCCGTACGGAGGGCCTCGATCAGCGCGGGCACGGCGTCCGGGCCCTCTCCGAGGATTCGGCCTTCCTGGCGCTCCGGCGGGAGCGTCAGCGCGACGAGCTCGATCCCGCCCGCGCCGAGCGTAATCGGCTTTACCTCGAGCGGCTTCTTCTTGGCCATCATGATGCCCTTCAGCGCCGGGTAGCGCGGCTCGTTCAATCCCTTCTCCGCCGTCACGACGGCCGGCAGGGAGAACTCGATCACTTCCATGCCGCCCTCGACCTCGCGCTCGGCGGTGCCTTTGCCGTCCGCGATCGTGAGCTTCGAGACCGCGCTCGCCGAGGCGATCCCGAGCAGCTCGCCGATCATCGTGCCGACGGCGTGCGCGTAGTCGTCGATCGCCAGCTTGCCACACAGGATGAGATCGAAGCCGCCGTCCTTGAGCTCGGCCGCGAGCGCTTGCGCCGCGACGAAGGGATCGGCGGGCGGCGCATCGACCTTGAGCAGCACGCCGCGGTCGGCGCCCATCGCGAGCGCGGTGCGGATCGTCTCCTGCGCGGCGTCGCCGCCGAGCGCGAAGACGGCGACCTCACCGCTCCCGGCCTGCTCCTTCAACTTGAGCGCCTCTTCGACGGCGAACTCGTCGTAGGTATTGAGCACGAACTTGACGCCGCCCTCGTCGATCGACTTCCCGTCGGCGGCGATTTTGACGCGTGTCTCCGTATCCGGAACGCGCTTCACGCACACAGCGATCTTCACTGTAACCTCATGATTTCTATAAGCTTGAGGGCATCGTTAAAATGGGCGACAGATGACGCCGGAAACTACTCGGCGTGCCGGGACGTGGCAACGCTACACCCAGCCCTTTCGCCGGAACGCTATCACGAGTCCCACGCCCACACCGAGCATGACGAGCCACACGAGCGGGTAGCCCCAATGCCAGTGCAATTCGGGCATCCACTCGAAGTTCATCCCGTAGACGCCGACGATGAACGTGAGGGGGATGAAGATGGTGGCGATGACCGTCAGCACCTTCATGACCTCGTTCATGCGGTTGCTCACGCTCGACATGTAGAGATCGAGCATGCCCGAGATCATATCGCGGAAGGTCTCGATGGCGTCGAGCACCTGCATCGTGTGGTCCTGGACGTCGCGCAGATAGGGAAGGGTCGTGCGCTGTATGAGCGCCGACTCGATCCGTTGCATGCCGCCGATCGCTTCCCTGAGCGGCCACACGCCGCGCCGGAAGCTCGCGAGCGTCCGCTTGATCGCATAGATCTGCTGCAGCGACTCGCTCGTGGGCTCGTCGAGCAGCACGTCCTCGATCTCCTCGATGCTGTCGCCGACCTCCTCGAGGATCGTGAAGTAGTGGTCGATGATCGTGTCGAGGATCGCGTAGGCGAGATAATCCGCACCGGCGCCCCGAATGCGGCCCTTGGCTCCGCGGAGCCGCTCCCGCACGGGATCGAGCACGTCCCCCGGTTTCTCCTGGAAGGTGAGGACGAAGTTCGAACCCAACACGACGCTCACCTGCTCGACTTGGAGCTCCCCGGATGCGTCGTCGTGATGGATCATCTGCACGACCACGTAGAGCCGGTCGCCGTAATCCTCCGACTTCGGCCGCTGATTGGTGTTGACGATGTCCTCGAGCAGCAGCGGGTGCAGCCCGAATCGGGCGCCGATCCGCTCGACGACGGTCACGTCGTGCACGCCACTCACGTCGATCCAGGTGACCCCGTCGCCCGCGCTCGGCGCGGCGAGCGTCGCGAGATTCTCGACCGTTCCCTCGTCGATCGTCTCGGCGTCGTACCGCATCCGCCGGACGGTAACGGGGTCGGTTCGGTGCTCGCCGATGTGGACGAGACTCCCAGGCGAGAGGCCGATCTTTCGGGAAACCCGATCGTGATGTTCCTTGGGCGTCATCTTCGTCCTCGGTAGGGGCCGACAGGGACGCGCAAACTCCTTGCAATATGTGAGGTTGCGCCATCGTTCGCACGTCGCCGTTCGGTTGCCCCGAGGGGTCGGGATGGGTAGGTTGCATTGCTGAGAACGTGCGATCCGCTTGGTATGGCTGCACCGCAGCCCGCCGATTGTATTCGCCGATTCAACCCCCGAGACGCGATGTCCCCGACTGAGGCGCCCCCAGCGCTGTCCGCCTTCACTTTGGCGACCGACCTCGATGGCACCTTCGCCGGCGGCAGCATTGCCGCGCGGGAGACGGTGGCGCGCGCGATCCGTGCGCGACGAGGCGCGCGGCTGATCTACGTGACGGGCCGCAGCACCGCCAGCTGGCGCGCCCTCGCCCACGAGGCGAATCTGCCGACACCGCACATCGCGATCACGGACGTGGGTACGTCGGTGATCGACGGCGCGTCGGGCGAGGCGGTCGCCGAGATCGAGGCGGGCATCGCGGCGCGCTGGCCGGGAGCGGACCTGGTACGGAGCCGGCTGGCCGGAGTCGCGGGCATCACGGAACAGGACTTCGACGCGCCGCGGCGGGTTTCATACGATCTCATCGATGGTCCGCTCGCGCTCGCGCTCGAACGCGTCGCCGAGCGACTGCGGGGCATCGACGTGCATCTCGTCGGATCGGCCGAGCGCTACGTCGACGTGTTGCCCGGCGGCGTGAACAAGGGCACCACGCTGTTGTCGGTGCTCGATTGGCTGCGCATCGCGCACGGTGAAGCGGTCGTCGCCGGCGACTCGCTCAACGACCTCGCCCTCTTCGAGACCGGGCTCAAGGGAATTCTCGTGGCAAACGCGGAGCCGGCGTTGCGGAAGCGCGTCGGGGACCACCCTCACGTCTTTGCCGCGACGGCGCCGGGCGCCGACGGCATTCTGGAAGGGCTCGCGCACTTCGGCCTGGTCCCGGGAGCGGATGATGGGTAGCCGCTTCGTCGTCCTCGCCCACCGTGAGCCGTACGCGGAGATCACGACTCCCGAGGGGACGGAGCTGCGCCGCAAGACGAACGGCGTCTTCACGACCCTGGATGCGGTGCTCCGCGAGCAGCATGGGACGTGGATCGCCTGGAAAGAATCCGGCGCCGACGGAGCGGACTTCCCGTTGCGCATCACCACGCCGGACCTCGATGACCGACCCGGATATGCCGTTCGCCGGATTCCCCTGCGCGAAGCCGAAGCCCGCCGCTTTTACTACGACTTCACCTCGACCGCCATCTGGCCGGTGCTCTTCTCGATGCTGGACCGCGCACGGTTCACCGAGGAAGCGTGGGACACCTATCGCCGCGTGAACGAGACCTTCGCGCAGGCGGCGTGCGAGGAAGCGGACGAGGGCGCGCTGATCTGGGTGAACGATTTCCATCTGATGCTCGTGCCGCGCCTCCTCAAGGAGCGGCGGCCCGACCTCCGGATCGCGCTCTTCCTGCACACGGCATTTCCGCCGCCGGACATCTTCGGGATCATTCCGTGGCGGGAGCAGCTCCTGGATGGGCTCCTGCACCTCGACCTGATCGGGTTCCACGTGCCGTCGTATGTGTTGAACTTCGCGAATACGGCGGAGCGATTCATGGGGGCGGAACCGTGCGACGTGGTCTCTACCGATCTGATCGCGAGCGGCCCGGCGGTGGCGGTCTCCCGCTACCCCTCGACCCTCCGCTATGGCGACCGACGCGTGAAGCTCGGCGCGTATCCGGTGGGGATCGACGTCGAGCGGTTCGTCGGCCTGGCGCAGGCGCCCGAGACGGCGGAGCTCAGTGCCGCCATCCGCCAGCGCACGGCCGCCGAGGTGGTCGTCCTGAGCGCGGAGCGGCTCGATTACGTGAAGGGGCTGATCGAGCGGCTGGAGTGCTTCGAGCGCCGGCTCGAGAACCATCCCGAATGGCGCGGCAAGATCTCGTTCATTCAGATCGCGGTGCCGACGCGGACGGGCATGGACGAATTCCAGGAGATGCGCCGCTTCACCGAGGAAGCCGTCGGCCGCATCAACGGGCGCTTCGGCACCGTCGAGTGGCAGCCGGTGCACCATTTCTACAACTCGTTTCCCGCCGAGGAGCTGGTTGCCTTCTACGAGGCGGCGGACGTGATGTGGGTGACGCCACTGCGTGACGGGCTGAACCTCGTCGTGAAGGAGTACATCGCGACGCGCACGGATGAGACGGGCGTCGTCATCCTCTCGGAGTTCGCCGGGGCGGCGGCCGAGCTCGACGGCGTCATTCTCACGAATCCGTACAGCCCGGATGGGATGGACCGGGCGCTCGACGAGGCAATTAAGATGCCTGATGCGGAGCGCACCGCCCGGATGCGCCGGCTGCGCCGGCGCGTGATCGAGTACGACGTGCACCACTGGGCCCGCCGATTCCTCGGTGAGGCCGAGCGGATCACGCCGTAGTCGTACGGGAGTTCAGCACCCTCGATTGGGGCATCATCCACAACGCGCGGTACATCCTCGCCTTCGTGCCGAAGGGAGGGTCGGCCTGGCTGCCGATCCAGATCGTCCTGATCTACGTCGGCGTACAGTGGTGGGCACAGTATTTCGCGGTCGTCGCCGCGGGCGGGGTGGTGTCGTCACTCATCGCGACGTTCGTCACCCCCGCCGTGCCACGCGAACATCTCGGGAAGTTCGTTGACAAGGTCGGCCCTCCGGGATGGTGGCGGGACTCCGCGGGACGCGCGTCGCGCGGCAAGATGCGCTGGCTGGCCGACGCGTGGTTCGCGGGCAACGCCGCCGTCTTCGGTCTCACGTTCGGCATCGGCTACCAGCTCCTCGGCCAGCCGCTCTCCAGAATCATCATGATCGTGTGCGGGACCGCCGGCATCTGGCTCACCCTGGCCGCCACCGACCGCGCACGCGCGACGCTGTAACGGCACGGACGGTGACCGGCGGTCAGCGTCGGCTCGCGTACAGGCGTCGAATCAACTGAATCTGGCCGGCGTGGTAGAGATCGTGCGACGCGATGCCGATGATCGTCTCGCGGTGCGTCCAGCGGCTCCGGCCGACGCGCGTATCGAGCCGCCGGGCAGGGAGCGCCGCCACCACCTCACGCAGCCGACGGTGACACTCCTGCAGCAGCTCCAGATCGCCGGCGAGCGCCCGCTGATCCGCCGGCTCGGGGACGGCGGGGAAGTTCGCCGGGCCGCGCGGGAACCGGCTCCCGCGCTCGCCCGCCAGCCGCGCGCGCACGCGATCCTTCCAATACGCCGTGTGAAGCACCAATTGCCAGACCGTGTTGCGTCCGGGCGCGGGGCGCCAGAGCGCCTGCCGCACCGTCATACCACGCAACGTCCCCATGAGCGTGGGCCCGTGCCAGGCGCGTCCGGTGAAGGCCTGGTCGAGCGTCCGCATCATGTCCTCCGCAGCCGTCGACAGACTCTGCTCCTCAGATCATAGGATCGCGCGAAGATGCACACACGCGCGCGGGACGTCCAGCGACCCTTGACGCCCCAGACGCACGAAGGGGCGCTTGCGCGCCCCTTCCGTCTCATCCAACCGCCCCGCGTGACGCGGAGCTCACCCGCCGAACGCGTTCAACCCCGTCACGGCCTGGCCCAGTACGAGCGTGTGCACGTCGTGCGTTCCCTCGTAGGTGTAGACGCTCTCGAGATTGGCGAGATGACGCATCGCCTGGTACTCCGCGAGAATGCCGTTCGCCCCCAGCAATCGCCGTGTCTCGCGCGCGCACTCCGTCGCCATGTCGACGTTGTTGCGCTTCGCCAGGGATACCTGCTGCGGGGTCATCGTCTCCGCGTCCTTGAGCCGCCCGAGCTGCACGCAGAGGAGTTGCGCCTTCGTGATTTCCGTGAGCATCTCGGCGAGGCGTGCCTGCTGCAGCTGAAACTGCCCGATGGGTCGGTCGAACATCACACGATTCTTGCTGTAGCTCACCGCCTCGTCGAAGCACGCCATCGCCGCGCCGATCGCGCCCCACGCGATGCCGTAGCGCGCCTGCGTGAGACACATGAGCGGGCTCTTGAGGCCGCCGCTCTTGGGCAGGATCGCGTCCTTCGGCACCTCGACGTCCTCGAGCACCAGCTCGCTCGTGTCGCTCGCGCGCAGACTCAGCTTGCCCTTCTGATCCTTCGCGGTGAAGCCCTTGCTCGCCGTGCGCACGATGAAGCCGCGGATCGAGGATGGATCGTCCAACTCACCGGTCTTCGCCCAGATGATCGCCACGTGCGCGTGCGAGCCGTTCGTGATCCACATCTTCGCGCCGTTCAGGATCCAACCGTCTTTCGTCTCGCGGGCGGTGGTGATCAAGCCCCCGGGATTGGAGCCGAAATCGGGCTCGGTCAATCCGAAGCATCCGACTTCCTCCCCCGTCGCGAGCTTCGGCAGCCATTCCTTCCGCTGCTCCTCGCTCCCGAAGGCGAAGATCGGATACATCACGAGCGCCCCCTGGACGGATGCAAACGAACGGATCCCCGAGTCCCCGCGCTCGAGCTCCTGCATGATGAGGCCGTATGCCACGTTGTTGAGCCCCGCGCAGCCGTAGGTCTCCGGCAGGTTCGCGCCGAAGAGTCCGAGCTCCCCCATGGGGGCAATCAGGTGGTCGGGGAAGGTGCCCGCGAGGTAGTGCTCGGCGATGACCGGCATCACTTCGTCGTCTACCCACCGGCGCACGGTGTCGCGAATCGCACGCTCCTCCTCGCTGAGGAGGCTGTCGACGTCATAGAAATCAATGCCCTGGAACGGCATTACTCCTCCATCATCCTGTCGTGAGGTGAGGCGCCGGTCGCGCGGCGGGCATGCGCTCCGCCCGCGCCCGAGGCGCGATCCCAACCGCCCGCGCCTTTCGGCGGAAGGCCGGGCCATGATCGACCGGCAGGCCACGCTCGGCCTGCCATTGGTGGACGAGCTCGTGGAGCACGGTCCGCTCCACCGCCTCCCAGCCGTCGCGTGCAATGTGGTGCCGACTGATGGCGATTTCCACCGCGGCGCTCGTCGTGGGATCGAGCCGCACGTCGCCGAGCCGCGTGGACATCCGGCTCGACAGCCGGAAGGGAATCGTGCCGAGTGTCCCGCCGAAGTATCGGACGTTCAGGCGCCGATGCATCAGGCGCAACCGCTCGAGCGTCGGCGCATCACCCGGTCGAGGTGCGGACCGCGGCCGCCGTGCCGCCGGCACGAAGTCGTGGACGGGAAAGGCAAGCAACGCCCGCTTGGCGGTGCGCCGCTCGGTGCGTGGACTGCGGGGCCGCACGAATGCCACCACCGCGGCGAGCACCGCGTCCGGCGCGTAGGCATACCCACGGTGGATGCGGAGCACGCCGTCGCGCCCGTGGCGTAGCATCACCGATCGATTGGCGTGCACGACGACCTCCCGCACGCCGCGCACACCGAGTTCCGTGAGCCGCCGAGCCAGCAGCGCGCGATCGGCGTCGACCGCCTCAACCGTGCTCGGACTCGGACGAGGGGGCATCGGCGACGGAAGCGGGGGGCGGAAGGGGACGGCGTGCCCGAACGAGCTGATGCTGATCGGAGCGGCGGAAGACCTTGAGCGCGGCATCCCATCGATATTGCACGATCTGAATGGCGTTATCTTCCATCACGATGCGGTTGAAGACCGGCGCCCGGCGCCCGCGCGAGCGGGTGGAAAGCGTGCCCGCGCAGACGACGACCGTGTCGCCGAGGGTGTCGATCGATTCCTGATGATCGTGTCCGCACAGCACCAAATCGGCTCCGGAGGCGGCGATGCGCTCCTGTGCGGTCTTCCAGCGGGCGAGCCCCATGCGGTGCGAGAGTTGTCCCCGCATCACGTTGTGATGCACCACGAGGATGCGTACCTGGTCGGGCAAGGCCAAGGCAAACCGATCCCGTGCACGGTCGATCTCGGCCTTCGGGAGGTGCCCCTTCACCGCGATGTCCTTGAGCCGGGGCGTGAGCGAGCCCCACGAGACCCCGTGTGCCGTCAGGACGCCGACGATCAGCGCCTGCGGGAGCTCGAGCACGGGGACGAGCTCCTCCCCGAAATACCGCCGGTACTTTTCGTACTTGCGACTCGGTGACGCCGGCATGAACGGCCGCCACCACCATTGCACGTCGTGGTTGCCCGGAATGAGATACACCGGCGCCGTGCGGCCGAGCTCGCGTACGAGCGCGCGCGCCCGCTGGAACTCTCCGTGGCGGGCGCGCTGGGAGACGTCGCCGGAGATGACGATCGCCTCGGGTTCGAGGTCGGGCACGAGCGCCTCGAACGCCTCGATCTGCGCGATGTCGGCCACACCGCCGAAGTGCAGATCCGAGACGTGAATCAGACTGAATGCCACCACGGCCTCCTCATTGCAGCCACTCGCGCGCCACGCGGAACGCCACGCGCCGACTCAGCATGTACCACACGACGATCGCGACCGCGCTCACCAGCCGCGGCGTCGGCTCGGGCGGGACCCGCCACATCACGTAGAGCGCCACGAGCACCGTGGTGCCGAGCGCGACCCACCGCGCGATCCTCCGGGCGCGCCGATCGAGCTCCCCTTTGCACTGATCGCACAGGTCGCCAAACGGCAGCGTCACCTCGCGATGGCAGCGTGGGCACTCGTGTTCAGCCAAGACGCCGAAGGACGGCATCCGCAAACTCCCGTGTTCCGGCCCGACCACCGAGATCGCGCGTTCGCGCTTCCGGATCGCGCAGCGCATCCTCGACGGCATCGCGCACCCGCTCGGCCACTTCTCCCTGTCCGACGTGCTCGAGCAACATGACGGCGGCGAAGAGCAGCGCCGCCGGGTTCGCGACACCCTTGCCCGCGATATCCGGTGCCGATCCGTGGACGGCCTCGAAGAGCGCGGCGGACGCTCCGATGTTGGCCCCGGCCGTGAGCCCGAGCCCGCCGACGAGTCCGGAGATCTCGTCGCTCAGGATGTCCCCGAACATGTTGGTCGTGACCATCACGTCGAACTGCGTGGGATCGAGGACGAGTTTCATGGCGCAGGCATCGATGATCACGTCGTCCACGGCCACGCAGCCCTCGTACTCGCGCGCCACCTCCCGCGCCACGTCGAGGAAGAGGCCGCTCACGGCCTTGAGGATGTTCGCCTTGTGCACGACGGTGACCTTCTTCCGGCCGTGCATGACCGCGTAATCGAACGCGAACCGGGCGATCCGCTCGCATCCCCGGCGGGTGACGATCGCCGTCGATTGGGCGATGGCCTTGGGATCGCCCGCCACCGGGATGAACATCTCGGCGCCGATGTAGAGCCCTTCGGTGTTCTCCCGGACGAGCACGATGTCCACGTCCTCGAAGCGGCCCCCCGGGACGATCGTCTTGGCGGGACGCACGTTGGCGAAGAGGTCGAACTCGCGGCGGAGTGCCACGTTCACCGACCGGAATCCCTTGCCGACCGGTGTGGTGAGCGGTCCCTTGAGTGCGACGCCGGTTCGGCGCAGGCTCTCGATCGTGGCATCCGGCAGCGGATCGCCCGCCTCATCGAGCGCCGCCATGCCGCCGAGTTGGCGGTCCCATTCGATCGCCGCTCCGGCGGCATCGAGCACCCGCACCGTGGCGTCCGTGATCTCCGGACCGATCCCGTCACCGGGGATCAGTGTGACCCGACTGGTCATGGCAGACCGGGCGTGAGCTTCTTGAACGCCGCGCGGAGCGCGCTCCACGGCGTCGTCCCGTCGCCCCGGGCGATGGTGCGCCACCCGAGCGTCCCCGTCCGTACGTCCACGATCACCAGATCGAGCTCCGCTTCACCGCCGCCCAGCGAGTCCGGCACGAAGACGAGCGCGGTCGGCACGAGCGCGTAGCGCTCCCCGGCGACGCCCGTGAGATCGCGCATCTGGCTCCGCAGCGGATCGGGAATCGCGCGCACGTTGGGCGCGCGCAGGATCGCCGTGGCCATGTGGTCGGGATCGGTGAGGAGGCCGGGGGCGCGCGCCGCCGCACGCCGCAACGCGTTCGGCAGGACCCACGTGACCTCGGGCGAGCGTTCCGTGAGGAGCGCGCCCATGATGCTGTCGGCGCGGTGGAGCGCCGCGGTATGCGGCGTGAGCGCGGCGTCCCACCCCAGAGCCTCGTCCGCGCTCAGGAGCGTCAACGGATAGACCGTGACCTTCTGGCCCGCGAGTCCGGCCGTGGGCAGCGGCGCGGTGGGGGCGGGAACGGGCACGGCCGGCTGGGAGCTGCGGCAGCCGGCCGTGGCGATCGCCAGCATCCCGACCAGCGCGATCAGGCGTTGCGCCACTTTGGAGCTCGCTTCTCCATGAACGCCTGAATGCCCTCGTGCGGGTCGGCGAGCGCCATCAGCTCGCGCAGATAGAGATTCTCGACCTTGTAGAGCGCTTCCTCGTAGGTCGAGTAGTACGATTCGGTCTGCGCGCGGCGGGCAAGCTGCAACACCGGCAGCGAGCTCACGGTGACGCGCTCGATGAACGCGCCCAGCCCCGCCTCGAACTCGGCATCCGGGAAAACGCGATTCACGAGACCATAGCTGTGCAGCTCGCGTGCGGTAATCTCCTCACCGAGAATGATCCACTCCATCGCCTTGCGGCGAGGCGCCGCGCGAGGGAGCACGACGCAGGCGACGGGTGGAAAGACCCCGAGCCGCACTTCGGGGAGCGAGAACCGCGCCGACTCGCTCGCGACCACCAGGTTACAGCCGAGCGCGAGCTCGAACCCGCCGCCCGCGGCGAGGCCGTCCACCGCGGCGACCGAGATGACCTCGAGCAGTCGGATGGTCTCGAAGATCCGATGGAAGACCTGCACCATGCGGGCGACCTTGTCCCGCGTATGGTCGGCGACGTCGACCCCGGCGCTGAACGCTCGGCCGCGGCCTCGCAGCACGAGCACCTTGAGGTTCGGATTCTCGCGCATGCTGAGGAGGTCCTCGTTGATGGCCTCCATCATCTCGATGTTCATCACGTTCAGGGGGGGGTGATCGAGGGTCAGCGTCGTGACCGCGCCGTCGTGCGTCGTCTCGAGTTCGACGAATGTGCTCACAGAGACTCCCTTTGCTGCCGTCGGAGGGACGCGGACCGAGCGGGCGCCTTGGAGGGGGAGTCGGGACGCGACTCAGACCACGCTCAGTCCACCGTCCACTAAGATAACCTGTCCGGTGACGTGGCGGGCTTCCTCCGAGCAGAGAAAGACGACCACGTTGGCGACGTCCTCCGGCTCGGCGAGACGGCCGAGGAGCGCGCCCTTCTTGGCCCGCTCGACGACGTCCGGCGGGAGCGCGTCGAGCAGCTCGGTCCGCACGAAGCCCGGGGCCACCGCGTTCACGTTGACGTTGGAGGCGCCCAGCTCGACCGCGGCGGATCGGGTGAGGCCCACGAGCGCCGCCTTGCTGGCCGCATAGCCGGCCACCCCGAAGCTCGGGTTGAAGACCTGGTACGACGCGATGCTCACGATCTTGCCGTAGTGCTGCGCGCGAAAGAGCCGCGCGACGGCCTGGATGCAGTGGAACGCGCCGGTGACGTTCGTCTCGAGCATGTCGTGCCACGCCTCGGACGTCAGCCGCCAGAGCGCGGCGTCACGTGCGACCCCCGCGTTGTTGACGAGGTACTGCACGCCCCCGAGCTCGGCTTTGGACGCGCGCACGAACCGCTCGACGGCGTCGGCATCCCGGACGTCGCACCGCGTCGAGTAGACCGAGACGCCGAACGCGCGGAGCGCGGTCTCGGTCAGCACCGCCTGGGCGCCGATGTCGCGTCCGGGCAGATCCACGTAGTTGAACGCGACGTTGACCCCGCGACGGGCGAACTCCAGCCCGATGGCGCGCCCGATCCCGGTGGCCCCGCCGGTGATGATGGCGGTGTTGCCGCGCATGCTGTCGGTGTCGGTGCGTTGTGGCGCGGCTTGCGGCGTGGGCGCCAGCG
This sequence comes from Gemmatimonadales bacterium, assembly GCA_035266665.1. Classification (GTDB taxonomy): domain Bacteria; phylum Gemmatimonadota; class Gemmatimonadetes; order Gemmatimonadales; family GWC2-71-9; genus DATFMZ01. The sequence continues at coordinate 5,381 of DATFMZ010000148.1, read as the reverse complement.
CCGCGCCCGACTCCCGGGGCTGGCGAGGGCCGGCGAGCCACTCGGGCTCCTGGGGCGTGAACGGTATCCGACGCTCCCGTGAACGAGGGACGTTGAACGTACGGCCGGGGGAGCGGCCGGGCAACCGCGGCCGCCCGCCCGTACGGCCACGGCTCAGCGCGCGGTCAGACCGGCCACGGGGCGAAGCGCGAGACCGACGAGCGTGAGCAGCGCCGCCGCGCCGGCACTCGCGCCGAAGGCGGCCGGTGCACCCACCCACTGATAGAGCGCACCGAGCGCGATCCCGCCCGGAAGCGCGACGAGCCCGACGCTCGCGTGATAGATCCCGAACTTGGTGCCTCGCTCCCGCCGCCGGCCCCAGGCGGCGATCAGCGCGCGCTCGGGCGATTCCGTAGCGCCGGCGACCAGCCCGAAGAGCATGAACCAGAGCACCGCGGTCCACGGCCCCGCGGCGATGGCAAGGCCCACCGCAACGCAGGCGTACAGCGCCCACCCGATGAGCATGGTGGCGAGCGGGCCCGCCCGATCGCTGAGCCATCCGCCCGGATAGCTCGCGCCGGTGCGGACGGCATGGAGGAGCGCCCACACGATCGGCAGCAGCGTGAGGGGAACGCCGAGTCCCTGGAGCCGGAGCAGCATGAGGGTCTCGGGGAGGCGCGCGGCGGCGAAGAGTACCACCAGCACGATGGCGGCACGCATCGGACGGGAGGAGTCATCCGTCGATGCGACCTCCGACGGCGCCTCAGCCGCCGGCTCTGCCGCGAGCGGGCTCCCCGGCCGAATCCGTCGCATCGCGTAGCTCACGACGAGCACCGCGGCGAGGCCGGGAACCGCGCTCCAGAGAATCACCTCCGCCGGCCGCATGGTGAGACCGGCGAGCAGCGCGAAGGCCACGAGCGGGCCCAGCATGGCGCCCGCGTGATCCATCATGCGGTGGAACCCGAAGGCCCGACCGCGAATGGTCGGGTCCGTCGCGTCGGCGAGCACCGCGTCGCGCGGCGGCGTCCGCGCGCCTTTCCCCACCCGATCCACGGCTCGGAGCCCGATGACCTGCCAGGCGACGCCGGCCACACCCATCAGGGGGCGGGCGACGGCCGCGATCGCGTAGCCGACCACGACGAGCGGCCGCCGCCACCCGGGCCGATCGGCCAGTCGCCCCGCGACGAGCTTGAAGAGCGCGGAGACCGCCTCCGCTACGCCGTCCAACGTCCCGAGCGCGAGCGCGCCGCCGCCGAGCCCTTCGACGAGGGCCGGCAGGAGGGGGTACATCATCTCGCTCGCGAGGTCGTTCAGGAGCGAGACGAGGCCGAGCGACTTGACGATGCCGGGAAGCGCGGGGCGCCGGCGCGGTGCCTCAGGCATCGAGCCCGAGGCCCCAACGCATCAGGCTGATCGGGAATCCTCCGTACGCGAGCACGGCGTCATGGAAGGCACGCAGGGAGTATCGTTCGCCCACCGCGCGCCGGTAGTCCTCCCGCAGGGCGGTGAGCTCGCGCCAGCCGACCGCGTACGCGAGCTGGTACGCGGGGCGCGCGCAATAGCGCTGCACCTCGGCCTTCGCGTGCTCCGGCTCGAAGCGCACGCGGTCCACCAGCAGGGCCACCGCTTCCTCGAAGGTCATTCCCCGCGTGTGCAGGCCGACGTCCACGATGACCCGCACCCCGCGCCAGAGCAGGGCCACGTGCTGGAAGAACCGCTCTTCCACCGAGCGGAAGAATCCTTCCTCGCCCATCATCTGCTCGCAGTAGAGGGCCCATCCTTCGACGGTGAGCGGCGTCGCGAGGACCCTGCGCAGTGGTCGCGGCGACGCGTGCGCGTTGAGGAACTGCAGGTGATGCCCGGGGAATCCCTCGTGGAGCGCGGTCGCCGGGATCTCGTAGCTACAGTGATCGCGCAGGGCCGCGACATGCGCGTCCCCACCATCGCCGTCGGGCGGCGAGACGAAGAACCGGCCCGAACGATCGGTGGAGAAGGCACCGGGCGGCTGGTAGGCGGCGAACGGCACGGTCGGTCGCAGAAACGGCGGCGTCGCCAGGACGTCGAGCGCGCCCGGCGGGACCGGGGCGAGCTCGTGCGCTTCCACGAACGCCCTGGCCCGCTCCATCTCGGCGGCGTACGCCCCCACGAGCTCATGGGCCGCCGGATGACGGTCCCGGAGCGCCTCCATCACCTCGTGCCAGTGGGCACCCGGCTGGATCTCGGCGGCGAGCGCCCCGAGGCGTTCCTCGACCTCGTCCGCGAGACGGTGCCCGTAGCGCCACAGCTCGGCGGCCGTGCTGGGCAGCGCATGCTCGAAATGGAGGCGGAAGTTGAAGGCGTCCTCGCCGATGGCGAACGACGTGCCGGCGTCTTGGGCGAGCGGGCCGTCGAGATGCCGCACGAACTCCGCCAGCGCGCTTCGCGCCGCGTCCGCCGCCTCGGTGTCGGCCCCGTCCTCCGCGTCGGGGAAGGCGGCCGTGAGCTCGTCGATCAACCGGGCACCGCCGCGCGCCATCCCCCGCGCGAGCGCGACCAACACGTGAGGGCACTCCTGAAGCGTCGCGGTGGCGTCGGCGAGGAAGGCGGGAACGCCCCGCAAGCGCTCGGTCGCCGCGCGCGCCCGATGGGCGACCGCACGATCGCGGAGCGCGAGGGGTTGATAGAGTCCGTCGAACAGGTGCTCGAGCCAGTAGCCGGGATCGCGTTCGTGCGGGAGTTCGACCTCGAGACGGTGGACACGAACGCGCAGATCGTTCAGGAGCGCGGTCCGATCGATCTCATCCTCGAGGTCGTCGAGCGCGACCTCTTCGACGGCGCCCATGATGGATCGCAACGCGGCGAGATGCGCCCTCACGCTCTCGCCGGTAAAGGTGCCAAGACGGCCGTCGTGGGCGGGGAGTCCGGCGGCGGAGGCATCCACCGGGTCGAAATGCCACCGCAGGTCGAAGTACGACGCGATCAGATCGTCGAAGCTACCGGGGCCCAAGTCCCACCCTCGCCGCCCCGCCCTCGAGCTCGCCGAGAATCCGGCGACACTCGTCTTCGGCGAGCACCCGGTCCGCCCGTTTCGCCGCCTGGAAAAGCGCATCGGCCAGCGTCGCGTCCTCGGGGTCGTACCCGTGCTCCTCGAGCCAACACTTCACGTTGGAGAGCCCCGACACCGGGGAGATCTCGATCACCTGGCGCGCCCCGAACGGCGCGGCGGGGACGCTCGAGTAGACGCGGTCCGCGAGCCAGGCCTTGCCCTTCTTGCGCGCCTTGATGATCGCCGCGGCGTGCACGCCCGTTCCGGTACGAAAGGCGTCGCTCCCCATGACCGGATAGTTGGCGGGTAGTGGCACGCCGATCGTCTCGGCGGCCAGCTCGCAGTACTCGCGGAGCTTCGACACGTCCGAGCGATGCGCGCCGAGCAAATAGAGATTGACGATCAGCAGATCCATCTCGGCGTTCCCGACGCGCTCGCCCACGCCGAGCGCCGTGGCATGCACGCGATCCGCACCGGATTCGATCGCGGCGAGGCAGTTGATCACGCCCATCCCCCGGTCACGATGGCCATGCCAGTCGATCTTCACGTCCTCCCCGGACGGCACCACGATCCTCTCGCGGACGAAACGCACGAGGCGGCGCACCCCGTCGGGGGTCGCGTGGCCCACCGTGTCCGCGAGACAGATCCGGCGTGCCCCCCACCGGATCGCGTTGCCGTAGAGCGCCTCGAGCGTCTCCGGCCGCGCGCGTGTCGTGTCTTCCGTCACGTACATCACCGGCAGCCCCTCGCGCACCGCGTACGTCACCGCCTCTTCGCTCGCCTTGAGGATGCGATCGATCGTCCACCCTTCCGCAAATTGGCGAATCGGGGAGGAGCCGATGAATGTGGCCGCCTCGATCGGGATCCCGACCTCCTGCGAGATACGAACGATCGGCTCGACGTCGGCGACGACCGTGCGTGCGGCGCAGTTGGCGGCGATCGGGAGCTTCTGGTCGGCGATTTCCTTGGCGAGCGCGCGCACCGATTCGACGACGCGCGGCCCGGCACCGGGCAAGCCGATGTCGGCGGCCGCGATCCCCAGGTCGGCCATGAGGTGGAGAAACTTCCGCTTCACCTCGATGGGGGGATCGATGGCGGACGGCGACTGCAGGCCATCCCGCAGGGTCTCGTCGTTGAGATCGACGCGCGCGGCACTCCAGTCGAAGTCGCCGCCCGCGTTCCAATCGTAGATCAGGTCATCCTGCTGCATACGCCAAGTCTGCCGGGCCCGCCGGGGGCCGTCAAGCCGGGGAAACGGCCCCGGTCAGCGCGCCGGGGCGGCCTCGTCGGGGGCGGCCACCATGCGCTCCCAGGTCACGTCACGCACCTCGACCCCACCACCGACCACGCTGCCGGTGATGGTGGAGCCCTCGATCCGCGCCCCCGCACCCACGATGGTGTCGCGCACCGTGCTTCCCACCACGCGGGCACCACGCTCGAGGGTCACGTTCGGCCCGATGGTGCAATCCACGAGCTCAACGCCTTCTTCCACCCGGACGGGCTCCACGACGGTCACGTCGGGCCGCGGCGCAGGCAGGCGTCCGCGCCCGTGCTCGAGGAGATGGCGATTGGTGTCGAGCAGCGTCTCGACCTTCCCGCAGTCGTACCACCCGGTCACTTCCGCCGCACGGATCTTTCGGCCGTGGTCGATCATGTACTGGAATGCGTCGGTCAGGAACCACTCGCCCTTCTGTTGTGGGCGCGCCATCGTCCACTCGATGCCCTCGAAGAGGGTCTGTGAATCGCGAATGTAGTAGAGGCCGATGTTCGCGAGTTGGGAAATGGGCTCCGACGGCTTCTCGACGATCTGCGTCATGTAGCCTTGCGCATCCGTGACCACGACTCCAAAGCGCTGGTAGTCTTCCACCTCCTTCGCCCAGATGATGCCATCGGCATCGTCGCGTCGAATAACCGAAAGATCGGCGTCGAAGAGCGTATCGACGAAGATGATGAGCACGGGTCCCTGCACGTGCGGGCGCGCGAGCGCCACGGCACCGGCGGTGCCGTCCTGCACCTTCTGTTCGATGAACCGGGCGGGTTGGCGATAATTGGCGCGGACGTGTGCTTCCACCGCCTCCTTGAGATGTCCCGTGATGAAGATCAACTCCTCGATGTCGAGGCCGTCGAGCGTATCCATCACGTAGTCCATCACGGGACGCCCCGCGACGTGCACGAGGGGCTTCGGGACGTGCCGCGTGAGCGGCAGCAGTCGCGTACCCTTGCCGGCCAGCGGAATGACGACCTTCACCTAAGCCCTCCCATAACGATCCTGAATGCGGACGACGTCGTCGAGCTCGGGCGTCGAGGCCTCGAGCAGGTCCGCCGGCGTCACGGCCTCCATCTGGTGCACCGTCCCCGGCGTCACGTGGTAGTTCTC
>DATFMZ010000147.1:0-4820 GCA_035266665.1 Gemmatimonadales bacterium | reverse complement strand
GAAGAGGTGCTCGTCTCCACCGAGGGCGACCGGGATCAGGTGCGCCCACTCCCCGAGATCGGGGGCAAGGGCGTCTTCACCGAGGCGCTCGAGGCGGCGCTCCGCGCGGGCACGATCGACTTCGCCGTGCATTCGCTCAAGGATCTGCCGACGGAGACGGCGGACGATCTCGTGGTCCCCGCCGTCTTCTTCCGCACGGATCCGCGCGACGTGCTGATCGCGCGGCAGGGCACGACGCTCACGTCGCTGCCGCCCGGGGCGCAGGTCGGCACGTCGAGCACGCGCCGCGCGGCCCAGCTGCGCGCCGTGCGTCCCGATCTCACGCTCCTGCCGCTGCGCGGGAACGTGGACACGCGAGTGCGGAAGGTGCGCCTCGGCGCGTACGACGCGGTCGTGATCGCGGCCGCGGGCGTATTACGGCTCGGACTCGGCGACGCGATCGCCGAGTACCTCCCGTTCGACACGATGCTCCCGGCCCCCGGGCAGGGCGCGCTTGCGGTGCAGTGCCGAGCCGATGACGAGACGACGCGGAACGTGCTGGCGTCGCTCGACGATCTGGCCGTGCACGTCGCGACCGATGCCGAACGCGCCTTTCTGGATGGACTGGGCGGGGGGTGCGCGGCGCCGATCGCGGCGCTCGCCGAGCCCGCGCCGACGCATCACGGGGAATTTTGGCTCCGCGGTCTCGTGGCCTCGGAGGACGGGCGTGAGATGGTGCGTGTCGACGGGCATGCGCCCCTCGAAGATCTCGTCGCGCTCGCCCAGCGGCTCGCCCAACAGGCGATCGACGCAGGCGCGCGGAGCCTTCTCACATGAACGCGCTCACCGGACGTCGCGTCCTGGTGACGCGTCCCCGTACCGACGACGATCCGCTGGTGGCGGCGCTCGTCGGGCGGGGTGCCGTCGCGGTACCGTTCCCGACCATCGAGATCCGGCCGGTCGAGAACCTGCGGCCGCTCGACGCCGCCGTTCGACGGCTCGCCGATTACGCCTGGATCGCACTCACGAGTGCGAACGGCGTGGAGGTCTTCGCCGATCGGCTCGACGCGTCGGGCGTCACGCTGCCCGCGGGCGTTCGCATCGCGGCGGTCGGCACCGCCACCGCCAAAGCGCTCGCCGCGCGCGGCCTGCCGGTGGACTTCGTGCCGTCGGCCTTCCGCGGCGCGGTGCTCGGCGCGGAGTTGCCCGACGTCGACGGACGCCGGGTGCTGTTGCCGCGCGCCGCGATCGCCCGCGAAGATCTCGGGGCGATCCTCGCCGAGCGCGGCGCGGTGGTGGACGATCTCCCGGTCTACGACACCGTACCGGCGGCGCCCGACGCCGCGGGCCTCGAGGAGCTCGAGGAGCACGCGCTCGACGCGGTGACGTTCACGAGCGCGTCCACCGTCCGGAACTTTGCCGCGCTGCTCGGCGCGCGCGCCTCCCGCCTCCTGGACGGCGTGACAGTGGCCTGTATCGGCCCCGTCACCGCCGATGAGGCGCGCGCGCTCGGCTTCGCGGTGCACGTGGAGCCCGCCGAGCACACCATTCCCGGGCTCGTGGCGGCGCTCGAGGCGCACTTCGCCGGCGCCCGCGAGGCGCGGAGGGCCACGTCATGATCCGCCGTCTGCGCAGGCTGCGGCTCACGCCCCAGCTTCGGGGCATGGTGCGCGAAACCACGCTCGCACCCTCGGACCTGATCTACCCCGTCTTCGCGACGGCGGCCGCGTCCGCGCCCAAGCCGATCGCGTCCATGCCCGGTATCTCGCAGTGGCCCGTGGATCGCATCGGCGAGGAGGCGGCGGACGCCGCGTCGCTGGGCATTCCGGCGGTTCTGGTCTTCGGTATCCCCGCGGAGAAGGACCCGGTGGGGAGCGACGCCTACGCCGCCGACGGCATCGTGCAGCGCGCGGTGCGCGAGATTCGGAAGGCCGTGCCCGACATGGTGATCGTGACCGACGTGTGTCTCTGCGAGTACACCGATCACGGCCATTGCGGCGTGCTGAACGGATCCACCAACGATCTCACGCGTCCCGGTCTTCCCGACGGCTACGTGCTGAACGACGAGAGCGTGAATCTGCTCGGCCGGATCGCGGTCTCCCAGGCGGAGGCGGGGGCGGACATCGTCGCACCCTCGGCCATGCTCGACGGGATGGTCGCGGGCATCCGCACGGCGCTCGACGGCGCCGGCTACACGCATCTCCCGATCATGTCGTACTCGGCCAAGTACGCCTCGGGCTTCTACGGCCCGTTCCGCGACGCCGCCGAAGGGGCACCCAAATCGGGAGATCGCGCGAGCCATCAGATGGATCCCGCCAACGCGCGGGAAGCGCTCACCGAGAGCGCACTCGACATCGAGGAAGGCGCGGACTTTCTGATGGTGAAGCCGGCGCTCGCCTATCTCGACATCATCCGCGCGACGCGCGACCGGTTTCCCGATCTCCCGCTCGCCGCGTACAACGTGAGCGGCGAGTACGCGATGATCAAAGCGGCCGCGCAGGCCGGCTGGCTCGACGAGCGGCGCGGTGCGCTCGAAGTGCTGACCGGGATCCGCCGTGCCGGCGCCGATCTCATCATCACCTATCATGCGAAGGACGCCGCGCGCTGGCTCTCGGCCTGAGCGCGGACGGCGAGGACGACACGATGGCGGAAGCCACTCCCCAGACCTTCAATCACTTCGGGCTCGTGCGCTTCACGGACGCGTACTGGCAGGAAACCCCGGAGGCGCGCCGCCGCGCGCTCTGTGGGTGGTTGGAACGCCTCCGCGCGGACGTGGATGCGCTCCATTTCTATCAGATGTCCGGGATCGAGGTCGGGAGTGACCTGTTGCTCTGGTCCGCGATCGAGGGTGGAGACGTCACCGCGCCCACGCGATTCTTCAACGCCTTCGCGGCGGCGCTCCAGCCGTACCGCCGCTTCGTCGAGCTCACCACGACACTCTGGGGCTTCACGAAGCCGTCGCAATACACGAAGACGCGCTCGAATCAGGAAATCGATCCCTACACCGCCGAGCGTGCGCCCTATCTCGTGATGTACCCCTTCACGAAGACCGCGGAGTGGTACCAAATGCCGCGCGAGGAGCGCGGCCGCATGATGGGCGAGCACATCAAGGTCGGCAAGCAGTATCCGGAGATCACGCAGCTGCTCCTCTATTCGACCGGCCTCCAGGACCAGGAGTTCGTGGTGGTCTACGAGACCGACGATCTCCTCAAGTTCTCGAGTCTCGTCACCGATCTCCGGAGCACGCTCGCCCGTCCCTATACCGAGCGTGATACGCCGCTGCACACCGCGATCCATCAGCCGGACATGGATGCGCTCATGAGGTGGTTGTGACCGTGACCCGCACCGGAGCGCCGCTCCTCGCCGCCGCGCGGCGGGAGCCGGTGTCCCACACGCCCGTCTGGTTCATGCGCCAGGCCGGGCGCTATCTGCCCGAATACCGCGCCATCCGCGAGCACCACACGCTGCTCGAGATCGTGGCTCAGCCGGAGCTCGCGGCGGAGGTGACGTTGCAGCCCGTCCGGCGCCTCGACGTCGACGCGGCCATTCTCTTCGCCGACATCCTGCTGCCGCTCGTGCCGATGGGCCTCGAGCTCGAGTTCGCCAAGGGTGAAGGGCCCGTGATCCGGAACCCGGTGCGCACCGCAGGCGACGTGATGCGGCTCGCGCCGGTGGACGTGCACGACGCGCTGGCGTCGGTGCTGGAGACCGTCCGGCTCGTGCGCGACGAGCTCGACGACCTCGTACCGCTCATCGGATTTGCCGGCGCGCCGTTCACCGTGGCCTGCTACGCGATCGAGGGTGGGTCGTCGAAGAACTTCATCGAAGCCAAGCGCCTGATGTACGGCGCGCCCGAAGTCTGGAACGGCTTCATGGGCCGGCTCGTGACGGTGATCGGCGATTATCTCACGGCACAGGTCGAGGCCGGCGCGCAGGCGGTGCAAGTCTTCGACAGCTGGGCCGGCGCGCTGTCGCCGAGTGACTATCGCCGCTACGTGCAGCCGCACTCGCGCGCGCTCTTCGAACGGCTGCAACCCCTCGGCGTGCCGACGATCCACTTCGGGGTGGATACGGCGACCTTGCTCGAGCCGATGCGGGACGCCGGCGGTGACGTGATCGGACTCGACTGGCGCGTGCCGCTGGATGAGGGCTGGGTCTGGATCGGCGAGGACCGGGCGGTGCAGGGAAACCTCGATCCCACCGCGCTCTTCGCACCCGTGGACGAGCTCGAGCGCCGGGTCCGCGACATTCTGGCGCGGGCCGGTGGCCGGCCGGGACACATCTTCAATCTGGGGCACGGACTCCTGCCCACGACCCCGGTGGACAACGTGCGCCGGGTCGTGGATCTCGTGCACGAGGCGACGGCGCGATGAGCGGCGAGACGATCGGCGTGCTCGTCATGGCCTACGGCGGGCCCAACACGATCGACGAGGTCGAACCGTACCTGATGGACGTGCGCGGGTTTCGGCCCACCCCGGCCCACGTGGTGGACGAGGTTAGGCGCCGCTACGAGGCCATCGGCGGCCGCTCGCCGATCCTCGAGCGCACGCAGGCGCAGGCCAAGGCGCTCGAGGACGCGCTCAACACCAACGGGCGACGCTTCACGACGGTCGTGGGAATGCGGCACTGGCATCCCTACATCGCCGACGCGCTCGGACGGTTTGCCGACGCCGACGTGCGCCGCGTGGTCGGGCTCGTGATGGCGCCCCACTACTCGCGGATGAGCATCGAGGTGTACTACACGGAAGTCACGGAGGCGAAGAGCGACGTCGCGATCGCGCCGATCCGCGAGTGGCACCTCCTGCCGGGATTCATCGACGCGCTCACCGACCGGGTGCGCG
>DATFMZ010000146.1:0-13256 GCA_035266665.1 Gemmatimonadales bacterium | reverse complement strand
ACGAACGCGGGCGCCTCGAGCAGGAACCGGAATGGCTGCCCGGCGAACTGCACGTCGGCCCATCCGGAGTCGATCGTCGCGGTAAACGGCAGCACGCTGCCGAGCGGCGCCGCGGGCACTGCGGGGTGCCCGTGCTCGAGGGAGACCGGAAGCGACACCTCGCCCCGCGCGGTCGTGATCGTGACCGCCGTGAGCGCGGCGTTGGGCGGCCCTCCGAGCCCCAGCGCGAGCCCGAGCGCCGTGAGGAGCGCGATCACCGGCGCCGCCCCAGGGCTCGGGCGGCCTCACGGTCGGCGTCCCGCCGCCGGGCATCGTCACGCTTGTCGTGCAGCTTCTTCCCTCGGGCGAGTGCCAGGGTGATCTTCGCGCGGCCGTTGCTCAGGTGGAGGTCGAGCGGGACGAGCGTGAGGCCTTTCTGCTCCACCGCGCCGATCAAGCGGCGCACCTCGCGACGATGCAGCAACAGCTTTCGCCGCCGCGTCGGCTCGTGCGTCACGTACCCCGAGGACTCGTAGGGGGAGATCGTCATGCCGCTGATCCAGACCTCGCCGTCGTGCACCACACCGTACGCCTCCTTGAGACTGACTTTGCCGTCGCGCACGGACTTGATCTCCGTGCCCGTCAGCACGAGGCCGGCCTCCCAGGACTCGAGGATGTGGTAGTCGTGGCGGGCCTTGGGGTTGCGGGCCACGACGGTGCCGCCCTCCGGGGCGGTCGAACGACGCGTTGGCACGGGCTAACTCGAAGATAGATAAGCGCTTCCGGCCGGTCAAGAAACGGGTTGACGCCCGATCGTGCGGATGCCTATATTCCGCGCCCGATCAGGGGTTCCGGCCGAAGTGGTGGAATTGGTAGACGCGCTGCGTTCAGGGCGCAGTGGGCGCAAGCCCGTGGGGGTTCGAGTCCCCCCTTCGGCATCCTCTCCTCAGTACCGCGGCACCGCGCCGTCGATCTCGCGCGACCAGGCATCGATCCCGCCCGCGAGGCTCTGTACGTCCTTGAAGCCCGCCTTGACGAGCACGTCGCGCGCCGCGAGCGAGCGCACGCCGTGGTGGCAGTACGTCACGACCGGGCGCCCGGGATCGAGCTGTCCGAGGCCGCCCTCGACGCTGCCAAGCGGCAGATGGCACGCCCCTTCGATGTGGCCGAGTTCCCACTCCCACGACTCACGCACGTCCACGACCTGGATTGCGCCGTTCGCGGCGAGCGCGCGCGCCAGCTCCTTCGGCGTGATCTCGTGGCCGCTCCGTGCCGGTGCCGCCGACTCGAGCCCGCAGAACGCGTCGTAGTCGTAGTCCACCAACGCGGTGATGGTGGGATGGGCGCCGCACGCCGGACACTCGGGGTCGCGCTGCAGGCGCATCTCCCGGAACGAGAGCGCGAGCGCATCGAACAGCACGAGCCGGCTCACCAGTGACGACCCGATGCCGGCCAAGAGCTTGAGGGTCTCCAGCGCCTGGAGGCTGCCGATGATGCCGGGCAGGATGCCGAGCACGCCGGCCTCCGCACACGACGGCACGAGCTCGGGCGGTGGCGGATCGCGGAAGAGGCAGCGATAGCACGGACCGTCGGGCGCGGCGAAGATCGAGGCCTGCCCCTCGAAACGGAAGATCGAACCGTACACGTCCGGTGTGCCCAGCCGCACGCACGCGTCACTCACGAGATAGCGCGTGGGGAAGTTGTCGCTCCCGTCCACGACGACGTCGAACCCCTCGAGGATCGCGAGCGCGTTCGCTGCACTCAGGCGCTCGGGAAACGTCTCGATCTGGACGTGCGGATTGAGGTCCCGCAGCCGGTCGGCCGCCGCTAGGTGCTTCGGCTGGCCGAGCGTGGCCGTTCCGTAGAGCACCTGGCGCTGCAGGTTGGTTTCATCGACCACGTCGTCATCCACCAGGCCGATCGTTCCCACGCCCGCCGCGGCGAGATAGAGCGCGGCCGGTGACCCGAGACCGCCGGCGCCGACCAGCAGGACACGCCCGCCCTTCAGGCGGCGTTGGCCATCGGCACCGAGCTCGGGAAGGATGAGATGACGCGCATAGCGCCGGACTTCGTCCGGCGTCAACGGGGCGCCGATATGCATCGGGGGGCGCGCGGCGGTCAGCTGCGCGGCGCGACGCCGATGCTCACGAGCTCCTCCACGGCGCTTTCCTCCGCGAGGAGATCGCCGAGCGAGATGCCGTCGAGCAGGGCATCGATCTGCTGCTGGAGTGCGCGCCACACCGGACGGATCGCACACGCCGAATTCGGGTGACAGCGTTCGGCGCTGACCGGATGGGCGTCGCAGTTCACCTCGAAGGTGTGATTCTCCGCCGCCTCGATGACGTCGCGTACGCTGACCGTTTCCGCGGGACGCGCGAGCCGGTACCCGCCCTTGGCGCCGCGGATGCTCGTGACGAGTCCGGCGCGCCGCAACTTGAGGAGGATCTGTTCGACGTAGTCGCCGGGCAGTCCCTCGGCCGAAGCGACATCACGTGCCGGCACCGGCACCTCGCCCTGATGCCGGGCCAGATGCAGCGAGACGATCAAGCCGTATTCGGCCCAAGTAGTTACGCGCACGGTTCCTCCTTGCGCGGAATATCCGAATGCTTCGCCCGGAAATCAAGCGCCGGGCGGGAGTTCATCGCTGGCCGGGGACGCCGAGCTCGGTCATCGCCTTGAGGTCGAGGATCTCGTCGATCTCCTTGGCCTTGAGCATCCCCTTCTCGATCACGAGCTCGCGGACGGTTTCATTCTTGGCGACCGCCTCCTTGGCCACCTTCGCGGCCTCGAGGTAGCCGATCTTCGGCGCGAGCGCCGTCGCGATCGCGGGGCTCCGCTCGAGCCAGTGCGCGCACTGCTCGGCGTTCGCCTCGATCCCCTCGATGCAGCGCTCCGCGAAGACCCGGGTCGCGTTCGCGAGGATGCCCAGCATGAAGAAGAGATTGTGCGCGATCACCGGCATCATCACGTTGAGCTCGAGCTGCCCCGCCTCCGACGCCATCGCGACGGTCGTGTCGTTGCCGAGCGCCTGATAGCAGACCTGGTTCACCATCTCGGCGATGCTCGGATTCACTTTGCCCGGCATGATGCTCGAGCCGGGTTGCACCTCGGGCAGATGAATCTCGTTGAGCCCGGTCCGGGGGCCGGACGAGAGCAGCCGGATGTCGTTGGCGATCTTGTTGAGATCGAGGGCGTAGGTGCGGAGCGCCGCGCTGAACGCGGCCTGATCGCCCATCGACTGCATGAGCTGGACGCGATCGCTCCCTTCACGGACGTCGAGCCCCGTAATCGCATGGAGATGCTTCACCATGAGCGCCGGGTACTGCGGCTCCGCATTGAGCCCGGTGCCGACCGCCGTCCCCCCGATGTTGAGCTCACGGAGCCCATCGGCGGCCTGCGCGATGCGATCCCGGTTCCGCCGGAGGGTATGCCCGTACGCCGTGAATTCCTGACCCAGTCGGATCGGCGTCGCATCCTGGAGATGCGTGCGTCCCGACTTCACGATGCCGTCGAACGCCTTCCCCCGATCGAGGAACGCGTTCGCGAGCCGGTCCATCGCATCCCGGAGCGCGGGCCAGAGCGCGAGCGCCCCGAGCCGGATGGCGGTCGGGATCGTGTCATTGGTGCTCTGCGCCATGTTGACGTGATCGTTGGGATGCACGGGCTTGTACGATCCGCGTGCGCCACCCAACAGCTCATTGGCGCGATTGGCGAGCACCTCGTTCACGTTCATGTGGTGACTCGTGCCGGCGCCCGCCTGGTAGGGATCGACGACGAATTGCTCCCGGTGCTTGCCGGCGAGTACCTCGTCCGCCGCCTTGACGATCGCGTCCGCGCGCTCCGCGTCGAGCCGGCCGGTCTCCTTGTGCGTGAGCGCCGCCGCCTTCTTGATCCACACCATCGCGTCCACGAACATCGGCGTGGGCGCGAGGCCGGAGATCGGAAAGTTGCGGCGGGCACGCTCGGTCTGCACCCCGTAGAGCGCCGACGTCGGAACGGGCAGCTCGCCCAGCGGATCGCGTTCGGTTCTGGTATCGGTCATCGGTCTGTCCTATGCGTCACACCGGTGAAGGTGAATGTCAGTCGGAACAATCTCCCAACGGATAAATGAATCCGCAGTTCGCGCACGGATTCTTGCAGCCCCACATGCGGTCCGGGACCGGAAAGCCACAGCGCTGGCAGGACAGAGAAGCGGAGACGGGAGACGGATGGACGTGAGACGGTTGGACGGGGCTCGGACCGTCCGAATCGGCACCATCAACGAGCTCGTCCGTCAACTCACGCTCCGATCTTCGACGTTACGTCTCCCGTCTCCCGTCAAACCAGCCGATACTCCCCCGTCAGAAACGGGTTCGACGCTCGTTCCTGCCCGATGGTCGTCGCGGGGCCGTGCCCCGAGTAGACGACCGTTTCGTCCGGCAGCGTGAGCAGCTGGTCGGTAATGCTCTCGAGGAGCGCCGCGCCGTCGCCGCCGGGAAGATCCACGCGTCCCACGGAGCCCGCGAACAGCGCATCGCCGACGAACGCCATTCCGTGTCCGACAAACGCCACGCTCCCCGGCGAATGCCCGGGAACGTGACGCACCGCGAAGCGGTGGGTTCCGACGGTCACGACGTCACCCGCGGCGAGCGCATGCTGCGGTGGCGGCGGGGGAGCCACCCGCTGCTGCATCCAGACGGCGGCCTGGTCCGGGATGTGGTCGTAGAGCGGGCGGTCCGCGGGGTGGAGCCAGATGTCGACACCGGTGGCGTCCGCGACGCGGGCCACGCCGAGCACGTGGTCGAGGTGCGCGTGGGTGAGCCAGATGCCGGTGAGCGTCACATCCTCGGCGCGGAGCCGATCGAGAAAGAGCGCGGCATCCTCGCCCGGATCCACGATCACGGCCTCGCCACGCGCGCGGTCGATCACCAGATAGCAGTTTTCGACGAACGCGCCGTTCGTGAGGGTGATGACCTCAGGACGCGGCAACGGCCTCCCGCTCCTTCCGTTCGGCCAAATACTTCTCGACGGCGATCGCCGCCGTGGTGGCGTCACCGACGGCGGTGGTCACCTGGCGCGTCAGTTGGACCCGGAGATCGCCCGCGGCGAACAGTCCCGGGATGGACGTCATCATGTGGCTGTCGGTGATGACGTAGCCCTGCGGATCGTGATCGAAGTGCCCCGCGATGACACCGGAGTTGGGCTTGAAGCCGATGAAGATGAACACACCCGTCACGTCCAGTGAGGACTGCTCACCCGTCACCGTGTCCTTCAGCCGCACCGACTTGGCACCCTGGGCATCACCCACGATCTCTTCCACGGTCTTGTTCCAGACCACGTCGATCTTCGGGTTCTCGAATGCGCGGCGCTGGACGATCGGCGAGGCGCGAAACTCGTCACGGCGATGGATGATGTAGACCTTGGCGGCGTACCGCGTCAGGTAGTCGGCCTCCTCGACGGCCGCGTCGCCGCCGCCCACCACGGCGATGGTCTCGCCCTTGAAGAAGGCGCCGTCGCACACCGCGCAATACGACACGCCGCGCCCCGCGAATTCCTGTTCTCCCGGAATGCCGAGCTTGTGCGGCGTGCCGCCCGCGGTCACGATCACCGCCGGCGCCCGGTACGTCTTGCCGAGCTGCGTCCGGACCTCGAAGTCGCCCGCCGCGGTCTTCTCGACCGCATCCACCGTATCCATGACGAACGTAGCGCCGAACTTCTTGGCGTGGTCGGTCATCTTCTGGGCGAGCTCCGGTCCTTTGATGCTCTCGAACCCGATGTAGTCTTCGATCAACTCCGTATTGAGCAATTCCCCGCCCGGCAGCCCGCGCTCGATGACGAGCGTCTCGAGCATTCCCCGTCCGGCGTACATGCCGGCGCAGAGCCCCGCCGGACCGGCGCCCACCACGATCACGTCGTAGGCGGTTTGTTCGTTCTGTTCAGGCATCCCGATACCCCATGATGATCCCGGCGCCCGCCCATCGGGCACCGCCCTGCAAACCACCCGGCGACACGCCAGGTTCCCGGGTGCCGCCGACTTGAAAGTTAGTGAATCGGACGCCCGGTGTCCGCCTCACGCGCTCGCCGCGAGCGCCGGCAAACTGCGCGCGGCGCCGGGCGAGCCGCGCTGCGCGAAACACACCGTCCCATCGCGGCGCACCAGGACGACCGACCGTTGGATCCCGCCGTCGTGTTTGCGGGCCCCGTAGGCGTCGGCCACCGCCTCGTCCTCATCCACGAGCAAGGGGAACGGGAAGCCGAACTTCTCCACGTAGCGCTGGTGACTCTCCAGCGACCCGGGATTCACTCCGAACGGCCTGACCCCTGCTTCGGCGTACTGCTCGATCTCATCGCGCACGGCGGAGAGTTGGCGGTTTCAGCCGGGGGTATCGTCGCCGGGATAGAAGAGGAGGAGCGCGTGATGCGTACGCAGGACCTCGGAGAGGCGGTGCCGCGTGCCGTCGGATCCGAGAAGGTCGAAGTCCGGCGCGTCGGCGCCGACCTTGATCAAGAGACTTCCACTCACGAAGACACTCTCCCGGGTGAACGCTCGCGATGGCGCGCTTCGAGCGCCGCGAGCCAGCTCGAGGGAATCATGATGTCGCCGAGATCGGCACCCCGCGCGACCGCCGCCGCCTCGCCGTGCCAATCGGTGCCGCCGCTCACGAGGAGTCCCAGCTCCTCGGCGAGCCGGAGAATACGCGCCTGGGTGACCTCGTCGTGGGCGGGATGCCGCACCTCGACCCCGTCCACGCCCGCGGCCCGCAGTTGATCGAGGCCGCCGCGGGTCGCACGCATCCTGAGGTGTGCCGCCGAGGTGACTCCACCGACCGAAGCGACGAGCGAGGTCACGTCCCTCACCTCGGGCAGGTGCTTCGGCACGAACGCCGGCCGGCCGTTGCCCAGATAGCGGTCGAACGCGCTCTGCTCGTCGGGCACCGCGCCCGCCGACACCAGCGCACGCGCGACGTGAGGCCGCCCGAGCGCCTCCCCGTCGGCCGCGCGGCGCACGTCCGCGACGTCGAGGCCGACCCCGGCGCGGTTGAGACGGCGCACGATCTCGTCGGCCCGCGCCGCCCGATGTTCGCGCTGCACCGCGAGGAACGCTTCGAGGGTCGGATCGTCGAGCGGGAGGAAATAGGCGAGGAGATGCATCTCGCCCCACGAGGCCCGCACGGAGAACTCGCACCCCGCGATCACGCGGAGCCCGAGCTCCGCGCCCGCCTCCGTGGCCGCGGCGACGCCCGCCACCGTGTCGTGATCGGTCAGCCCGATGACGTCCAGGCCGGCGGAGGCCGCACGGCGTGCCACGGCGCGCGGCGGAAGCTCCCCGTCGGACGCGGTGGAATGCACATGGAGATCGATGGCCGGCATGAGGCGCGGTCAGGACCGCGCGTACGCCCCATCCGGGCTGGTCCACGCCGGTTGCGAGTGCTGAAACAGTTGGACCAGCTCGGCGTCCGACAGACCCTGCAGGGAGGCATCCCGCCGCCGGGCACCGCGCGGCGAGTAGCGGGCGAAGCGGCGCAGCCGGCCGGGGCCCGTACCCTGCTCGAAGACGAGGGTGAACTCGTCGCGGTCATACGGCGTGAAGCGGCCGGAAGGAGAGACCTCCCAGCGCTGGCCGTCGACGTCGATCACGCGGCGCGCCATGATCAGAGTGCTCCGTCGGGAAAGTTCTCGAGATCGCGCTTGACGTCGGACATGAACCGGTCGGCATCGGCGCCGTCCACGATCCGATGGTCGTACGAGAGCGAGAACATGGACATCGTGCGGATCGCGATGACGTCCTGGCCGTCGTCGAGCGTGAGCACCTTGGGCCGCTTCTCGATCGCGCCGACGCCGAGGATCGCGACCTGGGGCTGGTTGATGATCGGCGCGCCAATGTAGGAGCCGAACACCCCCGGGTTGGTGATGGTGAACGTCCCCTTCTGCACCTCGTCGGGATTGAGCTTCTTGGAGCGGGCGCGATCGGCGAGATCGTTCATCGTCTTGGCAATGCCGAGGATCGACAGGTCGTCCACGTTCTTGATCACCGGGACGATGAGGCCCCAATCGAGCGCCACCGCGATGCCGATGTTGATCGGCTTGCGGTAGATGATGGTGTCGCCGCTCACCGAGGCGTTGAGCACCGGATGACGCCGCAGGTTGTCGGCGATGACCCGGGTGATGAACGACATGTACGTGAGCCGGGCACCGCGCGACTCGTACTCGGCCTTCTTGGCGGCGCGAAGCTTCGCGATGTGCGAGAAGTCGATCTCGTAAAAGCTCGTGACGTGGGCGGAGATCCGCCGGGACATCACCATGTGATCGGCGGTGAGCCGGCGAATCTTGCTCATCGGCTCGACCCGATCGCCGGGCCAGGCGTCGACGGTGGGACGAACGACTTCCCCACCACCCCCGGCCACCCCGGCAGGAGCGGCAGATGCGGCAGGACTGGCAGGCCCTGGCCCGCCTGCCACCTCTGCCCCTCTGCCACTCTCTATGAATCCCAAAATGTCCTTCTTCGTCACCCGACCCGCGTATCCCGACCCGGGGATCTGCGAGATGTCCACGTCGTGCTCCGCCGCGATCTTCCGCACGAGTGGCGTCGACCGGGAGCGGAGACGCTCCTCGGCGGTCATCTCGTGACCATTGGCCGTCGGAGGCGCGGCGGCGGGAGGTGCAGACGATGCCGTGGCCGGTGCGGGCTTGGCGGCCGGAGCGGGCGCTCGTGCAGCCGCCGGGGCCTCAGCCTTGGGCGCTTCCGGTTCCGCCGCGGCCGCGGGTGCCGGCTTGGCCGGTGCCGCGGCCACCGCCCCCTCCTTGGCCTCGGTGTCGATCACCGCGACCACGGTTTGCACCTCGACCGTCTGGCCCTCCTGCACCTTGATCTCGGCCAGCACGCCGGACGCCGGAGACGGGATCTCCGCGTCCACCTTGTCCGTCGAGATCTCGAGGATGGCTTCGTCGCGCTTGACCGCGTCGCCGACCTGCTTGAGCCAGCGCGACACGGTGCCTTCGGCGATCGATTCCCCCATCTGCGGCATGACGACATCTACACGGGACATGCAGTGTTCTCCTCGGGCGGCCCCGCCGGAGGCGGCGGCCAAATCAGCAGGTCGTGCAACGATTCGAGTTGGTCGGCGCGCGGGCGGACATGCAGGATATCGGCATGTGGAGCAACGGGACGGACACGAAGTGGTGTCACGTGGCGCTCGCCGCCCAGCGCGGCCGTAAGATATTCAAAATAGCCGGCACTGCGCGGATCTGCGAGCGGGCGGTTCGCGCCGTGTGCGCACAGCGCGGCTGGACGGTGGAGGTGATCGCCGTGCGTCCCGACACCATCCAGACCCTGGTCGCCGTCCCATCCACCCTGCCCCACCCAACGGTCGCGGCGACCCTCGCCGACGCCCTCCGCTCGGCGTTGCGGCGCGCGCACGTGGTGCCGCGTTGGCGCCGGCGCGTCTTCGGGGAGCCGGGCTGGTGCGCGGTCCTCACCAACGCGGCGGCGCTCGGTGCGTTGCGCCGCCATCTGGCCCGGACCGCGCCGGAGGGCCACGGCGCCCCGACCGACGCCGAGGGGCCCTAGTAGGCCAGCAGCCAGCGCGCCGCCGCCACGACGTCGTCGGTCTGCGGCAGGACGAAGTCCTCGAGCGTCGGCGCGTACGGGATGGGCGTGTCGTGCGCCGTCACCCGGCGTACGGGGGCGTCGAGCCACTCGAAGGCCAGCTCGTTGATGCGGGCCGTGATCTCCCCCGCGTAGCCCCCGGTGCGCGTATCCTCGTGCGCCACGAGCACCCGATTGGTCTTCTTGACGCTCGCGATGATCGCCGCGTCGTCCAGCGGTACGAGGGTACGGATGTCCAGCACTTCGATGGACGCCCCATCTTCTTCGGCGATCCGCGCGGCGGCCTCGAGCGCCTTCCAGACCATCGCGGACCACGTGACGATCGTCAGATCGGTGCCTTCCCGCGCGATGCGCGCCTCGCCGATCGGCGTGACGATCTCTTCGTCCTCGGGCAGGTCTTCCTTGATGCGGCGGTAGAGAAACTTGTGCTCGAAGTAGAGCACGGGATCGTCGTCGCGAATCGCGGCCTTGATCAGGCCCTTGGCGTCCCGCGCGGTGGCGGGTGCCACGAGCTTGAGGCCCGGCGTGTGGAAGAACGCCGCTTCCGGGTTTTGGGAGTGAAACGGCCCGCCGCGCACGCCGCCTCCCGTCGGACCCCGCACGACGATCGGGGTGCTGAGTCCCGCGCGGTATCGCGCCGTCGCCACGTAGTTGGTGAGCATGTCGTAGGCGCACGAGACGAAATCCATGAACTGCATCTCGGCCACGGGCCGGAGTCCCATGTGCGCGGCGCCCGCGGCGGCGCCGACGATCGCGGCCTCGCTGATGGGCGTGTCGATGATGCGGTTCGCGCCGAACTGGTCGAGGAACCCGTCGGTCACCTTGAAGGCGCCACCGTAGACGCCGATGTCCTCGCCGAGCATGAAGACGCGCTCGTCGCGCTCCAGCTCCTCACGCAGCCCCTGCCGCAGGGCTTCCAGATAAGTGATTTCAGCCATCGAGGCTCCGGAACCACAGGGGAGACGGGAGACGGGAGACGGGAGACGACGGATCGGCGGCGAAGACACCGTCGAGAGCGGTTGCGGGCTCGGGCAGCGGATCGTTCTCGCACGAGGCGATTGCGGCGTCCAGCTCTGCCGTCACCTGATCATCCACCGCCGCGACGGCGGCCGGATCCAGCCATCCCTGTTCGGTCACTCGTGCCACGTAGCGGTCGATCGGATCGTTCGCAGCCCAGGCGGCCTGTTCATCGGTGGATTGATAGCGTTGGTCGTCGTGCTCCGCGTGTCCCTTGCGGCGATAGGTCACGACTTCCAGCAGCGACACGCCCTCGCCGGCCCGCGCCCGCGCCACGGCGGCCTTGGTCGCCTCGTACACCGCGAGCACGTCGTTGCCGTCCACGGTGGACCCGGCAATGCCGTACCCGTTTGCCTTCTCGGCCAACCGTTTCACGAGGGTCTGGCGCGCGGTCGGCGTCGAGTAGGCGTACCCGTTGTGCTCCACGATGACCACGAGCGGGAGCTGCTGGACGGCGGCGAAATTGACGCCTTCGTGGAAGGCACCGGTACTGGTGGCCCCGTCACCGATGTAGACCAGGCCGACCCGCCGCTCTCCGCGCAGCTTGAAGGAGAGCGTGATCCCCGCCATCACCGGCACCATGTCGCCGAGATGGGAGATCTGACCCAGGAATCCACGGCCGAGATCGTTGAAGTGGACGTTCATCTCACGGCCGACGGTGGGGCTCGAGGCCTTGGCCATGTACTGCCGCAGCACCTGGACCGGCGTCGCCCCCTTCACCAGCATCGAGCCGAGATTGCGGATCAGCGGCGAGAGCACGTCTCCGGGCTCCAGCGCGTACGCGCTCGCCACGCTCTCGCCCTCCTGGCCCAGCGAGCGAAAGAGCCCCCCGATCACCCGCCCCTGGCGATAGAGGTTGACCAGCCGCTCCTCGAGGGACCGCGTGAGGCGCAGGTAGTAGTAGATCTCGCGCAACTGGTCGCGCGCGAGGCCCGCGGGCGGAGCGGGCGTGCGAGCCGCCGTGGCCACGTCAGGACTTGACGCTTGCCGTGTAGCCGGCCGCCTGCACCGCGGCGATGTACGCGTCGGCCGACGCCTTGGCCGGATCGAAGTCGACCTCGGCCTCTCCGTCCGCCAGGAACACACTCGCGCCGAACGTTCCCGCGACGTCCTCGAGCGCCTTCGTGACCGTCTTCTGACAGTGCTCGCAGGTCATGCCCTGCACATTCAACGTCAGCGATGCCATGATGCCATGCCCCCTTCAATATGCTCCACGCAATGCGTGGTCGGTGTGCACCTTCGTGTGAATCGTCCCGAGAAAGCGCTTGGCCTGCTTGTCGAGCTCGCTCTCCCCGACCTGATCGGTCGTGACCGTGAGGAGCGTGTAGTGCCCGCCGTCCGCGCGGACGTGGACGGTGAGCCGCCCGATCGTGCCGCCGTAGGCGCGCTCGTGCGCGTCGGACGAGACGGTCTCGAGCCGTGTCTTGAAGAACGCGTCCGCCGCGCGGAGAGCGTCGTCGATGCCGAGAGACGTGCGATGGAAGTAGCGCATAAGCCCTTCAGGTCACTTCACGGTGAACGGTACGGAGGCGCGGGTATGGTCCCACGCCATCCGGAGCAACCCACCCCGCGGGCCGGGCACGATCGAGATCGTGAACCGCTCGACACCGCCTCGCAAGGTGGTGACGCGCATCGGAATCCGAACGATGTCGCGGTCGGCGTGGTACTCGGTCCCCCACTGCCCCGTCTGCGCATTCACGATCAGCGTCCATCCCGACGAATCGGGAACGGTCCAGAGCGTGTACGTTCCGGCCGGCACGCGGGCCCCGCCGAGCTCGAGCTCCCGATCGGTCACGAGCTGCGTGGCCGCATTGGCCCCGGTGCGCCACACCTCGCCGAACGGGACGAGCGCGCCGAAGATCGCGCGGCCGCGCATCGACGGCCGGCCGTAATCTACCAACAGATGGGCACCGCCGGCGGCCGACCGCACCGTATCGCGCGGCGAGAGCTGCCCGAGCCCGTGCGCCGCACGGACGCGCGCCGCGAAGTCGAGATGCCGCACGCGGTGCGCGACGTACTTGTCGGTGGTCCCACGGGCGTCCACGGCGAGCAGCCGCCCCGTCGGGTCCACACGCGCACGGAAGGTGCCGAACTGGCTCGACGTGATCGTCACCGAGTCCGCCCCGATCGGTCGCACGGCCTGCGCGATCGGGCGGGATACGCCGAAGGGGAGTCCCGCGAGCTCGACGGCCCCGTCGTCGGTTCGGCGGGCGGTGCGCGTCAGCTGCTCGTACGTGCCCCAGGAGAAGTACACGAGGGGCACCGTGCCCGCCGAAATCGCCACCCGCCGTGAGCGCGCGGAGTCACCGCGCCGCTGGACGATCGTGGCGCTGTCACCGTCGAACGCAATCCGGGTCGACAGCTCGGGCTCGGCCGACGCGGCCGCACGGGGAGGGCGCACGTCCAGACGCGCGCTGTCCGCCAGCCCGTCGGAACCGTAATCGATGACATAGTGAAAGATCGTGGGACGCGGTGAGAGCGCGAGCTGATCACCGATCAGTCGCTGGCGGGAGCGAACGTAGCGCTCGACGTAGACGGTGTCGCGCCCGAGCCGCGTGACGAACGCCCCGGGATCCACCGGCGCCTGCGCGCGGGCCGTGGCCGCCGGCAGGATGAGGGCGGCCGCAAGAACGCAGAGCGACACTCGACTCGTCATACGCGGTCGTTCCAACAC
>DATFMZ010000145.1:0-19778 GCA_035266665.1 Gemmatimonadales bacterium | reverse complement strand
GGGTTCAACGAGTTCATCAAGCTCGAGGTCATCGGTGACCAGGAGACGCTCCTGCCGGATACCGCGGGCCTGATCGAGGCGGCTACGACACTCGTTTCGGAGGGGTTCCAGGTCCTGGCGTACACCAACGACGACCTCATCACCGCGCTCCGGCTCGAGGACGCGGGATGCGCGGCGGTGATGCCGCTCGCCTCGCCGATCGGCAGTGGCCTCGGCCTGCTCAACCCGTACGGGATCCGCACCATCAAACACCGCCTGCGCGTGCCCGTGATCGTGGACGCCGGGGTCGGCACCGCGTCCGATGCGTGCGTCACGATGGAACAAGGCGTGGACGGCATTCTCATGAATACCGCGCTCGCCGCGGCGGATGATCCGGTCGAGATGGCGCACGCCATGCGTCTCGCCGTCGAGGCGGGCCGCCGCGCGTATCTCGCCGGGCGGATGCCCAAGCGCGAGGTCGCCGTGCCATCGAGTCCCACGCGGGGGATGCTCGACTAAACGCCGCATTCCCCGGAACACCTCTCGTGACGTCAACCCACGCGGCTCCCGCCCCCGCCCCCGCCCCCGGCATCGCGGCTCGATCAGCTGCGCTCCGGATCCTCCGCGCGGTCCGGAGCGGGACGACATTCGACGCCGCCCTCGATGCCGCGCTCGCGGGCCTGGAGGATCACGATCGGCGGCTCGCGCACGAGATCGCGGCGGGAGTCCTGCGGTCACGGACCACGCTCGACGCGGCAATCACCCCGCATGTCCACGCCCGCTGGTCTCGGGTGGCGGAGGACGTGCGTGACATACTCCGCGTCGGCGCGTATCAACTGACCGCGCTCGAGCGCGTTCCCGCGTATGCCGCGGTGCAGAGCGCCGTGGACCTCGCGCGCGAGACGCACGGCGCAAAGACCGCCGGGTTCGCGAACGCCGTGCTGCGTCGGGTGGCCGAGCGGGCCCGTGCGCCGGCCGCACGAGCGGCGCAGGGGGGCGCACCGATGGACGCACGGGCGTTAGCCAAAGAATACTCGCATCCGGAATGGCTCGTGGCACGATGGCTCGAGCACTACGGGCCGGACCGGACCGAGGCCCTGCTCCGGCACGACAACACGCGTCCCACGCTCACCGTCCGGCCGCTCGCCTGGGAGAAGTCGCGCATTCGGGATAGCTTTGAGGCCGCGGGAATCACGGTGGAGGACGGTCCCGAGCCCGATGTGCTGATCGCGCGCGGTGCGCGGCGCATCGAGGATCTGCCGGGCTTTCTGGACGGCGGGTTCATCGTGCAGGACGCGGCGCAGGCGCTCGTGCTGGCGCACGCGCGCGTGCCCGACGGCGCGATCGTGTGGGATGCATGTGCCGCGCCGGGTGGCAAGGCGGCGGTGCTCGCGCAGCGCTGCCGGGTCGTGGCGTCCGACGGCTCGCGACCGCGCACGTGGCGGCTCACGCAGACGCTCGAGCGGACCGCACCGAGCGTGCGGGTGGCCGTGGCGGATGCGAGCTACCCGCCGCTCGCCGAGCGGTCGGTGGACATCGCACTCGTGGACGCGCCGTGCAGCGCCACCGGTACCATCGCGAAGCACCCCGACGCCCGGTGGCGTCTCAAGTCGGCGGCGATCGCCGATCTCGCCGAGCGCCAACGCGCCATTCTGGACGGCGCCGCCGCGACTGTGCGGCCAGGCGGCGCGCTGATATACATAACGTGCTCGTTGGAGCCCGAAGAAAACGAGGACCAGGTGGAGAGCTTTCTCGAACGGCACCCCGACTTCGCGCGTGACGGCGCCGACCTCGCGGTCTTCCCGACCGACCGCGGGACGGATGGCGCGTTCGCCGCCCGACTGGTGCGTGCCCAATGAGAGTCCGCCGCCATCTGCCCGAGGGCCATGTCTGGCGCTGGCGCCCCAAGCTCCCGCACGTCCACCTGCACCTGCCGTCGGTGCGGGGCAACCGGCGGATCCTCGCCATCGGGGCCGGCATCTTCGGCGTGACGGCGTTGGCGGGGTACCTCGTCGCGGCGCTCGTGCTCTTCCCCGCCCCCATGTTCGCCGCGAGCCACAGCGTGCCCCGCGTGCTCGGCATGACACGTGATGCCGCGCACGCTCTGCTCCGGAAGGACAAGTTCCGCATCGCGTCCGCAGATCAAC
Organism: Gemmatimonadales bacterium; assembly: GCA_035266665.1. Lineage (GTDB taxonomy): Bacteria > Gemmatimonadota > Gemmatimonadetes > Gemmatimonadales > GWC2-71-9 > DATFMZ01. The sequence goes on along the minus strand of DATFMZ010000145.1, from coordinate 17,652 downwards.
GGCCCGATCCGGTCGTCCCCGCGGGCTCGGTGCTCTGGCAGGATCCGCCGCCGGGCGTGGTGGCCTCCGAGGGGACGGAGGTGACGCTCACCCTGAGCTCCGGCCCGCCCCGGATCCCGGTGCCCGATGTCGCGGGCTATACCGACTCACTGGCGCGGAGCCTCATTCAGGCGGCGGGGCTCGTGGTGAACCCCGTCGAGCGCGCCCAGGCCCCGGTGCCCAAGGACGTCGCGGTCAGCACGCGTCCGCCCGCGGGCACGGCGCTCAGGCCCGACAGCAAGGTGACGCTCGTCGTGAGCGTGGGGGCACCCACCATCACGGTCCCGACCCTCGTCGGGAAGACGCTCGACGACACGAAAGCGATCCTCGATTCCGCCGGGCTCACGCTGGGCACGTCGCTCGCCCACACCGTGACCACCGCGCCCCCGGGGACCGTGATCGATCAGCAGCCGGCCGCGGGGACGCTCGCCGCACCGGGCACGGCGATCAACGTGATCGTCGCGCGAGGGGAGAGCCCGTGAGCATCGTCGTCGCCCCGAGCATCCTGGCCGCCGACCTCGGCCACCTGGCCGACGAGATCGCCCGCGTGAGCGAGGGCGGAGCCGACTGGATCCATGTCGACGTCATGGACGGCCACTTCGTCCCGAATCTCACCTTCGGGGCCGGGGTGATCGCCGCGGCGCGCCGCGCCACCAAGCTCCCACTCGACGTCCACGTGATGGTCGAGGAACCCCAGCGGTACATCGACGCGTTTGCTGACGCGGGGGCGAGTCACTTCATCTTCCACCCTGAGGCGACGCGGCACGTCCAGCGGCAGCTGGCCGCCGTTCGGGAACGGGGCATGCGGGCCGGCATCGCCCTCAACCCCGGTACGCCGCTCGATTTCGCGATGGAGGTCGTGACCGACCTCGACATCCTGCTGATCATGACGGTGAATCCGGGGTATGGATCGCAGGAATATCTGCCCGCCTCGGATGACAAGATCCGGCGGGCACGGCGCCTGCTCGATCAGTATCGCTCGAGCGCACGGCTCGCGGTGGACGGCGGGATCTCGCCGACCACGATCGCACGGGCCTACACGGCGGGTGCCGACACCTTCGTGGCCGGGACGGCCGTCTTTGGCGCGCCGGAACCGGTGGCAGCGATCAAGGCAATGCGCGCCGCGTGCGCGGTGAAAGTGTAGAGCGCGGTATGGCAAGTCGTGGTCAGTGGATGATGGTCGGTGGGATCCTCTTGGGGATCGGCGGCGCGCTCTTCGCGATGCACGCCGTGAGTCCGGACGTGGATCTGGTCGAGCCCGGCGTGGCGGCGCCGAACTTCGCGGCCCGCGATCTCGCCACCGGGGACACGGTGACCCTCGCGAGTGACCGCGGAAAGGTCGTCCTGGTGAACATCTGGGCCACGTGGTGTGCGCCATGCCAGGAGGAGATGCCTTCGATTCAGGCCCTGCACGACTCGCTGGGTCCCGATGGGCTCAAGATCCTCGCCGTGAGCGTGGACAAGGCGGGCGACGAGACCGTCCGGGATTGGGTCGCCGAGCGGCATCTGACGTTCGACATCCTGCATGACCCGTCCGGGAAGGTCGCGCAGGTGTATCAGACGACCGGCTATCCCGAAAGCTTCATCATCGATCGGCACGGCGTCATCGTGAAGAAGGTCTGGGGCGCGACGCAGTGGAACGACGCGTCGACCATCGCGCTCTTTCGCCGGCTTCTCGCCGAGCGCTGACGAGCCGAGCAGACACGGCAGGAGGAGCAGTGGCAGCAAGTCGCGGGCAATGGCTGATGGTCGGCGGGATCGTCGCGGCAATCGGCGCGGCGCTCCTCGTGGCATACGCCGTCACGCCCGACGTGGATCTCGTCGCGCCCGGGGTCAAGGCGCCGAACGTGGTCGTCTCGGACGTGGTCACCGGAGACTCCGTCCCCCTGACCAGCACGAAGGGCCAGGTCGTCTTCTTGAATATCTGGGCGACGTGGTGCGGCCCCTGCCAGGCGGAGATGCCGTCGATCCAGGCGCTGCACGATTCCCTCGCGCACTCGGGGCTCAAGATCCTGGCGGTGAGCGTGGATGACGGCAGCAATCAACAGGTGGAGCAGTGGGTGGCGCAGCGGCACTTCACGTTCCGCATCCTGCACGATCCCACGGGCAACATCGAGCGGACGTATCAGACGACCGGCGTGCCGGAGAGCTTCGTGATCAACCGGCAGGGCGTCATCGTCAAGCGAGCGATCGGCGCCGAGCGGTGGAACGATCCGGCGAATATCGCGCTCTTCCGCCATCTCCTCGCCGAGAATTGATCGGGCGCGCCCGTGCGAAAGCTCTCCCTGCAGTTCGTTCGCCGGGCGATCGTCACGAACTGGCCGATCAAGGTCACGGCGCTCGTCCTCTCGACCGTATTGTGGGCGTCGTTCGCGGCAGAGGAGCCCACGACCCAGCTCGTGCCGGTGCATGTGGACATCGTGCCGCCCGCCGGCCGCAGCATCACCTCGACGGTGCCACCGGTGCAGGCGCTCTACGCGGGATCCGCACGGGAGCTCATCAAGCTCTACACCTCGCCGCCGATCGTGCGGAAGGAAATCCCCGACACACTGACGGGCACGACGTACCCCGTGGAGCTCACACCGGAGGATCTCACCATCGGTCATGGCGTGGACGCCAAGGCGCAGGACGTGCAGCCGCGGAGCTTCGTCGTCACGCTCGAAGATCTCGCCAAGCGCACGGTCCCGGTGATCTCGCGCGTCGCCATCTCGCCGGATTCCGGCTTCGCAATCCTGGGCGGGGTCGCGGTGGTGCCCGGCAGTGTGACCGTGCGCGGCTCAGACGCCGCGATCCGTGCCATCCGCAATGTGCCGACCGTCCCCATGCAGCTGAACGGTGTCACCGAGCCCGTCCACCGCGAGGTGGAGCTCGACACCACGCACCTCGGGGGCGCGCGGGTCTCGCCCGCGACGGTGGCTGTGACGGCCGACGTCGTGGCCATGTCGGAGCGCGTGCTCATGGGCATTCCGGTGGCGGTGCAATCCGACCGCGGCGGTAACTGGGTCACCGATCCACCGGCCGTCATGGTGGCCGTACGGGGGCCGAGCGCCCGGATTGCGCGCCTCACCCGTGACTCGCTCACCGTGCTCGCGACGCCGACCGGCACCGGATCGCCCGAGGTCGTCCACCTGACGGTGATGCAGCCCCCGGGCCTCTCGGCCGCCGCGACTCCGGATACCGTGGTCGTGCAACGGAGGGGCCGTGGCTGAGGTCGTGCTGGGGATCGAGACGTCGTGCGACGAGACGTCGGCCGCCGTGCTGGTCGGTGACGGCGACCGGCCCGAGCTCGCCTCGCTGGTGATCCTCTCCCAGGACGTGCACCGCGTCTTCGGCGGCGTCGTCCCGGAGCTGGCCTCGCGCGCGCATCTCCGCGCGCTCGATCCGGTGGTGCAACGCGCGCTCGCCGAGGCGGGGCTCCCCCTCGATGCCGTGGACGCCATCGCCGTGACCGCGGGCCCGGGGCTCGCGGGCGCACTCCTCGTCGGCGTCTGCTACGCGAAGGCGCTCGCCGCGGCACGCGACGTCCCGCTCGTCGGGGTGCACCACCTGGAGGGCCACGTCTTCGCGCCGACGCTCGAGGACCCCGATCTCGCCCCGCCTTTCGTGGCGCTCGTCGTCTCGGGCGGCCACACGCTGCTGCTCGACGTACCCGCCTGGGGCCACTACCGCCTGCTGGGTCAGACGCGTGACGACGCGGCGGGCGAGGCCTTTGACAAGGTCGCGACGCTCCTCAAGCTGGGATATCCCGGTGGCCCGGTGATCGAGCGGGTGGCCAAGGATGGCCGTGACCGCTTCGGGTTCCCGCGTCCGATGATCAAGGACGGGTTCGAGTTTTCGTTCAGCGGGCTCAAGACGGCGGTGCTCCATGCCGTGCGGGCCTCCACCGATGTCGCCGCCGACCGCGCCGATCTCGCCGCCTCCTTTCAGGACGCCGTCTTCGACGTACTCGTCGCCAAGGTGCTCGCCGCACTCGAACACACCGGATACCGGACGGCCGTGCTCGGCGGCGGCGTGGCGTGCAGCCGCACGCTCGCCCAACGGATGGGCGCGGCGCTCGCCGGCATCAGACTCGCCGTCGCACGCCCACGGTTCAACGCGGACAACGCCGCGATGATCGCGCGCGCGGGATGGTTTCATCTCCAGCGCGGCGAAACCAGCGGCCTCTACCTCGACGCCGACCCCACGCTGCCGTGGCCCGGCCTCGTCTCCCACCCCGACCCCACGCCCCGAGTGACGCCATGACGGTGTACCCGTTCGTGTTCCACATCTTCGGCCTCGAGATCACCGGCTACGGCATCATGCTGATGATCGCCTTCCTCATGGCCGGCTGGGTCATGGACAAGGAGCTGCGCCGCCGCGGCCTGAACCGCGACTTCGCCTCGGACGTGGTGGTCGCCGCGCTCATCGGCGGCATCGTCGGTGCCAAGCTCTGGTACGTGGCGTTGACGGGGGATCCGGCCACGATTCTCTCGCGGGGCGGCTTCGTCTGGTACGGCGGGCTCGCGGGTGGGGCCATCGGGGTGATCTTCGTCGGCTGGCTCAAGCGCATCCCGATCCGGTTCACCATGGACCTGACCGCACCGGCGCTCGCCGTGGGATACGCCATCGGGCGCGTCGGGTGCTTCCTCGTCGAGGACGACTACGGGATCCCGACCCACCTGCCGTGGGGCGTCAAGTTTCCCCAGGGGCTGCCGCCTACCACCGCAGCCAATCTGGAGCGGTTCCGCGTCCACATCCCGGCCGGGACACCACCCAACCAGGTGCTCGCCGTGCATCCCACGGAGCTCTATGAAGTGGCGGCGATGCTCTTCGTCTTCTGGATTCTCTGGCGCCTCCGGCGGAACCGGCACGCGACCGGTTGGCTCTTCGGCCTGTACATGGTGCTGGCCGGCATCGAGCGATTCCTGGTGGAGTTCGTTCGGGCCAAGGACGACCGTATCCTCCACGGCTTCACGCTCGCCCAGGCGGCGAGCGTGATCGTCGTGATCGTCGGTGTCGCATTACTGAGGCGGTGGTGGCGCGACGATGGGTTCAGTGTCGCGGATGTCGAATCGCTGGTCCCGCCGGCTCCGGCCTGAGCCAAAAGAGCCAGGCCACCGCGACGGCGAACACGAGGAGCAGAACGCCCTGCGCGAGCGCGGTTTGGATCGTGGGGAAGATTCCGAGCATCGGAAGTGACGGGAGCCAACGGAGCGGCTGCGCGGGGATCCAGCCCGCGGCCTGGAGCTCGGCCACGCCTTTGCCCACGAAGCTGAACGTCATCACGGACAGCAGGATCCCGGTCACGGCGAAGAACGGCTTGAGCGGTAGGCGGAGCCCATACCGATTGATCGCGTAGTACACGCCGAGCAACAGCACCATCCCGACCAGCAATCCGATCAGCACGCCGATCTTCCCCGCGGGGCTCGCCGCCGTCCCGAAGAGCGCCGCGTAGAACAGCACCGTTTCGACGCCTTCCCGGTAGACGGCGAGGAAGGCGACACCGGCGAGCGCCCAGGTGCCCTGGCTCGAGAGCGCCCGGCGCATCTGCTGCCCGACGAACGCCTTCCACTTCTCTGCTTCGATCTTCGAGACGAGCCACGAGGCCACGGAGAACAGGACCGCGGCGGCGAGCAGGAGCGTGATCCCCTCCATCGCCTCCCGGTTGAACGACGACATCCGGAAGACCGTGGCAAAAGCGGCGGCCGTCGCGAGACTCGCCACCACCGCGGCCCCGGCACCCCAGCCGATCTCGCGCCGCCGTTCCGGCGCGCCCGACTTGGCGAGCACGGCGCTCAGCGCACCGATCAGGAGGATCGCCTCGAGGCCCTCCCGCAAAATGATCACCAGCGACTGACCGAAGAGGACCGTGGGCGATGATTCGCCGCTCATAACGTCGACCGTGCGATCGAGCGCCGCGTCCACGGTGTTGCGCGCCGTGGCGATCGCATCGGGGGTTCCGGAGGCGATGCTGGTGCGGAAGTGGGCAAAGGCCTGCTCCACCGCCGCCGCCGCCTTGACGTCGCGCGCTCCGACGGCGTTCTCGATGCCCTCGAAGATCAGATATGCCTCGAGCGCGCGCTGTCCAGCCCGGGCCCGGTCGCCGGTGCCTGCTATCTTGGCAGCATCGGCGACCCCCTCCTTGGTGCGGCGGGCGGCGTTCAGGGCCTGAAGGCGGGCATTGCCTCCGAGCACCTCCGCGGCGGGCGCGGTGCGGGCGTAGGCGACCATCTCTGCCAGCGTGGGATCGCCGAGCGAGTCGTGCGTATCGGTGGCGATCAACCGCGCGAGCGAGTCGTCGCTCATCCCCGCAGTCTCCGGCAAATCACTCAGGGTCGCCAAACAGGCCTGACAACGCGATGTGAGCGCTCGCTCACCGCGGGATCGCTGCCCATCGGTGTTCCGGAGACTCGCGGCGTACAGCGCGACGTCCCAGCGTTGATCCACCGAGAGACGATCGCCGAAACTGGGCATCGCGGTGCCGGCGACCCCCACGCCGATCTTTCGAAAGAAGTCGAGGAGGCTCGTCCCTCTCAGCGCCCCGAAGTCAGTCAGGTTGGCGGGCGGTGGAAGCAGATCCTTCGCGAGTGGGCCATCGCCCATACCCGAAGCGCCATGGCATTGGGAGCACATGGCGCCGAAGAGCTTCTTCCCCTGAGTGAGCGATGGCGGAGCGGACGGCATCGGATCGAGCGCAACCCCAAGCGTCCGCTCGAGCTCGCTCCGGAGAAATGTGACGTCCTGACGGAGCTCCTCGGCTGGCCGATGCGCCGCGACCCCGCTCTGCAGCCGCTCGACGGTGGCGAGGGCCGCGGCACGCGCCGGTTCCGGAAGTTGGCCCGCGAAGCCGTGAGCCTGCTTGAGAAAGAGCGTTGCCTCGTTGAACTCATCGGGCTTGATGATCTGCCCGTGCTCGACGCCCAGAGCGTATTCCCCGATCGCGATCGAGGTGATCGAGGCGAGACGGCGTGCCGCCTCGACCAGCGTGGATGACTGGGCGAAGACCGTGCCGGGGTGGAGGGCCGCGGCTATCGACAGAAGCGCGGCAAAGCGGAGCGCGCGATGACGGAAATTGAGAATCATTCTCATGTAGTTTGGACGTCGAATTCTAGACAAAGTTGCTCGGGATTTCAACCGTCCTGGGCGAGAAGGAGCGTTACCGCCGCCGCATGCTCGTCGGTATGGGAGAGGGACAGCAACGTGCGCGTGACGCCGAGCTCCTCCGCGCGAGCGGCGGCGCCGGCATGGAGCGTCACCGCCGGCCGACCGTCCCAGCCACGCACGACCTCGATTTCCCGCCATCCGATCGCCCGGGCGGCGGCAGAGCCTTGCAGCGCCTTGTACGTCGCCTCTTTCGCCGCCACCCGGGCAGCCACGTGCCGCGCGGGCAGCGGCTGGCGCACGCAGTACTCGCGTTCGGCGGGGGTGAGCAACCGCCGCAGCGCGTGCTCGCCCTTGCGGTCGAGCATGCGTCCGATGCGCGCCACTTCGACGAGGTCGAGCCCCACGGCGATGGGCGTCATCGGGCGACGAGCATCCAGAGATCATGGAGCCAGGCCGGCGCCGGCACGTAGCCGCCGAAGATCAGGCCAAGCCAGACGGCGAGCGCGAGCAGCGGCGGAGCCGCGACGAGCACGGGCCAGAGCGGGCGCCGCCATCGCGCCGCACGCTGCGCGACCCGCTCCCAGGCCGCACGCTCCGTGGCAACCGCCTGCTCCAGCGCGAGCCACGCCGCCTCGAGCCGTCGCGCCGCGGCGAGCAGCGCATCCTGCCAGGCCGTGAGCCGAGGGCGCTCGACCGCGGTCGCGGGCATGAGTTCGGCGGCGCAACGGTCAACGACGTCCAGGGCCGCGACGAAGCCTGCCCCTGCCGAGCCCAGCCGTGCCGCGACGGCGCGCTGCTCGCCGGCGTCGAGCAGGAGCTGCCGCTCGAGTCGCGTCGGGAGCCGAGCGACGGAGGCGGCGGCTTCGAGCCGCTCGTGGATCTCGCGGACCAGCGCACCCGCGACCGAGGCCACCGCTTCTTCCCATGCGTCCAGCCACACCCGGGCGCCCACGGCGGCGAGCGCCGCCTGGCGCTCTTCGCGCGCGGCCAGCCGCCGCGCTTCCCCCGCATGCTCGAGAATCCGAGTGACGAGCTGGAGTCGGGCGGCGTCGAGCGATCGCTCCCCGTCGGGCGAGCCGGTCACCAGGTGCCCGAGGGCGGGGCCGATCTCCGGAACACGGAGCGGGATGAGAAGCTTCGGGCTCGTCACGCGAGGATGGCGTCGAGGACCGGATGGGGGTCGGTGAAGTCGGCAAAGGCCGCATGCCCGCCGGCCGCGATGAGCTCGTCCACTTCGTAGTGTCCGGTCGCGACGCCGATCGCCCGTGCGCCGACGTCGGCGCCGCAGGTCATGTCGTTGGGGGTGTCACCGACGATCACGATCTCGGCACCGGCCGGCGTCCGCCCCATCACCGCGGCGGCCCGCAGCGCGGCGATCGGCGGCAGATGGCTCCGGACCGGTGCATCGGAACCGAAGGCCCCGACCCGAAATCTGTCGAAGGCGAGTCCTGCCGCGCGGAGCTTGAGGCGGGCGCCGTCCACCACGTTGCCGGTCAGCAGACCGAGCACCACATCGGACCGGCGCTCGAGCTCGTCGAGCAGATGGGTGACGCCCGGCAGGAGCCGCGTTGCGTCGGGCGAGTCGGCCAGGGCGGCCTCGAGGAGCGTCACGTAGCGACGGCAGACGGCGGCGATCCGCACCTCGTCTTCCGCACCGGCGTGCCCCACCGCGATCAGCAGCTCCCGGATGATCTGGGGATCGGTCTTCCCATCGAACCGCACGCCGTCCGGCGGGCCCGCCGTCCCGAATTCGTCGGCGAGCGCGCCATGTATGGCACGGCGCGCCACCCCGTCGGTGCTGAGGAGGGTCCCATCGATATCGAACAGCACGAGCTTCCGCGTCACACGCGGAAGATACTACCGCCGTTCATGGGTCAGGAGTGCTTCGGAGAAGGCGCCGCGCGCCGGGAGTCAGTTGGCGAGATAGGCGAGCGTGACGTGATTGATCCGATCGGCGGGCGGAACAGCGGCACGTGTCGAGACGGCGGGCGGGTCCAGCCGAAGCCGAGCACCGGAGGACAGCTCGACGCCGACTGGCCCCACCACGCCCGAGACGCCATTCGCTGCGGTGGAATTCGCGCCGAGCGTGAGCGCCTGAAGCTGCCCCACGACCGCCAGCTCGGCGTCCTGAATCTGGGTTCCGGAGACCGGGATTTGGACGACGGTCGCGCTCACCTGGATTCTTGCACTTTGCTGGGCGCAAAGACGCCCCGGAAGCCCCAAGGCGAGCGTTCCGAGCAAAGCGCCAAATCCCACCAAAACTCGCGTCCTATCTCGTCCGTCGATCATCAGATCCTACCATTAGTTCGTGACCCGTCAATCACATCGATCATCAGACAATGCAAGACAAGTACCTGATCACGATAAATTGTACAACTCATTGTGCTACAATCTTTTATACTGTGTCAAGGAAGCAACTATATCAGAGCAATAGTGCAAAGAATCATTACATGACATCCGCGCGGTCGCCGTGCCATCCGACAGATTCTCGCGCGATCACGCGCCTCCCTGCGGTACGACGTTTAGCTGTACAGAATCTTTGCGATTGAACACCCAATCTCCATTTGGCACGCCGCTTGCTTTTTTGACGCGCCGAACGCGGCCTCGGGTGGCCGCCAGCGAAGCGAAGATTCCCGTACCGAAGAGGAGTGTCCTACGATGAAGAAGTCCCTGCTTTCTTCGATTGTTGCCGGCGCCGCCGTAGCCGCGCTCGCGCTCGCGCCGAACACGGCGGCCGCGCAGAACGCCACCATTTCGGCAACTGCCACCGTGCTCACCCCGCTCACCGTGACCGCCGGAAACGATCTGGCCTTCGGCACCGTGTATCCCGGCGTCCCGGCGAGCGTCCTCCCGACCGCCGCGACCGCCGGTAGCTTCTCGATCTCCGGCGTGGCGAGCGCTGGACTGACGGTGCAGTTCACCCTCCCCGCCAACCTGATCGACGCCGCGAGCGACAATCTTCCGATCACGTTCGGCACCGCCGACGCGGCGTACAACCAGGCTAATTCGCAGTCCGGCACGACGGCCTTCGACCCCAATAGCCCGGTGACCGCCGCTCTCAGTGGCACCGGCAACTTCTATGTGTGGATCGGTGGCACCGTGGCCGCCGCGGGCAACCAGCCGGCCGGCTCGTACACGGGCACCATCACCCTCACCGCGGCGTACACGGGCAGCTGATCCGACGCGGAGCACGGTAAGAGGACGTCAGTCCTCTTCGGTACGCTGGCGGTCGGGTGTCACACGGCCGTCAGCGTTCCCGCTCCGGGGGCCTTACATTCCCTGACGACCCGATATCCTGGAGGCACGCGTGCGGACAGCATCCCCTCGGCAAGGCGCGCTGAAGTGGGCTCTGCTGGTCGCGCTGGCTCTGGGACTCATTACGATCCCGGTTCACGCCCAGGGACGCGGAGGTGGGGGCCGCCCCCTCAGCGTCTTCGGTCGGCAGACCCTGAACTTCGGGACCGTCCTTCCCGGCGTCCCCACCACCATCAGCCGTACCGATGCTCTGAATGCGGGCGAGTTCGAAGTACGCGGACGGAAGGACACGCAGGTAGCGATCGACCTGACTCTGCCCGCGGAGATGACCGCCGGTGCGCTATCGCTCCCGCTGCAATTCGGGCCCGGTGATGGGGGGTACTCCCAGGCGGGAACGATCGCCGCGGCGACGGTCTTCGATCCACGCGTACAGCTCGTGACCACGCTCGGCGCGAACGGACGTCTGTACGTGTACCTCGGCGGAACCGCGCTGCCGGGGCCGCAACAGGGAGCCGGCACCTACTCTGGGACCATCGTTCTCACCGTCGCCTATACGGGGGTTTGATGCGAGGGCTTCGTTGGCTCCGTGACGTACGCTGGTGGCGGGTCATCGCCGGTGCGCTGCTGCTCATGGTCGCCGCGCCGGTCGCCTGGGCCATTCTCGTGGCACCGCAGGCAATCTTTCTCAGTGATCGGGAGCGGACCGGAGAGGTGCACCTCGTCAACACCGGGTCCAAGCCGGAGGACGTGCAGATCGATCTTGAGTACGGCTATCCCGCCACCGACAGCGCCGGCCAGATCGGCATCAAGCTGATCGAGGATCCGGATTCCGGCGCCCCCTCAGCCGCCAGCTGGGTGCGAGCCTTCCCCCACCGAGTGGTGGTCCAACCAGGCCAACGCCAAGTCGTGCGGCTCCTCGCCACCCCGCCCGCGGGCCTCAAGGACGGCGAGTACTGGAGCCGCATCCTCGTCACCTCGCGCGGCGCACAGGTCGCGGTGGCCACCCCGGACTCGAACATCCACGCGGGGCTCAATCTCGTTCTCCGCACCATCATCTCGCTCACGTACCGGAAGGGCGCGGTGCACACGGGCGTTACGGTGGATGACTTCCGCGTGACCGAGGAGCACGACTCCCTCGTCACCTGGCTCGGTCTCACACGCACCGGGAATGCCGCGTATCTCGGCAACGTGCACCTCGTCGTGCAGGACTCGCTCGATCACGCCCGCGCGACGTGGGACACGCCGATCGCCGTGTACTTCCAGCAGCATCGCCGACTCGCCTTTCCCGCGGACTCGTTCCCGCCGGGACGGTATACCGTGCACCTGACGCTCGACACCAAGCGGAGCGATCTGCCGCAGGACGACGTGCTCCCGGTGCCGGCCATCGAGCGCTCGGCGGGCGTGGTGCTCCACTGAGCCGATGCCGCTTCGCCGCATGTTGCTCGCGCTCACCGTCTGCGGGCTCTCCTTCGGAGCGCGGCCGACCGCTGTGTCCGCCCAGGGCACGGCGTCGATCCAGGCCGTCGCCCAGGTGTCCACGACCGGTCTGTCGGCCGCGCGCATGAACGATCTCGCATTCGGCGCGGTGGCTCCCGGGGTACCGACGGTGGTCGATCCGAGAAGCTCCGCGAGCTCCGGACTCTGGGAGGTCCACGGGACGCGCAACGCGGAGATCGCGGCGTTGTTCTCCCTCCCGGATTCGCTGCGGGTCGGCGCGCACGCCATGCCGATCGTGTTCGGCGCGCAAGCCGGCTGCGGACGCGACCGCAACCAACAAAATCAATGCGCCTACTTCGATCCGTCAGCGGGATGGGTGGACCGCATTCGCAACAACCCTAACCCGAAGAACACGTACTACATCTGGATCGGCGGTACGGTCGCACCGGCCGCCGCACAATTTCCCGGGATCTACACGGGCACGATCACACTCACCGTGGCGTATACAGGCAACTGAGGTGGTGGCTGCCCGGTGGTGGTGCATGCCGGCGCTCGTGGCCCTCGCCACCTTTTCCGCCAGGCGGCTCCCGGCGCAGGTCCCCGATACCGCTGCCACGGAGGTTATCGTCGATCTCGCGTTTCGCGCGGGACCTGAACAGGTGGTCGTCGCCCTCGCCCGAGATTCCGTCGTGCTCCTCCCCGTCAACACGTTTCTGGCTCTCGCGGAGATCAAGAAGACCCAGGTCCTGATCGGGCACCAGATCGGGGGCATCATCGAGCCGGCGGGGATCCCCTACCTGTTCGATACCGAAGGGCAGATCGCGCGCCGTGGCGACTCGACCATGGTGCTTCCGGCGGCTAGTGCTCGCTGGCGCGGTTCGGAGCTCTATGTCGCGACCAGCGTCATCGGGTGGATGTTCGACGTGGACGTGCGCATGGATTGGTCGGCGTTGACGGTCCACGTGACGCGGACGGACAGTCTCCCCGTCGTGCTGCGCCAGGCACGGGAGCGCCGGCGCAAAGCCCTCCTCGCCGCGGAAGCCCAGGAGGAGGCGGCGGCTCCGCTGATCCCCACGCCGATTCGTGCGGCCGATGGCGCGGCCCTCGATTGGGGCCTCACGACGGCGACGCGTGACCCGGCGCACGATTTCGCACTTCAGCTCGCGCTCGGCGCCCAGGTGGCCGGCGGCGGCCTCGACATCCAGGAGCTGGCGAACCGCACGCCCGGCGCGTGGAGTAGCGACACTCGAGCCTCCTGGGTCCGCGCGTGGGACGACCGTGACTGGCTGCGCCAGATCCGCATAGGTGACGTCTTCTCCGGTGGGCGCCAACCCCGGCCGATCCGCGGCGCGGCGGTGACGAACGCCCCCTATCTTCGGCTCTCGAGCTTCGGCGTCGAGCCGCTGATCGGCTCACTCGCGCCGGGATGGGAGATCGAGGCGTACCGCGGTCAGAACCTGCTGGGCTATCAGTCGGTCGGTCCGGACGGCCGCTACATGCTCTCCGTACCCGTGGACTACGGCTCCAACCCCCTCGAGCTCGTGGGCTACGGTCCGAACGGTCAGATCGCTCGCTCGCTCGTCACCTTCCAGGTACCCACGAATCGGCTCCCGGCCCGGCACTTCGAGTACAGCTTCTCTGGTGGGGAATGCAGCACGGATCCGTGCACCGCGCATGTGAACGGCGATCTGCGCTACGCGCCGTCCAACCGCATCACGTTCCAGGCCGGTACCGACTACTTCGTCCGCGACACGCTTCCGAGCGAGTCCAACCCTTACCTCGGTGTCTTTGCGAACGCGACACGAAGCATCTCCCTCGGCATCGAAGGCGTGCTCCACGCGCAGGCGGCCGCGTCCATCAGCTACGATCCGAGCCCCAATCTGCACGCGGGCATCGCGCACACGCGCTTCGCCCATGGCACGCTCCAGCCGCTCGTGGGCTCCGCCATCGACGCACATCGGACTACGGTCAGTCTCTTTTGGCGTCCGCCGCTCCCGGGCGGGACCTTCTACCTGCAAGGGTCCGCATCGCACGCCGTGGGCGCGACCGAAACGCGGGATGCGGCGCTGCTCAACGCGGTCACGCGCATCCGTGGTGTGCGCCTCGGGCTGGGCGGCACCTACATGGCGACGCGACCTGCCGGTGCGGCGACCAGCACGGACATCGGCGTGAGGGCTACCGTGGATGCAGCCCTGACCGGGCCCACGCACTGGCTCCGGTCCACGTTCGTCTCCGGGCTCATCGGTGTCGCATCACACGTGGGGCTCACGCAAATCGGACTCGGCGTGGGCCGCCAACTGTACGGTCCCCTCCGCGCGGATGCGTCGACGTACTGGATCAACGGTCAGGGAATGACGATCAACTTCTCGCTCACGACGTATCTCCCCTCACTCCGGGCGGTGGCCCGCAACAGCTACACGCCGTCCACGGGCATCCAGGGCTCTGAGTTCTTCGAGGGATCCGTGCTCTGGAACGCGCGCGATCAGACGCTCAGTTTCGACAACGGTCAGAGCGTTGGGCGTGCGGGGATCACGGGCAGAGCATTCGTGGATCAGAACGACAACGGACAGTGGGATCCGGGCGAACCCGTCCTTCCGGGCCTGCGAGTTCGGATCGGATCCCAGGCCATCGCCACGGACTCGAGCGGACGCTTTACCATCTGGGATCTCGTCCCGTTCACGACGACCACCGTCGAGGTGGACACACTCTCGATCGCGGATCCACTCATCGTCCCCCAGCTCGTGACGCGCCGGCTCACCCTCCTTCCGAACACCTTCCGCGACGTCCCCATCCCGTTCGTGCAGGGCGGTGAGGTGAGCGGTACCGTGATGTTCCCCGACGGACGCGGGGTGCCGACGGTGGACGTCGAGCTCCGCGAGCGCGAGACCGGAGCGGTGACCCACACGACCACGTTCAGCGACGGAACGTTCTATACGTACGGCGTTCGGCCGGGACGATACACGGTCACCCTCGCGCCCGCCGTGCTCGACCGCCTCGAGATGAATGCCGTCGCCGCAACGTTCGAGATTCCCAAGAGGGGCACGAACAAGACCGTGGAGGGTGTGACGGTGCGGTTGGTGAAGCGGAAATAGCGGCGGACCCGGGGCGTGCGGCTACCCCGCGAGCCCCGGCACCTCGGTGGTTCCCCGCGCGAGCCGCACGGCGCGCTCGATGGCCATCGCCGTGACGTCCTGCGCGATCAGCTCCACGGAGAGCGGCGGCGGCGGCGCGACGTCGCCCGCCGAAATCGCGAAGATCACATCGCCGTCCACCGCCGTTCCCACCGGCGTGATCCGCCGCGCGAGGGCGTCCGAGGCGCTTCGCGCGAGCTCCGCGAGTTCGTGGCGATCGAGCTGCGCGTTGGTGCCGACCACCACGAGCGTGGTGTTCGTCCCGAACCGCGTCGTGGGCCCGTTGCCGGCGGCCAGCTGGGCGCGCGCGTCGCTGAATCCGCCGTAGCCGTCACGCGCCCCCGCGAGGATGTTCCCCGTCGCGTCCCGCACATCGCCGTACGCGTTGACGACGGCGAGCGCGCCGATCACGACGTTCCCGTGCCGCACGGCCCAGCTCCCCACCCCGCCTTTCATGGCGCGCTCGATGCCGAGCGCCTTGCCGACCGTGGCCCCCGTGCCCGCACCCACCGAGCCCTCGGTGACCCCCGGCGCCGCCGCGGCGCACGCCGCGTAGCCGTCGTCGGGACCGGGCCAGCGATCGGCGTGCCCGATCGGCCCCAGATCGAACACGACCGCCGCCGGCACGATCGGCACCACCCCGATGCCGACCGGGAATCCGCGCCCGCGCTCGGCGAGCCAGCGCATCGCGCCGTCGGCGGCGCCGAGGCCAAAGGCCGAACCGCCCGTGAGCAGGATCGCATCGACGTGGGGAACGAGATGGCGGGGGGAGAGTGCATCGAATTCACGCGTACCCGTCGCGCGGCCGCGAATGTAGGCGGCCGCGCGCATGCCGCCGTCCGCCGCAAGCACGACGGTGCATCCCGTGCCGGCCTCCGCGTGCGTGACGTGGCCGACCGTGACGCCGATGTCGGTGAACGATGGGGCGGGAGCGTTCATGGGCGCGGGATGCCGCGCGGGTTCATTCGCTTGCGGCGTCGGAGCCGGCGTCGTGCTTCGCCTGGCACTCCTTACATCGCTCGACCCCGCGGAACGAGCAGATCAGGCAGATGAAGGTGCCGCAGTCGACGCACGGGTACCCCTCGGAGGCCCGCTCCTCGTTGCCGCAGGCGCGACAGACCATCGCATCGGTTTCTTGGGGCACGGCGTCCTCCTCAGGTCTCGAGGCCGTAGTCGCGGATCTTCTTGAGCAATGTCACGCGCGAGATCCCGAGTTCCCGCGCCGCGTGCGTCCGGTTGCCACCATGGAACTTGAGCGCGCGCTCGATCTGGCGTCGCTCGGCATCCTTGAGCGTCTCCGCCTTGTGCCGGCGGACGCCGCCCCGCCCACGGCGGATCTCCGTGGGCAGGTGCTCCAAGCCGAGCGCGGGTGCGCCACGTGCCATGATCATACCCCGCTCGAGGGCGTTGCGCATCTCGCGGACGTTGCCGGGCCACGCGTACGACAGCAACCGATCGAGCGCCTCCGTGCCGACCTCGGCGGGCGCGCCCGGAACCTCCCCCGCGAGCTCCGCCATGAGCTGTTCGACGAGCGCGAGGCGGTCGTCGCGCGCGCGCTCGCGAAGCGGCGGCAGGTGAATCACCGTGACGTTGATCCGGTAGTAGAGATCCTCCCGGAACGCCCCGTCGTTCACGAGCTGGACCAGATCGCGGTTCGTGGCCGCGAGCAGACGAACGTCCACCCCGATCTCGCGGGTGCCTCCCAGTCGCCGGAAGCGCTTGGTCTCGATCACGCCGAGCAGTTTCGGCTGCAGCTCGAGACCGAGCTCGCCGATCTCGTCCAGAAAAAGCGTCCCCCGATCGGCGATCTCGAAGAGGCCGCGCTTGGTGTCCTTCGCATCGGTGAACGCGCCCCGTTCATGACCGAAGAGCTCGTTCGCCAGAAACGTGGCGGTGAGCCCGCCGCTGTTCACCTCCACGAAGGGCGCCGCCGCGCGCGGTGACCCGGCGTGCAGCATCCGCGCCACGCGCCCCTTGCCGGTTCCACTCTCGCCCGTGATGAGCACCGTGGTGCGCTCGGCCTCGGCGAGGAGCGCCACCTGGCGCTCCAGCTCGCGCATCGGCGGTGAGACGCCGAGGGCGACGGCCCCCGCACCGGGACGGTCGGACGCGGTGAGGCGCCGCACCTCGCGGCGGAGCCGCGCCGTCTCCGCGGCGCGCGTCACCGTGGCCACGAGGTGTGGCATGTCGACGGGCTTCGTGAGAAAGTTCTCCGCGCCGAGCTGCATCGCCTGCACGGCGGTCGGCACGTCGGCGTGCCCCGTGAGCAGGACGACCGCCGCGTTCCACTCGCGCAAGCGTTCGAGCACATCGAGGCCCGAGAGATCGGGAAGCCACAGATCGAGCACCACGACGTCGGGCCGCTCGCGCTGAAACGCGGTGATCGCGGCTTCGCCGGTGTCCTCGCGGAAGACGGTCCAGCCGCTCCGTTCGAGGAATGCACCGACCGACCGGAGCACGTCGGGATCGTCGTCGACCAGGAGCAGGGTGTCGGCCACGCGTTCAGCCCGCCGCGAACACCCGGATCGCGCCGGGGATCAGCTCCGCGGTGAACGGCGTGGTGCCCGCGGCCTCGCCGTCGAGCTGCATGGGACGCGCGGGAGTGGTTTCCACCGTCACTCGGCGGCCGCGAGCGTAGCGGACCCGCCCATCTCCGTTCGCGCGACCGCGGAGTAACTGCCAGACGACGCCGGCGCTTTCGAAGCGC
>DATFMZ010000144.1:0-2082 GCA_035266665.1 Gemmatimonadales bacterium | reverse complement strand
GTGATCCGTCGCATTTACGACCAGATGCCGCAGCCGAAGTGGGTGATCTCGATGGGGGCGTGCGCCTCCAGCGGCGGCATCTTCGACAATTATGCCATGGTCCAGGGGATCGACACGGTCGTTCCGGTGGATGTCTACGTGCCGGGATGCCCGCCACGCCCCGAGGGCCTGCTCTATGGGATTCTGATGCTGCAGAAGAAGATTCGCGGCGAAACGCTGGCGGATCCGAGCATTCGCGAGGAGCACCCCTTGGGCCCGCGCGCGCTGCGGATGCCGCCCGACAAGGTCGACGAGCTCTCCGAGCCGTTCGGCAACTCGATTCATCAGACCCGTTCGGCGTGAGCCGCCCGTGAATCCCTCCGCGAGCGCGCTCCGTCAGCAGTTCGGGGACGCCATCGTGCGAGCCGCGGAGTCGTGCGGCGACACGATCGTCTGGGTGCGTCCCGATCGCATCGTCGAGATTCTCGGGTGGCTCAAAGAGACGCCCGAGCAGGCCTACAACTACCTCACGGACATCACCGCCGTCGAATACCGCGACACCGAGGGGCCGCTCGAAGTGTGCTACGAGCTCTTCTCGCTCACGCGGCGCGTGCCGCTCCGCCTCAAGGCCATCCTGCCGACCGACCGGCCCCTCGAGATCGATTCAGCCGTCGCGCTCTGGAGCGGCGCCGATTGGCTCGAGCGGGAGGTCTACGACATGTTCGGCATCACCTTCCGGGGGCACCCCGACCTGCGCCGGATCCTCATGTGGGAGACCTACGCAGAGGGCTATCCGCTCCGAAAGAGCTTCCCGCTTCGCGGACGGTTCTCGCGCGCCGAGCAGGTGCGCCAGGCGCTCGGCGCCAATCCCGAGGCCCACTACTCGCTCGAGGAGCTGAGCATCGCCCAGCTCTATCACGAGGTGCCCGCGGACATGCGGGAGCGCCTCGCGCGCGGGGAGCGGGGGCGGATCGCGGAGCCCGAGGCCGAGCAGGCGGCCGAGGAGGATGCCGATGGCTGAGCAGCGCACGCTCGATCTCGCCCTCGCGACGCCGGGGCTCGATGCGGCGGGCCGGCCCGCCCGCATCCCGCTTGGGGTCTCCGCCGACGCCGGCGGCGAAGGCGAGATGGATCTCGGCGGCGAGCACATGCTCATCAACATCGGCCCGCAGCACCCCGCGACCCACGGCGTGCTGCGGCTGGTGGTCGAGCTCGACGGCGAGGTGGTCAAGCGGGTGATCCCGCACGTCGGCTACCTCCACTCCGGATTCGAGAAGCTCGGCGAATACCGCTTCTACAATCAGATCATCCCCCTCACCGACCGCATGGACTACCTCGCCCCGATGTCGAACAACGTCGGGTTCGCGCTCGCGGCGGAGAAGCTGATGGGGATCGAGATCACCGAGCGCTGCAAGGTGCTGCGTGTGATCGCCTGCGAGATGAGCCGCATCATCTCGCATCTGGTCTGGGTGGGCACCACCGGGATCGACATCGGTGCCTTCACGCCGTTTCTCTGGTGCTTCCAGGAGCGGGAGCGGATCTACAACCTCCAGGAAGCGTGGACGGGCGCGCGCCTCACCACCAGTCTCACGCGCGTGGGCGGGATGATGGCCGACGTGCCCGACGGCTTCGTCGACGGGCTCCGGACGTTCTGCAAGACCTTCCCGAAGACGCTCGCCGAGGTGGATCGCGCGCTCACGCGGAACGGGATCTGGGTGGGCCGCACCCAGGGCATCGGCGTGCTCACCGCCGAGGAAGCCACCAACTTCTCGCTCTCCGGACCGATGCTCCGCGCGAGCGGGGTCGACTACGACGTGCGCAAGGACCGGCCGTACCTCGACTACGAGACGTACGACTTCGAGATCCCGGTCGGCCGGCACGGCGACGTGTACGACCGGTACCTGGTCCGCTTCGAGGAGCTGTATCAGTCGGTGCGAATTCTGGAGCAGGCGCTCGACCGGCTCCCGGACGGCCCCGTGAACGTCTCCGACCCCCGGGTGATCCTCCCGCCCAAGCACGCGGCGATGAACGACATGGAAGCGATGATCTTCCATTTCAAGCAGGTGATGGAAGGGGTGAAGGCACCGGTCGGCGAAGCGTACT
>DATFMZ010000143.1:0-3678 GCA_035266665.1 Gemmatimonadales bacterium | reverse complement strand
CGGATACTGGACCCGCGCCCCGTGCGTCACCCGATCCCAGGCCCCGCCGGGCGTCCAGCGATAGAGGTCGCTGCGAATGGTGACCGGCGAGTCGAAATCGAGCTGCGCGACATACACCGTGTCGCCCACCCACGCGCAGGTCACGGCGCCGTTCACCGCGTGGCGCGCGAGGATGCGCCCCGACGTCGCGTCCATCACCGTGAGTCGCGAAATGCTGCGCCCGTCGCCGGCCACATACGCCACCCGCGATCCGGTGCCGACGCAGACCTGCGGCTCGCCGCGCAAGCCGCGGACCATGAGATGTCCTTCGGGGCCGCCGCGCCCGCGCCACCGCGCTCGCATCTTGCCCCAGATTGCGCCCACCGATTCGCCGCCCGCGCCTTCGAGCGGCCCGGAGAGCGCGTATGGCCAGAGCTGGCGCGACGTGCGCGCCACGAACCGCGGGATCACCGAGTCGCCGTGGAGGTTCGCCTCCTCCTGGAAGAATCGCCCCCCCCACACGTACGGCCGATCGCCCGCGGGCCACTTGGGGCTCACGAAGGTGGCATCGCCGGACTCCGGCCAGCGGGACGATGGTGCGAGTGCCGCGAGCATCTGATTATCGAACGCCCCGCGCTCGCGCCCGGCGGTGGTGAAATGCGATTCGTAGTAGACCGCGATGCCCTCGGACACCCACGACGGCGTGTACGTGTTGGGGAAGAGCCCCGGCGCCCGTCCGAAGACGTGACGCAGCACGTTCCAGACACCGCCCGCACGATCGAGGTGAAAGACGTGCGTGAGCTCGTGGGTGGTGACGAGCCGAAGCCAGTCGTCGTAGCGGCCCAACGAGATGTCACCGGCGGGTGAGTCGAGATACAGAATGATCCGATTGCTGGGAAAGACGTTCGTCAGGCCGTTGGAGAAGTCGACGTTGTCGAGCAGGGCGATGTCCACGCGGCCGTGCGGCGGGACGAGCTCGGAGCTGAGCAGACGCCACGAGCGTTCGGCCTCGCGCGCGAGGTGCAGGGCCGCCGAGTCGCGTCCGGCGCGCGCGTGAATGCGGAAGTGCGGCGTCGTCCAGGTGCGCCACGCCCCCGACGGATCGGTCTGCGCGGCGAGCGCCGCGGTCCCACATGCGCAGAGGGCGGCCACCAGGAGGGCCGCGCGCCGCGCGCTCATGGATCGCGCGCGCGCCCGGCCAGGAAGGCCCGGATCCCGTCGACCACCGCGCGCGCGTAGCGCCACTGGCCCGCCGCCCCCGCGAGATCGGCCTCCTGGTCGGGCAACATGATGAACAGCCCTTCCACGAGCACGGCCGGCATCCAGGTCGGTCGGGCGAGCGCCAGATCGCCGCGCCCCATGCCCAGATCGCGAACGCCGAACTGATGCACGAGCGCCCGATCGATGGCCCGCGCGAGCGGAGCGGCGCGCGGGTGATTGTAGTAGACGCTCGTTCCGCTGTTGACGAAGGGATTTACGCCGTCGGGCAGGGCGTTGGCGTGGATAGAGACGAGGATATCGGCGTTCGCGCGCTCCGCCTCCTCCGTGCGCGCGACGAGACCTACGGGAAGCGTGTCCGTGCGCGTCATGAGGATGCGCGCTCCCGCGCGCTCCAACAGCGTGCGCGCCTTCCTGGCCACCGCGAGCACCACGTCCGCCTCATAGGCACCGGTGGGTCCGGTGGCACCCAGCGGCGGGTGCCCGGGATCGAGCGCGATGAGCCGGCCGCGCAGCGGATGGGTGCGGTCGATGGGCGGCGGGCGCCGGATCTCGAGCAGCAGGTCGTTCCCCACCCAGCGCGTCCGGTATCCCCAGACCTTCTTCGTGAGGTCCACGGTGAGGACGGTGCGATCCTCGGCGGGCTGGGCGAAGCGGATCAGGCGCACGAAGGGGTCGGTGCCGCCGTACTGAATCCAGTTCACGTCCGCGGCGACCCCATAGAGCGTCAGGTGAAGCGCGCGTGTGTCCTCGTCCACCCGGAACGGCACGTGGGCGGGCAGCGGCACGCGGAGCGTCACCGATTGCGTATCGGCGTAGAGGCGCACCGATTCCACGACGCCGCCGGCACCGGGTGGTGGCGTGCCAGGCGGTAGCGGCTGAACGTCCCCGTGGTCCACCCAGGCGGAGATGCCCCGGGCGAGGCGGAGGCGTACCTGGTCGTTCCAGCGTCCGTTCACCACGGCGCGCGTGCCGTTGGGAAAGAACCAGTAGTACGTGGCATGCGGCGCCCCGCGGCCCGCGAGCGTGCTGTCGGTGCGGCCCGTATGGGCCGTATCGTCGTTCACGATCACGACGCGTGGGTGGCCGGGATCGAGCACGCCGAGCCGGAGGGGCCAGCGCCGCACCAGCGTGTCCCCGCCGGCGATCACCTCCAGGCGGGCCCATCGCGCATCGGCGGTGTCGGGTGCCGTATCGGGAACCATCACGTCGCCGGGATCGGGTCCCACGGGGCCGACGTGCCACGCGACGTAGCGGTCGTACTGGCGCGCGGGGGAAGCCGGGCGGGCGCGGCCGAACGCGGTCTCGCCGGCCGAGAGGGCGACGGGCACCGTATCGACGAGGAAGGGAACGACCGTCGAATCGCCGAGGCGCAGGAGGACGGTGGCGCCGGGCGTCGCGCGTACCGAGAACCGCACGCCCTCGCGCGGGCGCACCCAGCGCATGCCGGCGGGCCGGAGCGAGGTCGTGTCGATCCAGAGCCCGGAATCGGGCGGCATGAACCGCTGGGCGATCGGGGCGACGAACGTGTAGCGCGCGGTGTCCGTGCCGGCCACGGCCACCAGATCGAACGTCGCGATCGAGTCGTCCGGGAGGGGGAGCCACGCGATCCAGCCCCCGTCGGTGTACACGGGGACCGGCGTGCCATTCACGGTGAGCGTGGCGTCCCCGCGCCCCGTGGAGCCGAAGATGAACGTGGAATCGTGGCTCGCGATCGGCGCCTCGGCACGCGGCACGGCGCCCGTGTCCACGAGCCTCGGATACTGCACATGAATGGCGAGCGGGCCGCCGGCGAGCGGTGGCGGGGGGAGCGGCTCGAGCGGCGGCCCGGCGAACGCGCCGGCGTGGCTCGCGCACCCTGCGGCGAGAAGCGGAAGGAGCCACGGCGTGAGGGACCGGAGGACGGCGCGCATCGTCGCGGAACCTACACTGTTTCAAGAACCTACGTCAATTTCTCGCTGGTTGACCGGTATTTTTCGTAGGTGTAGATTGGGCCTCGCTTTATCCCTCCTCCTGGAGCCGGCTGCCGAGTGATTCGCTGCAAACAGTGTGGACGGGAAAACGCGGACGGCGCGAAGTACTGCGGGGACTGCGGCACGGCTCTCGCACCGTCCACCGGTCCGTCCACGCCCGTCGCGGTGGCCGATTCCGGAGGACGCGCCTCGCTCCCCGGCACCTGCCCGTCCTGCGGATGGGGGCTCCTGCCGGGACGGCCCTTCTGCCCGGCGTGCGGCACGCGGGTGACACCCGTGGCCTCGGGACCGGCGTGCGCGTCGTGTGGCGTACCGGCGGCGCCCGGCGCCAAGTTCTGCGCCTCCTGCGGGCGCTCGCTCACGGAGCCGAAGCGCGACTCGCAGACGAGCAGCCTCGGCGCGGCGCGCGGGACGACGCGGGCCGAGCTCGCGCTGCTCGACGAGGCCGGCACGGTGCAGAGCCGCCATGCCCTCCGTGGGGAGGATACCACCGTGGGACGGGCCGACG
>DATFMZ010000142.1:0-19388 GCA_035266665.1 Gemmatimonadales bacterium | reverse complement strand
GTTGGCGTCGGGCGCCAGCCCCAACGCCCCAATCACCTGATCCGGTGCAAGATAGCGTACGCCGACCAGCTCGACGCGTCGCACGCGGAAGAACGGCACATGCCGAAGCCCGAGGGGAACGAGGACCGCGAGGAGCGCGAGCGCAGCGACCGCCGCGAGGCCGATGAGCGCGCGCCGGCGATTCACGCCGCGCGCCCCGTCAACCGGTCGAGCAGCTCACGGCCGACGCGCGTGATGTCGCCCGCGCCGAGCGTCAGCACCACGTCACCGTCCCGCACCACCTCGGCCACCCGCTCGGCGAGCCGCCCGCGATCGGGCACCCAGTGCACCTCCGCGCCCGCCGTCTCCGCCGCCTGCGCCACCTGCCGGCCGGACACACCGCGGATCGGCTGCTCGCGCGCGGCGTAGATCTCGGTCACCACGACGACGTCGGCGAGGGAGAGCGTGACGCCGAAGGCGTCCGCGTGCGCCCTGGTGCGCGAGTAGAGATGCGGCTGGAAGACCGCCACCAGCCGCGCGTCGGGAAAACGCTGGCGCGCGGCGGCGAGCGTCGCCGCCACTTCCGACGGATGGTGCGCGTAGTCGTCCACGATCGTCACGCCGCGCGCCTGGCCCACCAGCTCGAATCGGCGCCCCACCCCGCCGAATGCCGCGAGCGCCTCGGCCGCGCGTGCGGCGTCCGCGTCGAGGGCGACCGCCACGGCGAGCGCCATCGCGGCATTGCGCACGTTGTGCACGCCGGGCACGCGCAGGCGAAAGGGCTGGACCCCGCCGTCGGGGAGCGTGAGCGCCGCCCGCGTGCCGGACGGATCGCGCACGACGTCGGTGATGCGGAGATCGGCTTCCGTGGAGAATCCCACCCGCCAGACCTGTGAGGCGTCGAGCTTCGCGGCCACGCGCTGGGCCCCGGCGTCGTCCGCGCCGACGAGCACGCGTGCCGCCGGTGCGGCGAACTCCGCGAACGCGGCCTCGAGCGCCGCGAGCGAGCCGTAGCACTCGAGGTGATCGGCTTCGACGTTGCTCACCACCGCGGTCGTCGGCTTGAGCGAGAGGAACGCCTTGTCGTACTCATCCGCCTCCACCACGTAGAGCTGATCGCCCCCGAGCCGCGCATTGCCGCCCCATGCGGCCACGCGGCCACCGGCGAGCCCGGTTGGATCGAGACCCGCCGCCTCGAGCGCTTCGGTGACCATCACCGTCGTCGTCGTCTTGCCGTGCGTTCCCGCGACGGCAACGACCCGCGCCCCCTGCACCAGCTCCTGCAGCGCATCGGCGCGCCGGATGACCGGGATACCGAGCGCGCGCGCCGCGCGGAGCTCCAGATGGTCCGGCGGCACGGCAGCCGTGTAGACGACCGCGCGCGCGCCTGCCACGTGATCGGGATCGTGTCCTGCAACCACACGTCCTCCCGCGGCCGCGACGTCCGCGGCTCCGCTGGGATCGGTATCACATCCGGTGACTGCCACCCCCCGGCGCCTGGCCATGAGCGCGAGAGCGCTCATCCCCGCGCCGGCTACCCCCATGAAATGGACGGGTCGGGGATCGTCGGGGGCGAACAGATGCATTGGTGGGCAGCTAATATAAGACCAAATCGGCAGTTACGAAAGACTTACGGGCCCTCAGATCAGGCGGAGAATCGCCTCCGCAATGGCCCGGGCAGCCTCCGGATGACCCCGGCGGCGAGCCGCCTCGGCCATCCGGCGCCGGCGGTCGTCATCCGCGAGGAGCCCGGAGACGGCATCGGCGAGCGCGGGGCCGGTCAACCGGTCCTGCGGCAGGTGGAGTGCGGCGCCCGCCGCCGCCAGCGCCCGGGCGTTCTCCGCCTGGTGCCCCGCCGCCGCACTCGGCAGCGGAATCAGCACGCTCGGCAGCCCCCACGCCTGAAGCTCGGCGGTGGTCATCGCGCCGGCGCGCGCCACCACGACGTCCGCCGCCGCGTACGCCTCGCCGATTGGATCCCAGAACCCGCGCACCTGGCGCGCGGGTGGGGCGTCGTAGCGCTCGAACGCGGCGAACTGTCCCGGTCCCGTGCTCCAGAGCAGGCTCACGTCGCGCCACGCGTCCGCGTCGAGCGCCTCCGCGACGGCGAGGTTGATCGCCCGCGCCCCCTGGCTCGCGCCGGTGACGAGCACGACACGCGCGTCCGGCGCGATCCCGAGGGCCGCCCGCGCATCCGCCGCCGGAACGAACGTCGGCGGGGTGATCGGATTGCCGAGGGTGAAGACTTCCGTCCCCGGTCCGGGATGAAGACGCGCCGCCGCCTCGGGGAAGCCGAGATGAATCTGCCGCGCGCGTCCCGCGAGGCGCCGCGTCGTGATCCCCGGCACCGTGTTCTGTTCCTGCACGACGATCGGGATCCCCCGGCGCGCCGCCGCGAAGGCCACGGGTCCGGCCGCATATCCCCCCGTGCTCACGACCACCGCCGGACGCTCGGCATCTAGGAGCCGGCGCACGGCACCGAGAAGTCGCGGCAGCACCACGATCCAGCGCGCGTTCCTCCACCACTGGCGGCGATAGATCGGCTCGGTGGGCAGGAGATGGTAGCGATAGGGCCGGGTGGGCAGGATCCGCGCCTCGACGCCGCGCACGGCGCCGACCAGCACGGGCTCCACGTCCCCGCGCACGCCGACGAGTGCTTCGGCAAGCGCGAGGGCGGGCATGAGGTGCCCTCCCGTCCCGCCGCCGGCGATCAGCACGCGGATCACCGCTCGGCCATGCCCCCGGCCCGGCGCGCGCCCACGCTCATGATGATGCCCGTCGCGATGAGCGAGACCAGAAGGTTCGACCGCCCGTACGCCACGAACGGCAGCGGGAGACCCGTGGCCGGGATCAGGGCCAACGTCACGGCGATGTGCAGAATCGCGGTGATCCCGACGAGTGCCGTGAGCCCCGCCGCGAGGAGCATCCCGAAGCGATCGGACGCCGTCCGCGCGATGCGGAAGCCCATCGCGATGTAGAGGGCGAAGAGCAGCACGATCACCGTCACCCCGATGAAGCCCCACTCCTCACCGATCGTGCTGAAGATGAAGTCGGAGTAGGCGTAGGGGAGATAGCCGAGCTTCTGCATCCCCTCACCGAACCCGACACCGAAGAGCCGCCCCGCCCCGATGCCGATCAGCGACTGCCGCACCTGCCAGCTCGTCTCCGAGACGTCGGTGCCCGCGCTGAGAAAGCTCACCATGCGCGCGAGCCGGTACTGCACCGTCACCAGTTCGCGCCACACGACGGGAATCGCGGCGAGACCCAGCAAGAGGAAATGCCCGATCCGGGCGCCCGCGGTGAAGAGCACGACGCCCGCCACCAGCACCACCAGCACCGCCGTGGACAGATTGGGCTCGAAGAGGATCAGCGCGGCGAGCGGCACCAGGACCACGAGAAACGGCAGGATCCCGCGCTTGAATTCGCGCAGCAGCTCGTCCTTCTTGGTCGCGAGCATCGCGGTCCACACCACCACCGCGAACTTCGCGAGCTCGGAGGGCTGGAGCTTCACCCCCGCAATCGAAATCCAGCGCCGCGCGCCGTTGATCTCGGGGGCGAAGTGTCTGAGCCCCGGAAGGAACGGCACCATCAGGAGCACGAGCGCCGCCAGGAGAATGGGCCACGCGAGACGTTGCCAGACGTGATAGTCCATCCGGGCAACGAGGAGCATGCCGAAGCCGCCGACCACGGCACCGATCAGCTGGCGGAGCGCAAAGGCGCTTCCCGCCTCGCCCATCTGCACCGCGACGATGCTCGACGCGCCGTAGACCGCGGCGATGCCGAACACGACGAGCGTCGCCGTCACGACGCCCAGCAAACGGCCCTCCCACATGGCGGGATGCGGGGGACGCCGCGCGCTCACAGGGCCTCCACCAGACGTCGGAACACCGCGCCGCGCTCCTCGTAATCGGTGAACTGATCGAAGCTCGAGCATGCGGGCGAGAGCAGGACCGTGTCACCCGGCCGCGCCAGCTCACGCGCGACCTGGATCGCTTCGTCGAGCGTCTCCACCCGCTGCACGCGGTCGCCGCCCAGATCGTGCACGATCAGCGGTGCCGACTCACCGAATGCCACCACGCCGCGGCACCGCGCGTCGAGCAGCGGCGCCAGCACCGTGTACGGCTCGCCCTTGTGGCGGCCGCCCATGAGCACCACGAAGGGCCGATCCATCGCCCGTACGCCCACCGCCGCCGCCGCGACGCTCGTCGCCTTGGAGTCGTTGATCCAGCGAATGCCGTCCACCTCCCGCACGAGCTCGAGGCGGTGCGGTAGGGCGCGTGCGCTCCGGAGTCCGCGGGCGAGCGCGGCGGGAGCCACGCCGGCCGCGCGCGCGGCGAGCGCCGCGGCGAGCGCGTTCTCGACGTTGTGGTCGCCCACGAGCGGAAGCTCGGCGCGCGCAAGCAGCACGGCACCGTCCAGGATCAACGCATCCCGCCCGCGATCGTACCACGCATCGGCCTCGCCGGTGAGTCGCCAGATGCGCCGCGTGCCGGGTGCGTCGTCCGCGAGCTCGCGCACCGCCGCATCGTCGCCGTTCAGCACCCAGACCGACGCGGGGCTCGCGTTCCGGAAGAGCAGCTGCTTGTCGGCGTAGTACTCCGCCACCGAATGGTAGCGATCGAGGTGATTGGGCGAGAGGTTGGTGACCACGCCTATCGCCGGATCCAGGTCGGGCGCATCGTGGAGCTGAAACGACGACGCCTCGACGGCGATCCACTCCGGCGGTTCCGCTTCGAGCGCCAGCTCGGCGAGCGGCCGGCCGATGTTTCCCGCCGCCGCCGCGCGCACGCCGCCTTCGGTCAGGAGATGCGCGGTGAGGGCGGTGGTCGTGCTCTTCCCGTTGGTCCCGGTGATCACGATCAATCGGCTGCCCGCGAGGACACGGGCGGCGAGATCAAGCTCGGCCAGGATGGGCACGCCGGCCGCCCGCGCGGCGCCGAGGACCTCGGCGTCGGGCGGGATACCCGGCGAGACGATCGCCGCGCACGCGCCGCGGATGCGGGCGAGATCGTGGCGGCCGACGTCGACCGCCGCCCCGGCCGCGCGGAGCTCCGCCCCACGTTCCTCCAGCGCCGGGGACGTCGCCCCGTCCGACGCGTACACCCGGAGCCCCTCATGGAGCAGGAGCCGGGTGGCCGCCACGCCGGAGCGCGCGAGGCCGATGACCGCGACCTCGCCCTCCCGCCACTCGGACGGCACCGCGGGGACCGTCGTCATCGAATCTTGAGGGTCGAGAGCGCGAACAGCGCGCAGAGCAGCGCCAGGATGTAGAACCGGGTCACGATCTTCGATTCGGCCCAGCCGATCTTCTCGAAGTGATGATGCAGCGGCGCCATCCGGAAGACGCGATGCTGCTCGGCGTACTCGCGCCCGCGTCGCCGGCGGTGCCACTTGAAGACGCTCGTCTGGACGATCACGGAGACCGTCTCGGCGACGAACACCCCACCCACGATCAGCAGCAGGAATTCCGACTTGAGCAGGATCGCGACCGTGCCGAACGCGCCGCCGATGGCAAGGCTCCCCGTGTCGCCCATGAAGACTTCGGCGGGGTGGGCGTTGTACCACAGGAAGCCGACCGCGGCCCCCATCAGGCTCAGACAGAAGATCGAGAGTTCCCCCGCGCCGGGCAGGTAGTAGATCAGGAGGAAGTGCGACGTGTCGACCCGGCCGAAGAGATACGCAAAGATCGCGAACGTCGCGGCGGCGACGATCGTGAGGCCGATCGCGAGCCCATCGAGTCCGTCGGTGAGGTTCACGGCGTTGGTCGTGGCCGTGAGCACCCAGGTCACGAACGCGACGTACACGATCGGCGGGAAGATCACGAGCACGTACTTGAGAAACGGCAGCGTCGTGGCATTCGGCGGGATCGTGGGGGCGGGCGGCTGCCAGAGGAGATAGGCGCCGAGCGCCACGCCGAAGGTCACCTGCCCCACCAGCTTGTAGCGCGCCACGAGCCCGCGCGATTTCCCTTCCACCACCTTGAGGTAGTCGTCGGCAAACCCGATGGCTCCGGTCCAGATCGTCGCCGCCATCGCGATCAACACGTACGCGTTGTCGAGCCGCGCCCAGAGCAGGGTCGGGACGATCGTCGCGACGATGATCATGATCCCGCCCATCGTGGGCGTGCCCTGCTTGGACTGGTGGGACGCCGGCCCTTCCGCGCGCACGATCTGCCCGACCCCCAGGCGGCGCAGCCGCCGGATCACCGGCGGCCCAATGAAGAGCGACAGGAAGATGGCGGTCGCCGCGGCACCCGCGCCGCGGAACGAGATGTACGTGAAGAGATTGAAGATGACGTGGACGCGGGCGAGCGGCGTCAGGAAGTGGTAGAGCACGGCGCCTCAGGCTCGGGGATGAGGAACGGCAGGGCACGCTCGAAGTGCACCCCACGGGAAGCCTTCACCAAGACCAGCGCGTTCTCCGGCACGCGTGGTGCCACCGCCCGACCGAGCGCCTCGGCGTCGGGTGCCGTCACGAGCCGGTCGCCCAGCGTCGCACGGTGCGCTTCCAGCGCCGGCGCGAACTCGCCCACCGCGCCGATCAGCACCGGGTTCATCGTCACGATCTTCGCCGCGATCCGTTCGTGCTCGGCGGCGCTCGCCGAGCCGAGCTCGAGCATCGTGCCGGCGAGCACCACGAATGGTCGCGCGCCGCGCATCGCGGCCGCCGTGTCGAGCGCCGCCGCGAACGATCCCGGGTTCGCGTTGTAGGCATCGTAGAGCACCACACGGTCTCCACGCCGCAGCACCTCGCCCCGGCCCCCGGGCAGACGCACCTCCGCGAGCGCGTGCATCGCGGGCGCGAGGTCGAGATCCAGCTCGCGCGCGAGCGCGAGCGCGAGCATCGCGTTGTCGCCCTGGTGACGTCCGGGGACCGACAGGCGTACCTCCACCCCACCGAACCGAAGCACCACGTGCGCCTCGTCATCCAGATCCCACGCGTCGGCGTGCACGTCGGTCGTCTCGGCGAGCCCGGCGGTGAGCACGCGCCGGGCGATCCGGCGCGCGCGCGCGGCCAGGGCCGGCGGCTCGCTCCCCACGATGGCGAGCGGCGCGCCGTCGAGCAAGGAGAGCTTCTCCTCGAGCACGCCCTCGAGACTCCCGAATCCCTCGACGTGCCCCGCGGTGACGTTCGTGACGATCGCCGCCGTGGGCGCGATGATGTCGCGCAGCCGCGCGATCTCGCCCTGCACGCTCGCGCCCGCCTCGACCACGAGGGCCTCGACGTCGTCCGGCGCCTCGAGGATGGTGAGCGGGACGCCGATCTCGTTGTTGAGGTTTGCCGCCGTCTTGTGCACGCGATAGCACGTGCCGAGCACGGCGGCGGTCATCTCCTTCGTGGCCGTCTTGCCGTTGGTGCCGGTAATCGCGACCACGGGTCCCGGCACGCTGCGGCGCCGTGCGTGGGCCAGCCGTCCGAGCGCCCGCAGGGTATCGGCCACGACGAACACGGGCAATCCCTCGGGCGCCGCGCGTCCGCGCTCGATGACCGCCGCCCCGGCGCCCGCGGCGTGCGCCGCATCGAGAAAGTCGTGCGCGTCGAACCGTTCGCCGCGGAGCGCGACGAAGAGGTCACCCTGCGCGAGACGTCGCGTGTCGGTCGACACTGCACCGAATGCCCCCGCCCCCGCCCCCGCCGGCGCGCTCACGCCGAGCGCCTCGGCCACCTGCGCCGCGGTCCACGCGGTCACGCGGGGAGTCCCAGCGCGTCGAGCACGATGGCGCGTTCGTCGAAGGGGTACTTGGTGGTTCCGACGATCTGGTACGTATCGGGTCCCTTGCCGGTCATCAGCAGCGTATCGCCCGGTCGGAGCATCGTGAGCGCCCGGCGGATCGCTTCCTCGCGATCCGGAATGCGGAGGTGCGCGATGCCCTCCATCCCCGACTCGATCTCATCGAGGATGTGCGCGGGATCTTCCGTCCGCGGGTTGTCGTCGGAGAGAATCACCACGTCGGCCATCTGCCCCGCGATGCGACCCATGACCGGACGCTTCTTGCGATCGCGATCGCCGCCGCATCCGAAGAGGATCACGAGCCGCCCGGGCGTCACCGGCCGCAGCGCGCGCAGAACGCGCTCGAACGCGTCGGGCGTGTGGGCGTAGTCGCGGAGCACCAGGTATTCCCGCGCGACGATCCGTTCCATCCGTCCCGGTACCTGCGGCGCGGTGGCGAGCCGCTCGGCGATGTCCTCGACGCGTTTCCCGAGCGCCCACACCGTGGCGGCGGCCGCGAGCGCGTTGCTCACGTTGAAATCGCCGACGAGCGGGAGGCGCACGGCAGCGCGATCCGCGCCGCACCGCAGCGTGAACGTGGTGCCGTCCGCCGCGTAGCCGACGTCGTCCGCGCCGACCTCGGCATCCGGTGTCACGAGCCCGTAGCGCACGCGCCGCATGCCGCTCCGTTTGGCCAGCGCCTCCCAGGCGGGGTCATCCGCGTTCAGCACTTCGATCCCGCCCGGCGCGAGCAGCTCCGACAGAAGTGCTTTGGCGGCCAGGTAGTGCTCGTAGTCGCCGTGGTAGTCGAGGTGCTCGTGCGTCAGGTTGGTGTAGACCGCGGCGTCGAGCGCGAGCTCGGCGAGCCGCCGCTGGTCGAGCGCGTGCGACGACGCCTCCATCACCACCGTGTGCGCGCCGCGCCGCACGAACTCGGCGAGCGTCGCATGCAACGCCACCGGACCGGGGGTCGTGAGCGCGACGGCATCCGGGAGCCGCGCGCCCGCGCCGTCGTAGGCGCCGAGCGTGCCGAGCTGGGCGACGTCGCCCGCGTCGTTCAGGAGATGGCGGATGAGGGCGACCGTCGTGGACTTGCCGTTCGTGCCCGTCACGCCGATCACGTGAAGCGCACGGCCGGGCTCGCCGAAGAACACCGCTGCCGCACGACCGGTCGCGCGGCGTGCGTCGCGGACTACGATCTGCGGAATCGTCGCGGTGACGGGCGTGGTGACCAGCGCCGCCGCGGCCCCGCGCGCGATGGCATCGGGGATGAAGTCGTGGCCGTCGGCGGCGGTGCCCGACACCGCGCAGAAGAGCCCGCCGGGCACCACGTTTCTGGAGTCGTCGGCGATCCCGCGAATCTCGGGATCGCCGCCGGGCGCCGCGACGAGCAGGCCCCCCGCCTCGAGCGCCTGCAGCATCCGGTGCAGCTTCAACGACTGCCCCCGCGTCCGTACAACACGACGACGCCCCCGGCCTTCACGGAGTCCCCCACGGCGGGACGCGTGCGTGAGATCGTGCCGAGCCCCTCGAGCCGGGCGTTGAGCCCGACGCGCAGCACGCGCCGCACCGCCTCGCGCGGCGACAGCCCGATCACGTCGGGAACGGGGCGCGGTCCCGCCGGCGCCGGCGCACCGGTGTCGGGCCACTGCACGACGTAGGGCACAGTACCCGCGTCGATCAACGCCTGGTCGGGCGGCGCGGGCGGCGGCTCGTTGGAGAGTCGGCGGCGGTCGATCGCCTCCGTGCGCGCGCCGAGGATCTCCTCGAGCACCTGACGCGTGACGGGCGCCGCGGTGAGCGCGGCGTATCCGCCGCGTGGATCGTCGAGCCGGACGACCATCGCGAGCTGCGGATCTTCCGCCGGGAAGATCGACGCGAAGACGGCCGTATACTCGCCCGACAGATAGCCCTTCGGGCCCGCGAGCCGCGCGGTGCCCGTCTTACCGGCCACGGAGTAGGTCGTGAGCGCGGCCGATGCCCCCGTCCCGCCACGATCCACGACGTTCCGGAGCATCGCCCGCAGATGCGCGGCGACGTCCGGGCTCACGACGCGTCGCACGGGCTCGGGCTGATGGGTGTAGACGACGCTCCCATCGGGCGCGCGGATCTCCTTGATCAACGTCGGCTGCAGCAACACGCCATCGTTGGCGATTGCCGCGTAGGCCGCGGCGAGCTGGAGCGGTGTCACGGCCACTTCGTAGCCCATCGCGAGACTCGCCGAGGTCGTCCCACTCCAGTCGGCGGGCGCGGGGAGCCGCCCGCGCGACTCGGCCGGGAACTCCACACCGGTCGGCGTGCCGAGCCCGAAGGCGCGCAACATGCCGAATTGCTGATCCGGCGTCAGCCGCTCCGCGAATTTCGCCGCGCCGATGTTGCTCGACACCTCGATCACGTTGCTGAGCGTCATCCACCCTTCGGGGTGGTCGTCGTGGATCTCACGATACGGTTGCTTCCAGACGCCGTGCTCGCCCCACACCGAATCGGTCGACGTCACCAGGTGATCCTGGAGCAGCGCCGCGGCCTCGAAGATCTTGGCCGTGGAGCCGGGTTCGAAGACCGAGGTGAACGCGCTGGTGGAGGGACTCCCGTCGGCGCGCCGTGACGCCACGGCGAGGATCTCGCCGGTCGAGGGCTCGAGCACCACGACGTCGCCGCCCGCCGCGTGGAGCCGTTGGATCGCCGTGCCCAGCGCGCGCTGGGCGATCTCCTGCACGCCCGCGTCGAGCGTGAGGTAGACGTCCTCGCCGGCCACTGGAAAGGCCCCGAGACGGGCCGGGGATTCGATCGTCCGCCCCTGCCCGTCGCGAAGCACCACCGCGCTGCCGGGCTCGCCGGCGAGCGTCGAATCGAAGACGCGCTCGATCCCGCTCGCCGGCCGGCCGTCAGCCGCCGGGCGCCCGAGCACCGCCCGTGCGAGGTCGGGATCGGGATAGAAGCGGACGAAATCGTTGGTGAGGTGGACGCCGCGGATCTTCCGGAGCGGATAGACCTGCGCCGCGGTGAACGGACCATCGAAATACGCCCACGATTTCCGGAGCGCGCGACGGATTTCACGCGTCGAGAGCCCGAGCTGCTTGGCGAGGATCTGGACGTCCCGGTCGGTGTCGCGCAGCTCGCGCGGCGCGAGCCCGAGGTGATAGCTCTCCTGGGTGACGGCCAGCGGCACGCCCGCCCGATCGAAGATCGTGCCGCGCCGCGCGGGAAGCACCACCGACTCGGTCCGGCTCTCGCGTGCCTGCGCCGCGTATCTCGCCCCATCCACGAGCTGCACCTGCCCCGCGCGCACGATCACGGCGATCACACCGATCGCGAACGCGACCTCAACGGTGGCGAGACGAACGCTCGGCTTGGCCATCGGTCAGTGGCCCTCGGCCTTGGGCACCTGCAGGATGATGATCTCGCTGTCCACGGGCAAGCGCAGGCCGAGCCGCTCGGCGCGCGGGATCAGCACCGCACGGCTCTCCGCCTCGCGGATGCGCTGCTCGAGTCGGGCGCGGAGGTCCGCCTTCGCCGCGTGCTCGGTGCGGAGCTGGGAGAGCCGACGCGCGAGCGCCAGCGACGCCGTCTGCCGCGCCACGACCCAGCCCAGAATGGCGAGCAGGAAGACGAGCCAGAGCGCGAGCCAGTGCCGGCCTCTAGCGGCCATCGGCCTTCTCGAACACGCGGAGCTTGGCGCTTCGGGCGCGCGGATTTCCCGCGATCTCGTCGGGGGTCGGCACGACCGGCCGGCGCGGATGCAGGCGGCCAAGCGCATGCCCGCGGCAGGTGCACACGGGCTGCCCCGGCGGGCAGATACAGGCTCGAGCCCATTCGCGGAATGCCAGTTTCACGATGCGATCCTCACCCGAATGATACGTAATCACCGCAAGGCGGCCGCCCGGCGCGAGGGCATCGCGGAGCACCGGCAGCGCCGTCTCGAGCTCCTCGAGCTCGTCGTTCACGGCGATGCGCACCGCCTGAAAGATGCGCGCGAAGTCGGGCGGGCCGCTCGTGGGCCCGAGCGCGCGCCGGATCGCGCCCACCAGATCGTCGCTCGTGGCGAAGGGGTGCCGCGCGCGGCGCTCGACGACGGCCCTGGCGAGCCGCCGCGCTTTGCGCTCGTCGCCGTACTCGCGAAAGATCCGCGCGAGCTCCGCCTCGGCAGCGTGGTTCAGGAGCTCCGCCGCGGTCGGTCCCGCCCCCGACATCCGCATGTCGAGCGGCGCGCCCTCCCGGAACGAAAACCCGCGGCGATCCGCATCGAGGTGCCGGGACGAGACGCCGAGATCGAGCAACACGAAGTCGGGGTGGAAGCGCTCCACGTGGCCGAGCACGTTGGGCGCGGCGAAGCGCCCCGTGACCCACGTGACGCGCTCGTCGCCGAGGCGCGCGCGTGCCGCGGCGATCGCCTCGGGGTCGCGATCGATCGCGAGCACCTCCGCGCCGGACGCCAGCAGGCGCTCGGCGTGGCCGCCGCCTCCCACCGTGCCGTCCACGGCCCGGCGGCAGCCTGCGGCAGCCGCGAGGACGGCGTCGAGGAGGACAGGGACGTGGTAGTCGGTGGACGGCATCATGCATAAAGAAGGCGGCCCCGCCGGAAACACAAGCGGGGCCGCGACTTCAGGAGATCTGGCGGGACGGGGCTGACGGGGCTCGAACCCGCGACCTCCGGTGTGACAGACCGGCACTCTAACCAACTGAGCTACAGCCCCCCGACAAGTCAGCCGGGAAATGTAGACCGACGGGGCCCCGCATACAAGCGGGGCCCCGACCGGGTCATTTGCACTTAAAGGCGGGTTTGTACGTCGGCAGCGCCTTCTCGATCTGGTGCAGATAGCCGAGGATCTTCGCCGCCGTAGCCTGGGACGTGCTCGCCCCGATCGTCATCGAACGGACCGCCTTCTTCACCAGCGCCGACTCGACATCGACCATGCTGCACGACTTGGTCTTGCGAACCTGTGGGTCGAGGTCGAACACCTGGAACGCGTAGGCGAGACCGAGGAAGAAGTTCGCCGGTGCCGTAAGCTTCCGCTGCACGTCATTCGCCAACGAACGCTCGAGCCACTGGGCCGCCAGCGGCAGGTCGATGCGCTGCTGCACCATCTTGGCGCCCGGCTGATAGTAGAGCAGCGCAATGCTCATGCGGGTCGTCGAATCGGGGTTCTGCCGCAGAATGAATTGCATCAACGAATCCGCGTGCGCCATGCGCGCCGTGTCTAGCGGTACCGTCGTATCGATCACGAGCGTGCTGTCGAGCAGCAGCTGCGCCTCGGCGAGCGCCACCGGCACCTGCGTCGAATCGAGCACGAGCATCTTGTTGTACGCCACGATCAGGCTGTCGCGCATGCCCGCCGCCGAGAGCGCCGTCGCGCGGGCCTGCCACATGCGGAGCGACGTCGGCAGGTTCTTCACCGCCTCGCCGGACCACTTGAGCATCGCGGCGGTGTCGTTAGCCGATTGCGCGGCGCCGAAGATCTTGGCGTAGAAGACGGTGTCCTTGGTGAGCGCCGAGTCGGTATTGAACTCCGCGGCGAGCGCTTCGATCGCGCACGGCCAGAGCGACCCCTGGACGCACGACTGCTCCTTCAGGTGCAGGAGCTGCACGTTGGTCGGTTGGGCCTGGAGGAGCGTGTCGAGCTGGACCACGGCCTCCTGGTAGCGCCCCTGCTGCATGAGCCCGGCCGCGATCCCGAGGCGCAGCCGCGCGTCCTCGGGCTTGAGCGTGAGCTCGTGCATCAGCGCATCCATGGCCTTGGCACTGTCCTTCGCGTCCAGGTACCGGTGGCTCAGGTCGTCCCAGATGCTCGCGTTGAGCGAGTCGCCGCGCACGGCCCGCTGCAGGGCCTGGATCTGGCTGTCCACCGGCGCCTGCTGTGCTTCGAAGACGCGCGCGAGGCATTCCGCGGCCGACGGCTGATTCGGATAGTACTTGAACGCGTCGTAGGCCTTGTCGCGCGCCCCCTTGTAGTCGGAGCTCGAGAGCTTGTCCTGACAGGCCCGGGCATCCGCGGCGGCCTTCACCTGGTTGTCCATGTTCTCGGCCACGATCGAACCGATGTCGCCCGGGTCCGCGTTGGAGGGCGCGGCGACGCGGAACCACCCGGCGAGCCCGGAGCCGGCGACGTCCACGAGACGGAAGTCGAAGTGGAGCGAGTCGGCGCTCTTCTGCATCCACCCCAGCATCAGGCCGGTGGCGTTGAGGTAGCGCGCGATCTGCTGGGCCTGGGCGTCGGACGCGCACGAGTAGCCGCTCTTCTGCAGCAGCTCGCAGGTGGCTTCGGTCGTGATGATGGCGAGCCGATAACGGAACTTCTGGGTCATCTGATCGCGGATGGCCGCCGCCACGCTCATCGCCATCGAGGTATCCGCCGGGTTGGCGGGCTGTGGCGCCAGCACGAGCAGCTTCTCATTGGAGCGATTGATCGCCAGCTGCGCGTGCAGGCCGGCCGGGAGCGCTGAACCAAGCACGAGAGCGGCGAGGATCGCCGTCATCCAACGCGTCGTCGTTCTCACTGTCACCACGCTTCCATCCTTCCCATGGAGCGGTCCCCGCTACGAGGCTCGTAGCCTATGCTTACCACTACTACACCTATGGGCGAAGAGGGATTCGAACCCCCGACATCCTGCGTGTAAGGCAGGCGCTCTAGACCAGCTGAGCTATTCGCCCGAACCGAGCCCTACAGCGCCAGGCCCAGTGGGAACAGCACGCAGTAACCGAGCACCAGCAGGACCGGTGCCAGCGAGGTCGAACCACCGGCAAGCAGATAATATCCGACACCAAGTGACGCGATGGCGCCACCAAAGAGTAACCAATTCTTGGTCCCGAAGCGGGCGGGACCCGCTGACGGTGGATGCGTTTCCGGCATAGATATGCATGCTACAGGTATTCGAATGTAGCGTCAAGCGGGCCGCTCGTCGTCGGCGAGCACGTCCGGCACGGACCACCCCTGGTCGAGGGCGGCGCGCCGCGCGCGGTCCCGACGGCGCCGCCCGATCCACACCGCAATCAGCGCGGCACCGATCACGCCCCAGAACACCGCGAACGACGTCAGAAACCTGAGCCACCCGTAGTGGGTCCGGAGATCCTTGAGCCACGCCTCCTGGAATTGCGCCGCCGTCATCAGATGGGTCATCCGCAACGCCGCGTCGAAATTGCGGGTCTCGTGCAGATTCGTCAGCAGCGGCCCCAGCCCGCGATCGCCCCCGAGCCGGGCCAGGTAGAGCACCGCGGTCGTGGCGAACGCGTACGCGGCTTCGGCCCGCGCGGGTCCCGCCCGGAGGTCGTGGTTCAGCTGCTCGAGCGTCGGCGGATCACCCCGGACGAGCGCCCAGCTCACACTCAGTGCGTCGAGCCGCCCCCACTCCCTCGCGGCATACGCGGCGTAGCCCTCATCGAACCACCGCGGCACCACCGATGCGACCTGATGGAGTGCCAGATGGGCGAGCTCGTGGCGGAGCACCTGGTGCGGATCGCCGCTGTTCAGTTTGAGTACGATCGTGTGCATGCCCGGAAACGCCGCGGCCCCGCTCCACGCGGGCAGCCGGTCCCGCGTGATCGAATCGTACCGCGCTTCCGAGCGCACGATGACCAGGCGGATGGGATAGTTGGGAAGATCGGTGATCCCGGGAAAGGTGCGCTCGCGATCGGCCTCGTCGGCGAGCGTCGCCGCCACCGTCGCATCGCGACCCCAGAACACGGCACGCACCCGGCCCACCTGCACGACCGAGGGCCCCTGCAGCATGGCGACGGCGAGCAGGGTCAGGAACGCGGCGGCTCCCGTCCCTGGGCGACCAGGTCGAGGGTTTCCTGGCACCGCTTGCCCCAGGGATTGAACTTGTTGGCCTTGAATCCCTCGGTCCACGTCTGCTTCGCGCCCTCGTGATCGCCCGCGAACCACTGCGCGCGCCCGAGCTCGTAGTAGGCTTCGATCAGGTTCGGACCGAGCTGCAGCGTCTTCCGGAAGAACGTCTCGGCATCCTCGTACATCTCACGCTCGAGGTACACCAGCCCCAGATAGTAGTGCGCGTAGAGGGTCGCCTTCTTGTCGTTGTCGAGGCGGATAGCCTTCGAGAGGTGTTCGATGGCCTCGCCGAAGATCTTCTTCTTCAGGCAAATGAACCCGACGTTGATCCGCGCGAGCGCGTTGGCCGGCTCCTTAATGAGGACCTTCTGGAAGGTGGCCAGCGCGTCGTCGTACTGCTCGTGGTGCATCTGCGCCCACCCGAGCAGCGACTCCGCCTGCACCTCGCCGGGCGAGAGTTGGAGCGCCTTCTCGAGCGCCTGGATCGCCCCCTCGTAGTCGCCGAGCGAGATGAGGCTCCAGCCCTTTTCGATGAACGTTGACGCGCCGATGTGGTCGGCGTGCATGACGGGAACGGAGCCGGTGAACTGCGGGGCGCGGTCGCCTGACTGGCCCTGTTGGAGCTGCTTGTACTTGTCGACGAGCTGGCGGATGTTCTCCTTGAGCTGGGAGAGCTCGGTGATCGTCTGATCCACCGTCTTGAAGAGCGCGATGATCTCCCGCTTCACCGCCTCGCGCTGCTCGACCGAGGTCACCTCGTCCAGGCGCCGCGCGATCGTCCCGTAGGTCGCCTGCAGCTCGGCCAGGAGATGGTCACTCATGGGGCACCTCGACCGTCAGCGCCTCCAGCGCGACCCGCTCCGGCGACGACAGGAGCTTGTTCACGGCCAGCACGACGAGCGTACGCCCGTCGAGCCGGGCGATCCCGCTGATGAATTCCGCGGCGAGTCCCTGCACGAGCGGAGCGGGCGGCGCGATCGCCTCGGCGGCGAGCTTCTTCACCTCGAGCACGGCGTCCGCCACCACCCCGATCCTCCCGACGTCGAGCTCGAGCACCATCACGCGGGTCTCGTCACGGATCGGCGCGGGCGCCCCGAGCCGCTTCCGCAGATCGATGAGGGGCACGGCGCCGTCGCCGTACGCGAACATGCCCTCGAGGAAGTCGGGCGCGGACGGCAGCGGGGTCGGCTCCTGGTACCGCAGGATGCGCTCGACCTGAAAGATGTTCAGCGCGAAGTGCTGCGCGCCGACCCGGAACACCACCAGTTGGATCTCGTCACCGGGGGTCATCGTCACTCCTTCGCGAGCGCCATCAGCCGCTCGCCGAGCGCCGCCAGGTCCACGACCGGTATCAGGGCACCGCCGCGGCGTGCCACGCCGAGCGCCCAGGGGAGCTCCCATCCCGCGGGGACCGGGAGCGGCGCCTCCCGTTCCACATGTAACGCCTCGTCCACCTCGAGCGCGACCGGACGGCCGGCGATCCGCGCGATCACGGCCGTACCGGCCGGCCGATCGGGAGGCACGCCGTCGGTGAGGAGCGCCGCGAGATGCACCAACGGCACCAACCGGCCGCCGAGGGGCACGACGCCGCGCACGGCGGGCAGCGTCGCGGGGGCCGGCAGGAGGTCGGTTGCCGGCATCACCTGCTCGATCGCCTCGAGCGGGAGACCGTACTCCTCGCGGCCCGTTCGGACGAGGAGATAGCCGCTCATCGTGCGGCCCCGACGCGTTCGCGCAACGCCTCGTCCACGGTCTCGGCGATGGCGCCGAGCGGAACGCTCCGGACGACGCCCCCCGCCTTGACCGCCGCCTGCGGCATGCCGTAGATGACGGCGGTCTCGCGATCCTGCGCGAACCCGACGCCGCCCGCATCGCGAATCGCGCGCAGGCCCTCGGCACCATCCCGTCCCATGCCGGTCAGCACGACACCGACGGCGCGCGATCCGAACGTCTTGGCCACCGACTGAAAGAGGGGATCCGCGGCGGGCCGAACCCCCCACACCGGTGGTTCCTGCCCGAGTCGAACCCGCGGCCCGTCTGCGCCGCGCTCCACCCGCATATGATAATCCCCCGGAGCCACGTACGCCGTATCGGCGAGCAGCGGGACACCGTCCTCGGCCTCCACGACCCGCATGCCCCCGGCCTGGTCGAGCCGTTCGGCCAGGCTGCGCGTGAAGCGGGGCGGCATGTGCTGCACGATGAGCGCCGCCGAGCGGCGCCCGGTCTTCAGACGCGGCACGACGTCCGCGAGCGCCCGGGGACCGCCCGTGCTCGCCGCGATCGCCACGGCGC
Organism: Gemmatimonadales bacterium; assembly: GCA_035266665.1. Classification (GTDB taxonomy): domain Bacteria; phylum Gemmatimonadota; class Gemmatimonadetes; order Gemmatimonadales; family GWC2-71-9; genus DATFMZ01. The sequence goes on along the minus strand of DATFMZ010000142.1, from coordinate 1,622 downwards.
CGACCGCGCGCCCCCCGACGGAAAAGCCCGGTTCCGCGGCGCGCGGCGCCGCGGGCGCCCGGGCCAACAGGACGGGCAGCCGCGTGAGATCGGCCACCGCCGCGGCGTCGAGCGCGCTGACGAGCGCCGGTGCCATCTGGGCCAGGCTCGCACGGGTGGCCTGCATCGGCTTGGCCACGACCTCCACCGCCCCGAGCTCGAGCGCGCGAATCGCCGAAGCCGTGCCGGGCCCCGCGTAGGCGCTCACGACCACGATCGGCCGCGGCGCCTCGCTCATGATGTAGCCGATGGCGCCGAGCCCATCGAGCTGCGGCATCTCGAGGTCCATGGTCACGATGTCCGGCCCCAGCGCGTGCACCTTCTGGACGGCGTCCATGCCGTCCCGCGCGGTCCCGACGATGCGGTAGCGCCCCGACGCCGCGATCACGTCGCTCAGCACCTGCCGGATCAGCGCGCTGTCGTCCACGACGAGGACGGTGCGCGCCGGCTCAGAGGCTCTGCGGTTCACGACCCACGACCCGCACGGTGGCTTCTCCGGTATCCGCACGCATCCAGACCGACCGGCCCGATTCGCCCCCCACCGCCTCCGCCGTGACTTGAATCTCGGCCGTGCGCAGCGCGGCCCGGCACGCGAGCACGTTGCGGTGGCCCATGTGCACCGCCCCCTGCGGCACGAGTGACGCGAACATGCTCGCGCCCCCCACGAGTCGCGCACCTAAGCGGTCGCGTTGCGCCCCCGCCCGTTCCATCTCCGCGACCAGGGCCGGAATGGCCGTCTCGGCGAACCGCGCGGGGTTGCTGCGGTCGCGCGACAGCGAACTGGTCGGCAGCACCACATGCACGATCCCGCCGATGCCCGCCGTTGCATCATGCAGCAGCACCGCCACACAACTCCCGAGCCCCAACGTGGCGAGCACCGCGTCTCCACGGTCCACGGCGAGCTGCCCGAGGCCTACCGTCACGGTCGGTGAGGGCGCGCCGGTCACGCGCGGACCCGGTAGATGCGCTCGCGCGTGTCCACGAGATCGAGCCGCTTCCGCGCGTCGCCCATCAGCGTCTCGACCTTGCCGAGCACCAGGATCCCGCCCGGTTGGAGCGCATCGACGAACGACTGGAAGAGCCGCTCCTGGGTCGGCCGGTCGAAGTAGATGACGACGTTGCGACACACGATCAGATCGTAGGACGGATGCGGCGGCGGTTCCCGCAGGAGATCGCGCGGGGCGAAGCGCACCAGGGCCCGGACCTCCGGCTTCACGGTGCGCTCGCCGGCGCCCGCCGTCCACCGGTGCACGAGCGCCGCCGGCATCTCGTCGAATGCGGCCTCCCGGTACCGGCCTTCCTGCGCGCGCGCCAGACTGGCTCGATCGATGTCGGTGGCGTCGATCGCGGCGCGGGAGACCTCCGACGCGGCTCCGCCCTGCTCCAGGAGGAGCATGGCGATCGTGTACGGCTCCTCGCCGGACGCGCATCCCGCCGACCACGCCCGCACGGCCCCACCGCGCGCCGCCCACAGCGCCGGCAGAAACCGTTCGGCCAGCGCCGCCCAGGTCTCGGCGTTGCGGTAGAACTTCGTCACGTTGATCGTGAGCGCGTCGAGCAGGCGATCGTATTCGGTGGGGTCG
>DATFMZ010000141.1:0-2379 GCA_035266665.1 Gemmatimonadales bacterium | reverse complement strand
CGGGCCGTCGCGTCGGGGAGGCCACGGTGGACGCGGACGGGGGTGTCGAAGTGCCAGTGAGGGGGCTGGGATTCGCCGCCGTGCGCGTGTGGGGTCTGCGGTTGAACGTGGGGTGAGGAGGGGAGTATATCAAGACGGGGGACGTGAGACGGGAGACGGGAGACGGGAGACGGACAGAGTGGCAGGAGGGACGGGAGGGGCGGGTGATTCAATGATTCAGATTCTCCTCGAGGCGTAATGCAGCTACCGACGACGTTGGGTGCACTGAAGCAGAGCGAATGGGCGACACCGGAGCGGCGCGCGCGCACGGTCAAGGACGAGATGCGCGCGAACCTCATCTGCCGGCTCGAGACCGGCAAGCCGATCTTTCCGGGCATCGTGGGCTATGATGACACGGTCGTCCCGCAGCTGGTGAACGCAATTCTCGCCCGGCACAACTTCATCCTTCTCGGTCTTCGCGGTCAGGCGAAGAGCCGCATCCTCCGCCAGCTCGTCGAGCTGCTCGACGAGCAGCTGCCGATCATCGCGGGCAGCGAGGTGAACGACGATCCGTTCCACCCAATCTCCAAGTACGCCCGCCAGATCATCGATGAATCCGGCGACGACACGCCGATTGCGTGGGTCTCGCGGGAGCAACGTTACGTCGAGAAGCTCGCGACGCCGGACGTCACGATCGCCGACATCATCGGAGACGTGGATCCAATCAAGGCGGCGCGCGGCGGACACATCCTCGCGGACGAGCTCACCATTCATTACGGCCTGCTGCCGCGCAGCAACCGCGGCATCTTCGCGCTGAACGAGCTGCCCGATCTCGCCGGCAAGGTGCAGGTGGGCCTCTTCAACGTGATGCAGGAGGGCGACGTCCAGATCAAGGGCTATCCGATTCGCCTCGCGCTGGACGTCCAGCTCGTCTTCTCCGCGAATCCGGAGGACTACACGGCGCGCGGCAAGATCATCACGCCGCTCAAGGACCGGATCGGTAGCGAGATCGTGACGCACTATCCGCTCACCGTGGACGCGGGCGTCGAGATCACGACGCAGGAGGCATGGACGGCGCGCGGACGGGACGCGCTCGACATTCCCGACTTCGTGCGGGAGATCATCGAGCGCGTGGCCTTCGCGGCGCGCGACGACAAGCGCATCGATCACCGCTCGGGCGTGAGCCAGCGCCTACCGATCAGCCTGATCGAGAACGTCGTCTCGAACGCCGAACGCCGGGCGATCGTGCAGCACGAAGACGAGGTCGTGCCGCGGGTCTCCGACGTGTACGCCGCGCTCCCCGCGATCACGGGCAAGATCGAGCTGGAGTACGAGGGCGAGCTCCAGGGCGCCCAACCGATCGCGCGAGACCTCATCCGCCGCGCCTGCCGGGAGACCTTCGAGGCGCGCGCGGGCGGCGCCGACTGCGACGCGATCGTCGAGTGGTTCGACGAGGGCGGCGCGCTCAAGGTCTCGGTGGACGATCAGGCGGCGGCCTGCGCGACGGGCTTCGGCGCGGTGCCGGGCCTCGTCGACCTGGTCGAGACCACGGGACTCGCCACCCGCAAGCAGCAGGGCCATCTCGTCGCGGCGTGCGAGCTAGTGCTCGAAGGTCTCGTGGCTCAGAAGCGGATCTCGCGCTCCGACGAGCTCGGCTATCAGCGCGCGCGACGCGAGAAACCGAATCTGGGCGGCGGCCCGGCGGGACCCAACCTGTTCTCGTAGGGGGCGTTGCATGCCGGTCGTCACGATCTCGCGTCAATACGGTTCGGGCGGCTCGGACATCGCCCGCCTCGTGGCCACGAAGCTCGGCTGGGAGCTGATCGACAACGAGTTCGTGGATCAGGTCGCGGCCGAGGCGGGGTTGCCCCGCGAAGAGGTGGCGCAGCGGGAGGAGCGCGTGCCGGGGCTCGTGGAGCGGCTCGCGCGCGCGCTCGCGGTGTCGTCACCCGAAGTGCTGGTGGCGGCCCCTGAGGTGCCCGATTCGATGTCGCGGGAAGAGCGCATCGTGCGCGTCACCGAGCGGGTCATCCACGAGGCGGCACAGCACGGACACATCGTGATCGTGGGCCGTGGCGCGCAGGCGTACCTCGCCAGTCGGAGCAACGCGCTCCACGTCTACATCGTGGCCCCACGTGAAGTGCGCATCGTCGCCGCGATGAAGCGCCTCGGTATCGACCGGAAGGACGCCGAGCGGAAGGTGGACGACACCGACGAGGGGCGGCGCCGGTACGTCAAGACGCACTACAATCGCCAGTGGGACTATCCCGCCAACTATCACCTCGTGATCAACAGCGCGGAGTTTGGCTACGACGGCGCGGCGGAGTTGATCGTGTGTGCGGCGGGGGTGGCGGGGATTGATGGGGCGGGCATAGGCGGGCATAGGCGGGCATAGGCGGG
>DATFMZ010000140.1:0-3772 GCA_035266665.1 Gemmatimonadales bacterium | reverse complement strand
AGTGGCACCGATGAGAGACTTTCGGCAGTGGTACCGGGACCACGATGGCGTCATTGGCTTGTTGCGCACGCTGCTCGGCATCGGCACCCACCGCGTCGTGATCTACGATGACAACGGCCAACGACTGGGCCAAGGTGAGGGCGCGACCGAGGGCGCCGCACGCGAGCAGGCGTGGCGAAACGTTCACAAGCCGGTCTGAGCCCGTGACCCAGCCTGCCGAAGAGCCCCCCCGGATGGAAACGCCCGTGCGTCGCTTCAAGCTCAAGGGAAGCCGGAACTATGCCCGCGTGCCGTGGTTGAACCGCCAAACGGTCTATGAGGGCATGCTCATCTCGATGACCAGTCGGATCGTGCGGCTGTACGCACCGGATCCCGTGGAGCCCCGGCGGCACGTCGATGTCTCGTACGATTGGGTGACGCCGGTGCGGTGATTTCCGCGCGGGGCGTTCACCGACGATCCCGCATCACGACGTCGGGTCGCCGACCGCCTGCGGTGCCGCCACATCGGACATCCGCCACGCCGGCGCCGCGACGAGCGCGCCGGCCAGCACCGCCACGACGATCGCGGTCGCAGAGACCGCGGCGGTCGGTTTCACGGTCATCAGAAACACCGCGGCCACGACCAGCGTGAGCGTGGTCATCTTGGCGGTCCAGGCCACCGGATCGCGGAGCAGCCGCCGGGCGCGGGTCGACATGCCCGCCGCCTGAAGCTCCCGCCTGAGCACCCGCCCGCGGCTCCCTTCCACCCCCGTCCCCAGGATCACGATCAGCCCGAGCGCCACGACCGCCGCGTCGATCCACGGCGTGGACCAGCTCCAGCGCACGTGCGTCATGTAGCCGCCGCTGGCCAGCAGGCCAAGCACGGCGATCGGAAAGGCCGGGACCACCCGCCCGACGACGGTCCCCCACTGCACCGCCTCGGGCAGCGTCTGCGCCCGCCGGAGGCGGACGGTGGCGAAGGTGGCGAGCGCCGCCGCCGCGGTGGCGACGAGCACGAAGAGCAGGTGCAGGAAGAGCGCGAGCGCGTACGCGGTCATCGGGTGACCTCTCCAAGCATCGTGTGCTGAGATATCTGTCGCGACGGGGCGTGGCGACCAGGAGTTGAATATAGTATACTGTATCGAAATGGCGAACGTCAAGCGATCCTATCACTCCCCCGCCCGCCGCCGTCAGGCCGAGGACACCCGTCAGAAGATTCTGCGCAGCGGGCGGGAGCTGTTCGTGACCCGCGGATACGGGCTGACGACCATCGGCGCGATCGCGGAACGGGCCCGCCTCTCGGCACCGACGATCTACCATACGTTCGAGTCCAAACGCGGGATTCTCATGGCGCTGCTCGACCAGATGGCGCAGGACGCCGACCTCGCCGGGATGACCGCGGCGGTGGCGGCGGCCGCGGGCGATCCACCGCGCCAACTCCGTGCGCGGATCGCCTTCACCTCGCGATTCTATGCGAAGGGCACAGATCTCATCGCGATTGCCCGCACGGTGTCGGGCGCGGAGCCCGACCTCGCCGCGTTGTGGGCGGAGGGCGAGACACGGCGGCACCGCGCGGCCGCCGCGCTGGTCAGGGATTGGAAGCGCGAGGGCGCGCTCGCCGATGGGCTCTCCGTCAAGGAGGCCACGGATACCCTCTGGGCCTTCGGCGGTCCCGACGTCTTCCGACTCTTCGTCACGGAACGGCGCTGGCCCCGGCGGCGCTACGAGGCGTGGCTGGTCCGGACCTTGGAGGGGCTGCTGTTCGCAACGTCCGCGTCGCGCTGACCGTCACCGATCCTCACGCAAGTTTCAGCCTGCGTTCAGCAGCAGGTTCGCAGCGTTCATGTTCATCGACGCCCGGGGGCCTACACGGTCCGCCGGGCCGGAACCCGATCGGGTGGGGAGGTGGAGATGCGGTCTCGCAGCGTAACGATATGGGTTGTGCTCGCGGCGCTGGGGTTGCCGGCGCTCGCCGCGGCGCAGCAGGCGGGCACGCCGCCGGTTCGGAAGATCCCCGGCATTACCGCCGACGATCCCTACCCGCAGGCATGCGTCTCATGTCACGTCGTGCAGCCGGACGGCAAGGACGTCCGGTTGAGCACCATGCTCAAGCAGTGGACCGAGAGCGTCGACTCGAGCCTGCTCACCGTCGCGCAATCCGTGGCGAAGGCCGGCGTCACCCTCGACGGCAAGCATCCGCGATCCGCCACCGCGACCGACGTTCCCTCGAGCTGCATGCGGTGTCACCGGCCGAACGCGCTCAGCGCCCCGCCCTTCGGACCGCTGATGCACGCCATTCACTTCACGGGCGGGGACAAGAACCCCTTCGTTACGCATTACCAAGGGGATTGCGCCAACTGCCACAAGCTCGACCGCACGACGTGGACGTGGTCGATCCCGAGCGCGAACGAGCAGTAGGCTCCCGCGGACCACCGGGGGCGCGGATCACGCCCCGCCCCCGACAGCCACGTCAAGCACCCGCATCGCCGCCCGGTAGATCCCCGGTGCGCCCGACTCGCGCGGGCCGGCGACGTTGACGCTCCGGAAGCGGTCAAGGAAGGCGCGGATGGTCGCCGCCGCCGCATCGCTCTCGACATCCACGACGAGCGTGGGCCGGCCGAGCTTCCGGGCGTACGCGAGCGCGACGTTCGTCCCGCTCGAGCGCTCGAGCGCGTCACCGACCGTCAGCACGAGCGTCGCCTCGCTGTCGCGTACGTTCCACCGCGTGCGCTCGGCGAAGCGTGTGCTCGGCGTCTCGAGGAGCTTGGGGTAGAGGGCGCGCAATCCCGGCGGCTCGGAGTAATCCTCCGCCAGGCCACCTTTCGGGCACCAACCCGCGTACGGGATGCCGAGGCGCACGGCGATGTCGAGCGCCGCGCGGTCCACGCCGGTCTGGCCACCTGAGACGAGAAGCATGCGGAAGGATACCCCGCAGGTGCGCTCTTGCGCCCTCCGGTTCCGCGCGCACCTTTAGCGCCAGTCTATCTCCGAGGAACCTCCATGCCACGTCGTGCCCTGTTCGTCGCGTGCCTCGTCGCGCTCGTTGCCGAGGCGTCTCCGCTTGCCGCGCAGACCAGACTTCTCCGCGAGCCGACCATCAGCGCGCGCGAGATCGCCTTCACCTACGGCGCCGATCTCTGGATCGTGAACAAGAGCGGCGGCGAGGCCCGACGGCTCACGAGCACGCCCGCCGTCGAGAGCAATCCGCACTTCTCGCCCGACGGCAACTGGATCGCCTTCACGTCGAACCGCTCGGGCGTGCCGCAGGTCTACGTGGTGAGTCGCGAGGGTGGTGATCCCATTCGCCTCACCTGGTATCCCGCGCCGTCCATGGCGCGCGGGTGGACGCCCGACGGCAGTCGCGTGCTCTACGCCACGACACGCGGGACGGCACCGCAGACGTACTATCGGCTGTGGACGGTGGCACGGACCGGGGGCCCGAGCACGATGATCCCCGCCCCCTGGGGATTCAGCGGGTCGTACTCGCCGGATGGGAAGAAGATCGCCGTGGACCGGATGAGCCGCTGGGACGTCGAATGGCGGAGCTATCGCGGCGGCCAGAACACGCCGCTCCGGATCATGGATCTGGGTGATCTCTCCGAAACGATCATCCCGGACTCCATCCGCGCGATGGACATCCAGCCGGTCTGGATGGGCAACACCGTCTATTTCCTCTCCGATCGCGACTGGGCCGAGAACATCTGGGCGTACGACGTGGCCACCGGCGCGCTCCGCCAGCTCACGCACGAGACCGACGTGGACGTGAAGTGGCTCTCGGCGGCGGACGGGGAGC
>DATFMZ010000139.1:0-4290 GCA_035266665.1 Gemmatimonadales bacterium | reverse complement strand
CGCCGGCGAGCAGGGTGCTCAGTCCGCCCCCTCGCGCATCGGAATCCGCAGGTGGTGCTCGGCGGCGGTGCGGACGGCTTCCTCGTACCCGGCGTCGGCGTGGCGTACCACCCCGATGCCCGGATCGTTGGTGAGCACCCGTTCGAGCCGTTTGCGCGCGGCGGGCGTGCCGTCCGCCACGATCACCTGCCCCGCATGCAGGCTGTTGCCGATCCCGACCCCGCCGCCGTGGTGGAATGAGACCCACGATGCGCCGGAGGCGGTATTCAAGAGCGCGTTCAGGATCGGCCAGTCGGCGATGGCATCCGAGCCGTCCTTCATCCCCTCCGTCTCCCGGAACGGCGACGCGACCGATCCGGTGTCGAGATGATCTCGGCCGATCACGATCGGAGCCGAGATCTCGCCGTTGGCCACGAGATCGTTGAGTGCCACACCGAAGCGGGCACGCTCGCCCAGCCCGAGCCAGCAGATACGCGACGGAAGCCCCTGGAAGGCCACGCGCTCGCGCGCGAGCTGAATCCAGCGCACGAGGTGCTCGTTCTCGGGGAAGAGCTCGAGCACCAGATCGTCCGTACGATAGAGGTCCTTGGGATCGCCGGAGAGCGCGGCCCAGCGGAAGGGGCCCTTCCCCTCGCAGAAGAGCGGCCGGATGTACTCGGGCACGAAGCCCGGGATCTCGAAGGCGTCCTCGAGCCCGCCGTCCTTGGCTTCGGTCCGGATGTTGTTGCCGTAATCGAAGGTCACGGCGCCCGCGCGCTTGAGCGCGAGCATCGCCCGCACGTGCTCGACGATCGACGCACGCGCCCGGCGCACGTATTCGTCGGGCTTCTGCTTCCGAAGCTCGGCCGCCTCTTGGACGTTCACGCCGGTCGGGATGTAGCCGTTCAACGTGTCGTGCGCCGAGGTCTGGTCGGTGAGCACGTCGGGCACCCAGCCGCGCCGCACCATCTCCGGAAGCACGTCCGCGCAATTCCCGAGGAGCCCGACCGAGAGCGCTTCGCCGTTCCGCTTGGCATCGGTGACGAGCGTCCATGCTTCGTCGAGTGACTCGGTCGCGCGGTCGAGGTACTTCGTCTCGAGCCGGCGCGCGATGCGCGCGGGATCCACCTCGATGCCCAGGACGGCGGCGCCGTTCATCGTTCCCGCGAGCGGCTGGGCGCCCCCCATTCCACCGAGCCCCCCGGTGAGCACGAGGCGTCCCGACAGCGAACCGCCGAAATCGCGGCGCGCCACCGCGCCGAACGTCTCGTACGTCCCCTGGAGAATTCCCTGTGTCCCGATGTAGATCCAACTGCCGGCCGTCATCTGGCCGTACATGATCAGGCCCTGCCGCTCGAGCTCGCGGAACTTCTCCCACGTCGCCCATCGCCCCACCAGGTTCGCATTGGCGATGAGCACGCGTGGAGCATCCGGGTGCGTGCGGAAGACGCCCACCGGCTTTCCCGACTGGACGAGCAGGGTCTCGTCGTCCTCGAGCGTCTTGAGCGTGCGGCAGATGGCGTCGAACGCCTCCCAGCTGCGCGCGGCGCGCCCGGTGCCGCCATACACGACGAGATCGTCGGGGCGTTCGGCGACTTCGGGATCGAGATTGTTCATCAGCATGCGCAACGCCGCTTCCTGGATCCATCCCTTGCACGAGGGCGTGGTGCCGCGCGGCGCGCGGACGGTGCGGGGGCCGGCCTTGGGACTCATGCCAACGCCCCCCGCCGGACCAGCTCCGCGAGCGCTTCGAGATCCGGATGCGGTGGGCGATCTTCGGCAAGCGGCGCCACGATCGCACGCACCCGCTCGTGCACGGCCCGCACACCGCGGCCGGCCTCGAGGGGCAGCAGCAAATCGAGGCCCTGCGCAGCGCAGAGCAGCTCGGCGGCGACGACGCGTTGCGCGTCGGCGAGCACGCGCCGCGCCTTGAAGGCGGCGGTCATACCCATCGGTACGAAATCCTCCTGGTTCGCGTCCGTCGGAATCGACTGGACGCTGGCCGGGGTACAGAGCGTGCGGGCCTCGGCAACGAGCGCCGCCGCCGTCACCTGCACCATCATGAATCCCGATTGCAGACCCGGATCGCGGGTGAGGAACGCGGGGAGCCCCGAGGACAGATCGGGATTGACCAGACGCTCCACGCGCCGCTCGGAGATCCCGGCGAGCGTCGTGAGCGCGATCGCGAGCACGTCGAGGGCCTGCGCCACCCCCTGGCCATGAAAATTGCCGCCCGAGACGACATCGTCACCGAGCACGAGCGGGTTGTCGGTCGAAGCGTTGAGCTCGACCTCCACCGTGGTGGCCGCGAACTCGATGGCATCGAGCACGGGACCGAGTACCTGCGGGATGCAGCGGAGACTGTACGCGTCCTGGACGCGCGGGTCGTTGGTGCGGTGTGATTCACGAATCTCGCTCTCGGCGAGGAGCTCGCGGAGAAGCGTCGCCGAGGCAATCTGCCCGCGGTGCGGCCGCGCCAGATGGATGCGCTCGTCGAAGGGATCGGGCGTACCGCGGAGCGCCTCGAGGGACATCGCGGCGGCGCCGTGTGCCGTGCGCCAGAGGCATCGCGCGTCGTGCACGAGGAGCGCGAGCACGGCGGTCTGCGCCTGCGTCCCGTTGACGAACGAGAGCCCTTCCTTGGCCTCGAGCTCCAGCGGCACCAATCCGGCATCTCCCAGCGCCTGCCCCGCCGACAGACGGCGACCCGTGACTTCGACCTCGCCCTCGCCGATCAGCGTGAGCGCCACGTGGGCGAGCGGTGCGAGGTCGCCCGAAGCTCCCACGCTCCCTTGCTCCGGCACGATGGGATGGATGCCGTGGTTGAGCAGCTCCACGAGCCGCTCCGCGACGAGAGGGCGTACGCCGCTCGTCTCACGGAGGAGCACATTGGCCCGCAGGAGCATCGCCGCGCGCACGGCATCGGTCGGCAACGGCGCGCCGACACCCGCGGCGTGACTGAGAATCAGGTTCCGCTGGAGCTCCTTGAGCTTGTCGGGCGCGATGCGGACGTGCGCGAGCTTGCCGAAGCCCGTGTTGACGCCGTAGACCGCCGCACCGGAGGCGAGCGTCGCCTCGACGGTGCGGCGCGATCTGGTCGCGCGCTGCTCCGCTTCGGGGGAGATGGCGACGGCGGCACGCCCGCGGGCGACCGCGACGACCGCATCGAGCGTGAGCGAGCTGCCGTCGAGCACGATGGTCTGCGACATGGGAGGGAATATAAGCGCCGGGCGTGGCGCCGCCCGGCGGCTTCAGGTGCCCCCGGGGCCCGCTGGGTTCGCGGCGCCGGCTAGGAACTAGCCGAGCGCCGCTCACCGACGCGCCCTTCGGGACGACCGCGCTGGACTCGCGTAGCTGCAGCAGCCTGAGCGACGGCCGCGCGGGACTCGCGTCGAGGGCGATCCTAGCTCATCACTTCCGCTTCACCACCAGCCCCGTATCCGCGGCGAAGCTCATCCCGCCGTGAATATCGAGCTCCGGGTTCCCCGGATCGGTCTGGTAGCTCCAATCGAAGATGATGTAGTCGGGCGAGACGTCGGTCACGCGCACCGCGCCATACCGGTAGTACCCGTCACCGCCATCCATCTGAAAGACATACCCGTAGCCGGGCACCGCTTCGATCGCGGACGCCGAGTATCCCGAATCGGGGGCGTAGTCGATGGACGTGAGATCCGACACGGGGGCCGAGCCATAGACGGCGACTTCCGTCCCCGTGCGTTGCGGGACCATGAAGAGCGCGCCGGTGGAATCGCGATAGAGCCAGAAGTCGGCCGCCGGGTTGTCCCCCGCCATCACGATGCCGAGCTCGCCGGGATTCACCTGACCGTCGCCGTTCACGTCCTGGTAGAACCGGAACCCACTGTACGCGCTATTCGCCGCGTACGTGTACAGGAGCACGTTGCGCGCATCCGGACGTGGCGTGTCCTCGCGAATCGGCGACCAGAGACTCTCGTACCCCTCGACGCTTTCGGCGGAGACGCCGAAGCAGCGCGAGACGCCGTTTGGCAGTGCGGCCGCCAGGAACTCGGGTGAGACCGTCGTGCCCTCGAGCACCCATTGGGCCCCGCACAGATTCTGATCCAGTGAGTACGACGTGCTGTACACGCGGTACTGCTTGAAGGCCGACGGATCCGCTTGATACGCGTTGTCGGACCAGGAGAGGTGGATCGCGCCGTTGAGGCTGGTGGTGGACAACGACGTCGGCGCCTGCAGTCGGAGCCGCTGATCCACCGTGATGGTGTTGCTGGGCTGGCTCTCGGTCCCGGAGCGACTAACCGCCGTCACGTAGTACGCGAGATCGGGAATTCCCTG
>DATFMZ010000138.1:0-2387 GCA_035266665.1 Gemmatimonadales bacterium | reverse complement strand
CGAGCGCGTGGAAGAAGCCCCGTGCCATCGGGTTCGAGCGTTGGCCGCGGATGGCGCGCGCCGGACCGAGCATCTCGATCTGCAGCGCTCCGTCGCTGCACGAGCGTCTCTCCTTCCCGAAGGTGACGAGCGTCGTTCGCGTGTCGGCGGACATCGCGCGGGCGAGCTCGAGGGCGTAACGCTCGGCGCCGCCGGTCACCCCGTCCGTGCCGAAGAGCGCGGGGACGAGATGCACCACGTGTGGCCCCGCGGTCACGCGGCCCGCCACGGCGCGGCCGCGATGCTTCGGACGGCCCCGTCATACGCGCCGCGTCTACGGATCAACGATCCCAGACGTCCCAGGAGTGCCTCGGTCTCCGTGACCCGCGCGTCTCCCTCACGGTTGCGCAGCCGCGCGGCCACGTCGGCGGGACGCCGCGCGAGCGCCCAGAGCGTGGCACCCGCCTGCCACCACCACGTCTTGTGGGATGGGGGAAGCGGGTCGGTCGCGGCACGGAGCGCGAAGTAGTACGCATCGTGCACGGGCGTTGCCGCTCCCGAACCGCGGTAGAGGCGCCGCGCGTAACGCCACGTGAGCCGTCCCGCGGGGCAGTAGTGCGTGAGCCGCAGATTGGGCTCGTACCAGAGGCGCCATCCGGCGAGCCGCAGCGCGAGGCACAGCTCCGTATCTTCGCCGGCCGTGAGCGCGGTCCCGTGACGCCCGACGAGTGCCGGCGTGTATCCCTTGGCGCGGAGCCCGCGCCATGCCGCGAGCCGCACGGTGAGCCCCGCGCCCCAGAGCAAGCCGGGATGCTCGGTGATGTCACCCGCCGGCACGTCATCCGGCCCCACCGCGTAAAGCGTCTTGAACTCGCTGAACCAGCGGGGCGGTGGCGTCTCGAAGGCCGCGGTGCTGTGGCCGCCGAGCGCGCCGACCTCCGGATGCTCGGTCATGGTCTCCCACGCCGTATCGACCCACTCGGGCTCGAGCCAGTTGTCGTCGTCCACGAAGGCCACGAACCGATACGCGGCCCGCTCGAGCGCCCGGAGGCGCGCGTAGCCCAAGCCGAGGGTGGGTTCGGTGAACACGTGGAGCGGCGCCGGCGGTCCTTTGGGCCACTGCCGGCGCGCGAGATCCGCCGTGCCGTCGCTCGAGGCGTTGTCGATCAGCAGCACTTCCCACGGCACCGTCGCGCGCACCCGCTGACGGGCGAGATGCTGCAGGGTATGGGGCAGGCGGCGGGCGCTGTTGTGGCAACAGAGCGCCACCGTGAATCCGTTCGGCGGCTCGCCGGATCGTCCGGGCTCGGTCACGTGCGGTCCGGACCGAGAAACTTGCGGCGCACGCGATCGACGAGCTCGCGGGCGAGGTGGCGCGTGTGCTCGTACTTCCGGACCACCTCCACGTGCACCCACTCGAGGTCGGCGGCCGGGTGCTCCCGCGCCAGGGCGGTGAGTCCAGGGCGGGCGGCGATCGCGTCCTCGCTCGCAAAGAGCATCACGTTCTGGCGGTACCACCAATCGACCCGCCGGTCCTCGCGCACCGTCGGGCGGACGGCGTCGATCGCGCGATATCCCAGGGTCCGGAAGTGTGCCTCCCAGAACGACGGCCATTGCTCGTTGATGTGATCGGTGCCCGTCTGTCCCGGAATCGCCGCCGAGAAGAGCACCACGGGCGCGAGGCGGGTGAGCGCCGCCACGAGGCGGCCGCTCACCGCCGTGGGGAGATGCTCGGCGACCTCGAGGCAGAGCGCGAGATCGTACGTGCCCGTGAGCGCCTCGGGGGTGCGGAGATCCACGGCGGTGAACGACTCGGCGGGAATCAGGAGCTTCGTGCGATCCACGTACGCGCCGTCGAAGCCGTGCACCTGGCGCACGCCCGATTCGCGGAATGCCGAGAGCCACGTGCCGATGCCGCACCCCACGTCCACGATGGAGGTGGGGTGCACCAGATCCACCACCAGCGGCGCGATCACGCGCGCCGAGCGGAGCGAGCCTTCCGCCTGGTCGGCGAAGAACGCCTCGCCGTAGGGCTCAGTCACCGTCCGCCGCCTCCAGCGTCCAGGTGGCGGGATGAATCATCGGTCCCGCCGATGCGGGTGGGAGCTGCCCGGTCCCGAACAGGTCCGCGGGCAGGACGTCGAACGACACCGCGTCGGTGATCGTGTCGTGATCGCCGCGTGCGTCGCCCAGATAGAGATCGAGGAAATACGTGCCGGGCATCAGCGGGAGATCGGCGAAGCGGCAGGTGATCGTGCCGCGCGCGACGTCGGCGGGAAACTCGAACCCGCTCACGAGGCGATTGTTGATCCCGAAGAGCGGCATCCCCTGCGCGGTCTTCACCACGACGCCCAACACGGGGCTCACACGCGGGCCCGCGGTATCGAAGGTGACCCGCACCTCGAGCG
>DATFMZ010000137.1:0-3708 GCA_035266665.1 Gemmatimonadales bacterium | reverse complement strand
CTCCTTGCGCACGCGGAGGTCGTAGTAGAAGAGCGTGAAGACGCAGATCGCGCCCGGAATGACCAGCAGCTCGAGCACGATGCCGATCGCGAGGAAGACCGGAGCCAACGCGGGCAGGATCGCGCTGGTCACCCCCGCCGCGAGCTGCGGGATGAGATAGAGGGCTACCGGCACGAGCGCGAGGACGAACGCCGTCCCGCGGAACCCCTTGGTGAGCTCCCATGAGCGCGAGATCGCATCGGTTCCCAGCGTCTCCGGTTCGAGCACCACCGCCGGGATCGCCACCGACAGCCCGCACGCCACGATGATCCCCGGGACGATGAGAAACAGCAGGCCGACGAAGATGAGGATGTTGCGAACGAACCCCGCCGCGAAGATGCTCCCGCCCTTCGCCCACGCGGTCCGCAACGCGTTGCCCGTGGACGGCGCGCGCCCAAGATACGTGTCCGAGACCGTACACACGATCGCCCCTTCGAGCAGGATCGTGCCGGCGATCAGTACCAGATCGAACACGAGGGCCAGGAGACTAACATCTCCGCTGGGCGTGATCGTGCGGAGCGCGAAGAGCACGAGGAGCGGGATGCCGATACAGATGACGCCGAGGGACATCAGCGTGCCGAAGAGACGGCGATACACCGCGAACGCCGTGTCCAGGATCTCTCCCACTGAGAGTGGGCGTAGCTCGTATGTGGCCATGGGACCTCCCGGGCGATAAGATGGTGCGCACATGATCGATCCGCGAGAGTCACCTTCTCCTGTCCCCTTCGGTCGCCGGCGCGAGGTCGAGACCCCGGAGCACGTCGTGCTCCACTACGATCTCGCGGGCGTCGGATCGCGCACCGCGGCGGCGCTCTTCGACGGGTGCTTGATCTTCGTTGCGCTGTTCCTGCTCACGCTCGTCACCGGCGCGCTCGGCCTGCTCTCCCACGGTGGTGTCCTCGTGCTGGTGCTCGTCGTGATCCTGGGTTACGGCGTGCTCTGGGGATACTTCGCGCTCTTCGAGGGATTCACCAACGGGCGCACGCCGGGGAAACGCGCGCTCGGCATCCGCGTGGTGCAGGACGACGGACGGTCCATCGGCTTTCGTGCCGCCGCGTCGCGCGGCCTGCTGCGGATCGTGGACGTCCAGCCGGGGCTCACCGGGCTCGTCGGTCTCCTGTTCATCTTCTTCCATCCGGAGCACCGCCGGCTCGGCGATCTCGTCGCGGGGACGATCGTCGTGCGCGACCGGCCGGACGCGGCGGCGGCCCCGCGCCCGGAGCCGGCGGCGGAACCGCCGCCCACGACCGCCGTGACGGCACCCGCCGCGCGTCTCACCGATCAGGAATATCGCGTGCTCTCGCAGTTCCTGGAGCGCGCGGACGACCTCGCGTATGAGGCGCGCCGGAACCTCGCCGAGCGCCTGGTCGCGCGCGTGGGCGAGCGCTACGACGATCTCACGACGAGCGAGCCGATCGCCTTCCTGCATGAGGTGCACGAGCACGAGCGGACCGCACGCACCGTCCTCGCCCCGGGCGGCGCGGGTGGCCGACCGCTGTCACGCGGGACGCGCTTCGCGGCGCTCGGACGCGAGAAGTGGGAGACCTTCCGGCGCGATGCCGCCACGGCCGAGGCGCGCGGATTCGGCTCGCGCACGGGCGAGGAGGTGCGGCGGTTCGCCGCCCGGTACCGCGATGTCGCCGCCGATCTCGCGCGCGCCCGCACCTATCGCGTGGATCCCGCTACCATCGCCATGCTCGAGCGCGCCGTGGCGGCGGGCCACAACGTGCTCTACGGCTCGCGGCGCGGCACGCGGATTCCGCTGTTCGAGCTGGTCTTTCGCACCTTCCCCGCCACCGTCGTGCGCCAGCGCTGGTACGTACTGGCCGCGGTGCTCGTCTTCACCGCGCCGGCGGTGGCCGGCTTCGCGATGCTGCGCGAGCAGCCGCAGCTCGCCTACGAGGTGATGCCCGACGTCATGCTCGCCCGCGTCGAGGCGGGCCGGCAGGAGGCGCGAGCGGGCCGCGGCTACGCACAGACGCCGTCGCCCTTCCTGCCGCTCGTCGCGACCCAGATCATCGCCAACAACGTGCAGGTGGCGTTCGGCGCCTTCGCCTTCGGCATCACGGCGGGGATCGGCACGCTCGTCGTGCTCGCGAGCAACGGGCTCTTTTTCGGCGCGTCGCTCGGCCTGTTCGCGAACTACGGGCTCGCCGACTGGATTCTCACCTTCGTCTTCGGCCACGGCGTGCTCGAGCTGACGGCGATCATGATCGCGGGCGGCGCGGGCTTCAAGATCGCGCATGCGCTGATCGCCCCGGGCGATCGCTCGCGGCGCGACGCCCTGGTGCTCGAGGGCACGCCGGCGCTCCTCATGGTGGGCGCCGCGGCCTCACTGCTGCTGCTCGCGGGCACCATCGAAGGACTCCTTTCAGCGAGCGCCGCGCCGCCGGCCTTCAAGCTCGCCGTGGGCGCCTCGAGCGTGGTGCTCCTGATCCTCTACGTCGTGCAGGGAGTGATGGTGGCGCGGCGGGAGGCCTCCTTCTGACCTCATGTTGTTGATGAGACCGCTCGACCTAACTATATGTAATTATGTAAGTTGGTTCGCAGCGAATGATGCGACTCAACGAGACGTCGCGTTGTGGAAAATGCCCGGGGTGGGATTCGAACCCACATGGGAGTCGCCTCCCTAGGGATTTTAAGTCCCTTGCGTCTGCCGGTTTCGCCACCCGGGCCGGAAGAAGGAGAATCGCGCCGCGCGGGGCGGCGCACAAGGAGCATCAGCGCCCGTCGAGATCCAACACCGTGTTCGCTGCCAGGCGGGTCACCGACTCCGGGTCGTGTGTGGGCAGGTACACCGTCGGCCGCTCCTTCGCGTACGCGAGTATCCGATCCATGGTCCGAACGGCGACCGCCGGCCGCGGCGAGACCCCATCCGGCGTCCGGCTCACGAGCAGATCCTCGGTGTAGCTGGTGTCTCCGGCCAGCACGTAGCTCACGCCCTCCGCCCGCACGATCACCGAAACATGGTGCGGCGTGTGGCCAGGGGTGGGAACGATCGTGACGTCCCCGGCGCGCGTCACGGCGTGGCTGTGGGGGAACGGCCCCAGCGGCGCCGCGTCGAAGGGGATCGGCGCGGGCCGAAACGCGTCCGGCCAGCGATTGGGCAAGTAGCCCAGGAGACGGCCGAGGAATCCCTTAGCCAGACGGTAATCGGGCCCCGAGACGAGCACCTGGTTGCGCGTGAAGTGGGCGAGGCCACCCGCGTGATCGGTATGGAAGTGCGTGAGGATCACCGTGCGCACCTCGGCGGGCGGCACGCCGAGTGCCTCGAGCTGCGGACCGATCTCGTCCTCCGGGCGCACGCTCATCTGCACACTGGTTCGGTAGTAGGGATGCCATCGGGGGAAGTACCCGCGCTCTGCCGTGCGCGCGGTCTCGCCGCTGTCGACCACGATCGGCCCCTCGGGATGCTCGATGAGCCACGCGTGGATCGGCAGCCACTCCGTCCACGTGGAATCGAAGAGCACGCCGACGAGCCCTCCCGTCCGCCGTACCCGCTGTGCGCGCTTGATGCGGACGGAGCCCGTGCGAATTGGATGAATGTTGATCATGATCGGGAGACGCACGACTGGCGCGGCATGTGACACGTCATCGGTCGAGAGTGCGACGCATCGAACAGATCCGCAACCCGCAGCCCCGCCCGCCCTCGCCCGCCCACGCCCGCCC
>DATFMZ010000136.1:0-5627 GCA_035266665.1 Gemmatimonadales bacterium | reverse complement strand
CCATAGCGGTTTCTCCCTCCGGCGCGGTCGCCGCGGTGAGCGCAGAGCCCGCCGTCTTCCGAGTGACGGACGGAGGGGCCCGGCGACTACCGACACCACCCGGCGGGTGGCAGTCCCCGGCCGTGCGTGTCGCGTTTGACGGCGCCGGTCGGCTTTGGGTCACGGACGGGCGGCTGCTTCGGTACGACTCGGCGCACGCCGTGTGGCGGACGTTTCCGATGTCGGCCTTCCGGGGCGACACGGTGCGACGCGTCTGCGGCGGGGCGGGCCCGGACGGGGTCTACGTCGCGACGGATGGCGGTGTCTGGCTCGCGGAGGCGGATGGCACGACGACCGAGCTCTGGCGCGGGACCAAGATCGTCGACCTCGCAACGAGTGGCGCCGAGGGCCTTCTGATCCTCCAGATCGGGGGACGGGTGACCGCGTACCGGAACGGCGTGGCGCACAAGATCCTCGCCGACAACGCGACCCCCTATGCTCGCGCCATCTCCGTGACCGAACGCCGTGGAACGATCTGGGTCGCGTTCGACCGCTATCTCGCGTCGGTGCAACCGGGAGGGCGACCGAGCATCCTCGGACCGGCGGACGGTCTCGAATCGGGCGGCCCGTTGCTCGTGGATCGCGATGGCAGCCTCTGGCTCGGGACGTTCGAGTCGCTCGTGCAGTACCCCGAGCCGCGCACGCGGCGCTGGTCGGACCGGCAGGGACTGCCGTCGCAGCACGTCCGCTATCTAGCCCGAAGCGGCGCCGACGTGGCGGTCGTGACGTGGCAGGGGCTCGGGTTCCTCGAGCACGAGCGTGATGGCTGGCGCGCATCGCGCACGACCGAGGCCGGCCAAGAGCAGCCGTGCACGCTCGCCGACGGCTCGCTTCTCCTGAGTGCCACCACCTCCTGGGTCCGGATCCGGGACACGGCGGTGATCGGCACGCTCGGATACGCACACGTCGCGCTCCGGAGTTGCGTCCCGGCCTCGGACGGCGGGCGCTGGCTCGCCACCTCCCGCGGACTCCTGCACCTGCGTCGGACGCGTGCCCCCGCGGCCGGCGGCGAGCTTCGCCTCGGCGACGTGACGGCACCGCTTGCCCAGCCGCCTCTCCCACGGCACGACCTGGAGAACCTGGCCGTCGACAGCGCCGGTGATCTCTGGATCTCGGCCGGGGATTCGGTATGTCATGCGCCCGAGGTGCGGCTGCTCAAGAGCTCCGCACTCAGTTGGTCGTGCATAGCTCGGCCCTCAGGTGTGATCGAGCTGACGAGCCTCGTGGCGCTGCCCGGCGGCGGGATGTGGGCATCATCGGTCCAGCGAGGCGTGTTTCGTCTCGTCGATCACCGGTGGCAGCCGATTCCGGGCGCGTCGGCACTTCCCACCCAGAGCGTGCTCCACATGGTGCCCTCGCGCTCGGGCGGCATCTGGTTCGTAGGGCATGGATTCGTATGGCGGGTCATGCCCCGACCAGATCGTCCCGATGGGTGGCAAGTGGTAGAGAAGCTCACGGGCTGGGACGGCATTACGTCGCGGGGCGCGGGCGATCTGATCGAAGATGCGGACGGCGGCGTCTGGATCGGCACCGATGAGGGGGTGGTCCACGTTGCGACGGACGTACGACGGACGCATCCCACACCTCCACCGGTCGTCCTGGTGGAGGCGCGGGCCGACGGGCGTGCGCTCCCGCTCGGGCCCCCGATCGTGCTCTCGCATGGGCACAACCGGCTCGAGCTGCACTTCGCCGCGCTCTCGTTTCGCGATCCCGCCTCACTCCGTTACGAAGTTCGGCTTTCGCCTCACGACGCCTGGGCGCCGGTGAGCGGCGCGCCCGCGTTTCGGTGGCTGGGACTCGCGCCGGGAACGTACGACGCCCAGGTGCGCGCCTCACTCGACGGCGTACACTGGTCGGCGACACCGGCGGCGCTCCGGTTCCGGGTGAACCCGCCCTGGTACCTGGAGCCGCAAATTGAAGTACTCGGCGTTGCGATGCTGGTCGTCCTGCTGGTAGCGGCCTACCGTCTGCGCGTCGCGTATCTGGTCGGTCTCGAGCGACAGCGGACAAGGATCGCGATGGACCTCCACGACGAAGTCGGCTCGGGGCTCGCGAGCGTCGCAATTCTATCCGGCGTCCTGGCTGACGACCGGCTGACCGCCACGGAGGCACGGGGCGCCGCGGGTGATATCGCCCGCACCGCCGAGGAGCTCGGCGATTCGCTCGCCGACATCGTGTGGTCGCTTCAGCCGGGGGAGGTCACGCTCGAAACGCTCGCCGCGCGGCTCGCCGAGCAGGGCGCACGCCTCTTCGCCGATGGGAACACGCGGTTCAACGCCCCACTCCCGGCGGAGTATCCACATGTGCCGCTCGATCTGTCCCTCCTGCGCACCGTGCTGCTGGTGGGCCTCGAGGCGCTGCACAATGCATCCAAGTACGCCCAGGCGACGAATGTGACGCTCGCACTCCAGCCAGAAGACGACGCCTGGGTGCTCGAAATCACGGATGACGGCGTGGGAATGTCGCCCGAGGACCTCGCGCGAGCTCGAGGAGGCACCGCCGCGGTCGGCGGATCCGGCCGGCACGGCGGCGGACACGGTCTCCCCGGCATGCGGCGACGCGCCGAGGAGAGCGGCGCCACGCTCACGATCGAGTCCACGCGCAGCGCGGGTACCATCGTGCGGCTGCGCTTCAGGCTCCAACGTCGCGGCTGGTGGGACCGCCTATGGCTCCGGATCCGTGGCCGCCGGGGGCCCTCACCCACATGAACATGCGAGGGTGAGCACATGAGTCACACCGTACATTCGACCACATGACCACGCGCGTCGCCGTCGTCGAGGACGACGCCCGGTATCGCGGAAGTCTCGAGACCCTGCTCCGCCACACGGACGGCTTCGAGGTCGTCGGCGTGTATCCAACGGGCGAGGCGATCGTGCAGGCGCTCGAGGACGCTCCCGCATGGGACCTCGTCCTCATGGACGTCGAGCTCCCGGGGATCGATGGCATCGAGTGCACGCGCCGGATCAAGGCACGACATCCCGGAAGCCGCGTCGTCGTACTCACCGTATTCGAGGAGAGCGCGACCATTCTCGAAGCGATCTGCGCCGGCGCCGACGGCTATCTCGTCAAGCGCACCGCTCCCGCGCGTCTGGTGCTCGCGCTGCGCGAGGTGCTCGACGGGGGCTCGCCCCTTTCAGCGGGGGTCGCTGGCACTGTGCTCGCGCTCTTGCGTCAGGAGGCGGCGGGCAAGGGGCCGTGGCGCGAGGGAGCGACACGTCTCGGGCTCACGGCGCGCGAGCAGGACGTGCTGCGGTGTCTCGTCGAGGGGATGCCGTACAAGACCGTCGCGGGCCACCTCGGCATCAGCCTCGACACGGTCCGGAGTCACGTGCGCGGCGTGTACGCCAAGCTTCAGGTCCATAGCGTGGCGGAGGCGGTGAGCCGGGCGATACGGGAACGGTTGGTGTAGCGCCCTAGTTCTCCCCCGCCATCAACTTCGTCAGATCCGCGGCGATGACCTGCGACGCGCCGGTCGAGCGGGAAAAGACGAGATGCCGTCCATCGGGAAGCCAGCGTGCATCGTTCACCCCCTCAGTCTTGGGAAGGTGCGTGAGCACGGTGACCTTCTTCGTGCGGCGGTCGTAGACGGCGAGGTCGGCTCTCGACGGTCCGAGAGTGGCGATGAACAGCAGACGCCGTCCGTCGGGAGCCCAGTCGAGACCTTGGACGTCATGCCGATCAACCTCGGGCATCGGGTGCCCTTCTCCCGTGGCGGTCGAGATGAGCATGGACCGCCCTCCACCATTCGGTGTCGGCGACTCGAACATGACGGAGTCGCCGGATGGATCGAAACCGTGCGGAATCCACGTCATCACCGCCGTCCGATCCCACAACTTCTTCAGCGTCCCATCCGGTCGAAGCATGTAGCCATCGATCGCGCCGCTCTCGCCGTCGAGACCGGTGACGAACAGGTCGTCCGAGTACGGGCTCGTCTCGACATCATTCATGATCCCGGTGCCGCCGCCGTCGGTGAGCAGTCCCGCCGCGCCGCCGTCAGCGGGCACGCGCCAGATCGTGGCGCCGAGTCCCTGCTTCGTCTTCTGAGGGCTGTAGAACGTGGCGACGTAGACCGTCGAGCCATCACGCGACCAGTGCGCGGACTGGTCATCTGCGGACCACGTCGTGAGCTGCCGCGGCGTACCTCCCGTGGCATCCACGATCCATACATGGGAGTGGCGCGAGGGTTTTGCGAGATAGAGGATTCGGGATCCGTCGGGGGACCATTCTGGATTTCCCAGTGCCCCGTCGATGTGCGGCACGAGCGGGCTGACCGGTCCGCCGCTCACGGATACGGTCGCCAGACTCGTATTCCCCCCGCGCGAAAACAGGAGCGCGATGCGTTTCCCGTCAGGGGAAAGGTCCCACCCAAACACGTCGATCGAATCCGCGGTGATGCGCCGTTCGCTGCTGTCGTCGAGTGAACGCAACCAAAGACCCGCCGAGCTGTGATGCACCGTGAAGGTGAGCGTATCGGTGCCTGGGATCCACACCGGATCGCTCTCCGCGTCGGGCGTGTCGGTGATGCGCCGTGCGGTCCCGCCTTTCGCGGGGACGAGCCACAAGTCCCACTGGCGTGTACGGTGGGAGAGAAAGGCCACCCACTTTCCATCGGGCGACCAGACGGGATTGTTGTCGTCGAGCACGTCCCGCGTGAGCTGGCGCGCCGAATCGCCGGTCACGGACCAGGCCCAGATGTCATCCTTCCCGGTTCGATCGGAGACGAAGACAATGGACTTTCCGTCGGGCGACCATGCACTTGCGTTGAACGGACCGGTCAAATGCGCGTGGCCTCCCGTCGTGAGCCGTCGCCCCGGCCGGCCGGTGCTGTCGGTGAGCCAGAGGTTCGAACGTGGACTGCCGGAATCGCCTCGCGAAAATACCATGTACACGATCTGCGCCCCGTTCGGCGACCAGAAGCCGACGGAGTTCGGGATGTTCTGGAGCATTGAGGTCGACTTGTGGCTCTCGAGCGAGAACACCTTCGCGTCAATCGTGCCCCCGGGATTGAACGACACGTACGCCACCAGACGGCTCGTTCTGTCCCACTGATATGCAAGGTGGAGCCCCGGTGCGCCGGAGACAGGCATCGCCGACTCGGCACCGGAGTCGACATTCATGATTTCAGCTGTCGGCCCGCTCGCGCCGAGACGCACGTACGAGATATAGCGTCCGTCGGGCGACCACACGATGGCGGCGTTCCCAGCGAGGATTCCGGACATCAGGACGCGAGGGTCGCTCAAATCCGACCGCGCCACCACGAGGTCTTCGCCATGGGACGTGCCGACACCGTACGCGATACGCGTGCCGTCGGGTGAGTACGCCATCGTCCCGGTAACGGGGTTCGAAATGTCCAGCGTCTTCGTCGGCGGAAGGGACGTGCCGCTCGTGCCTCCGCATGCCGCGAGACTTGCGAGCGCCATCGCCCACACGGTTCGCTTCATTGGTCGGCCCCCGCTAATGCGACGGCCGTATCCAGGCCCAGTGCCGTGGCAATGCCCGCGCTGATCGAATCCACGATCTGGCCTTGCGCCTTGAACACGTCCGTCACGTTCTCGTCATACTCGTTCGCCCAGAGCGTGCGCGCGGTG
>DATFMZ010000135.1:0-2431 GCA_035266665.1 Gemmatimonadales bacterium | reverse complement strand
TCGGGGACATGGGATGTTTTTTCAGGAGCGGTTTGACGTCGAGTCACGGTGCAGGACGGCGCGCACGGTGCCCTTGCGGCTCGGCGCGCCGCCGTGCGAGGAGGGTCCGGTGGCCGGTTGGGTTGCGGTGCTTTGGGCGGTTTCCACAGTGGTCATTGCCGTGGCGGTGCTGGTGTTTCTCGTCCTGTTGATCGGGGCGATGAAACGGATGCAGGGCGTCGCGGAGCGCGTCGAACAGCTGCTCACGACGTTCGACCAGGACGCGCGTCCGACGCTCATCGCGGCGCGTCGCGCGGTCGATGACGCGAGCCGCGTGACCACGCTCGTGCGTCACGAAGTGGAGGGGGTCGTCGGCGTGTCCGAGGACGTGCGGGAACGGGTGAAGCGCCTCGCCGACGGCGTGGAGGAGCGGCTGATCGATTTCGAGACCCTGCTCGATCTGTTGCACGACGAGGTCGAGGACACCGTCCTCGACGTGGCGGCCGCGCTTCGGACCACGCGGCGCAGTGCGTCCGTGTTCCGGACAATGAAGCGCGCGTTCCTCAAACGCGCGCGATGAACGCGCGCTGGGTCGGGGTGTCGGCCGCGATCGCGGTCCTGTTGCTGGTCGTGCTCCCCGGCACCGCGCATGCCTGGACTCCCGGCACGCACATCTATCTCGGCGAGAGCGTGCTCGCCAACCTCACCCAGCTTCCCGGCGCGATCGCCGACCTGCTGCGCGCCTACCCGTACGATTTCCTCTACGGCAACATCGCGGCCGACACGTCGATGGCCAAGAAGTACGCGCCGGTGGGCCGGCATTGCCACGCGTGGCACGTCGGTCAGGAGATCTACGACCGCGCCGACAGCGAGCCGCTCCGCGCGTTCGGCCTCGGCTATCTCTCGCACCTCGCGGCCGATACGGTGGCGCACAACTTCTTCGTGCCGCGCCAACTGGTGGTCACCTCCACCACGATCGCGATCGGGCACTCGTACTGGGAGAGCCGGTTCGAGACCCATCTCGGCGAGCAATACGCCCGGGCCGCGATGGAGGTGATCCGGATCGATCACGCGGCGTCGGATGCGCATCTCGACCGCATTCTCTCACCCACCATCTTCTCGGTGCGTACCAGCCGGCGATTGTTTCGCGGGATGGTGACGCTCACCGATACGCAGAGCTGGCAGCGCGCCTTCCAGATCGTGGCCGAGCGGAGCCGCTGGGACCTCGCGGAGGACGCGGTCGAGCGACAGATGGCGGCGTCGTTCGAGTTGGTGATGGAGATGCTGGCCGGCCGGGACGACGCGCAGGCCCGGCGGCTGGATCCGTCAGGCGAGGGGTCCCTCACGCTCGCGAAGCGGATGCGGTTCGACGTGATTCGGAACAAGCTGCCCAACGATCGCGTGCGGCTCGCCGAGCTCGCCGACGAGCACTTCGGGCTGCCGGAATACGCGCTGCTCTACTGGGGACGGTCTGCGTCGCAACGGCCGTGGGGCACGGGAGACGAGAGACGGGAGACGTAGGACGTGCGACGGGAGACGTGACGACGCCCGTTCCCGGCAGACGTCTCCCGTCTCACTCCCAGTCCCGCTCCAACCCGGCATACGCCACCAGCAGCCGCTTGGTGCCGACTTCCTCGTCGTCGAATTCAACTTCGACCTTGAGGTCGCGCCCCGTGCCGTCGAGCCCCCGGATCACCCCGCTGCCGAAGCGGCGATGCCGCACGCGCTCGCCCTTCACGTAGCGCGGCCGATCCTGGGATTCCATTTCCACGGATGCGTCGGCAAACGGCATGGCGGGCGCGCGTGCGACGGAGCCGCTGCGCCAGCCCGAGCCGTGGAGACCACGTGAGCCGAGCTCGCCGCCGAAGAGACCGCTGCTCCGCCGCTCCTCGACCACCCCCGGCGGGAGCGCATCCAAGAAGCGGGACGGAGTCCCCGGCATGAGCTGGCCGCCGCGCCGGCGTGTGCGCGCCCAGGTGACATAGAGGCGATCTCGCGCGCGCGTCATGCCGACGTACGCCAGCCGCCGTTCTTCCTCGGCTCCCTCCGGTGACTCGAGCGCGCGGCTCAGCGGGAAGAGGCCGTCTTCCATGCCCGCCAGCACCACCACCGGCCACTCGAGCCCCTTCGCGGTGTGGACGGTGAGGAGCTTCACGCCCTCGGGATCGCCGCCCACGTTTTCGGCGGACGTGGTGAGTGCCGCCGTGGCCAGGAAGCGCTCGACCGCGTTGGAGGGATCCTCGGGGTCCGCCTCTTCCGACCACTCAGCCGCGCCCGCGAGCAGCTCGCGCACGTTCTCGACCCGTTCGATGCCCTCTGGGCCCTCCGCCACGAGCACGTCCTCGTAGTGAATGGCTTCGACGATCCGTTCGAGCAGTGAGGCGGGCGTGGTTTCGGCGAGTCCCTCGCCGAGTTGCGTGATGAGCGCCGCGAATTCCTGGAGTGATGCCTT
>DATFMZ010000134.1:0-6885 GCA_035266665.1 Gemmatimonadales bacterium | reverse complement strand
CAGCGCTGGTATCGCGTGGTGGGCGTCGTGCCCGACCGCACCAGTCACGCACTCGGCAGCGGATTCACGGTGCCCGACGCCGTGTACCTGAGCATCCTGCAGGTGCCGCCGGCGTCCGTCTCGCTGCTGGTGAGCGACTCCGCGCGCACGCACGCCGCGCTACGAGCGGTCCGCACCCTCGTCGGCACCGACGCCGGTGGGATCACACGCACGAGCATCGCCGCGATGGCCGCGACGGATGCGGCGCCCGTCGTCTGGTTCACGCGGATGTTCGACGGCGAGGGATGGATGATGCTCCTGATCGCGGCGATCGGCGCCTTCACCGTCATGCGTCTCTGGGTGATGTCACGCTACCGGGAGCTTGGCGTGTTTCGCGCGGTGGGTGCCCGGCGCGCGACGCTGATCCGCTTCGTTGCCTGGCGTGCGCTCCTCGCCGCCGCGCTCGGCGTGGCCTTCGGGCTCTGGGCTGCCCTGTTTACCTGGGACGCCCTGCGCGCCGTGGCCGGCCAGATGCCGGCATGGGATGCAGCAGCGGTCCTCCGGGCGGCGCCCCTCCTCGTCGGTGCACTCCTCCTCGGCGCGCTCGAGCCCGCCTGGCGCGCCGCGCGGTGTGCGCCCGTCCGTCTCCTCGACGCGCCATAGCCTCTCCCTCGGGGCGGAAGCCTCGAACACCCTGTCGTTCAATCGTTTGACACGTGTTGAGAAGGGTCTGACGGCCCTCCGTAGCTTCGTCACCTCGCGGGACTCCGGTACCGCCGGCCTCCGTGCGGTCGGGGGTGCCTCCCTCTCAACCCGGGAATGGTGATGAAGACGACAGGCGTAGGTGTCGCGCTCCTCCTGGTCGCGCTTGGGGCGATCCCCGGGCGGGCGGCGGCGCAGCTCTCGAGCGACGTGGTGCCGCTGCACTCGTTCGCCGACGTGCCTGGATTGCCCAGGGACGTTCCTGCCCTCATCAAGCGCTACGGCGACGTCGCGACGCCCGACGGCACCGAGAAGGGCGATCTCGCGACGGAAGCGGTACGGGAGCGGATCGACGGGTGGATGAAGCGCGCCGGCCCGCCCGCCATGGACTATTCGGCGATGGCCGGGGCCGCGGGGGTGATGAACCCCGCGGTCGCCGAAGCGATCGGCGAGCTGGTTCAGACGGCGACGCGCATGACCACCGAGATCTCGCAAGCCGTCCAAACCTTCGAGCTCACGACGCTGCCGCCGCTGCAACAGGCCTACGAGGCTCAGCTCGACCGGATCCACAAGGAGTACGATCCCCAGATCGAGCGATGCCTCACGCTCAGTGAGCGGGCCGGCGGTTCATCGTGCACCGATCCAACGCCCGCGCGCAACGCGGCCATCAATGCGGCGGGCACGGCGTTCCTGCAAACCGTCGAGGGTCAGTACCACACCTATTGCGACCGGCTGCAAGCGATCGCCGCCGAGGGCGAGGTGGCGATCGACCACGCCTCGAAAGTGTTCGGCGCATCCACGCCGGCGATGGCGAAGGGACAGATCATGATCATCCGCCAGAACGAGCTGACCGAGCTCACGGCCGCGCTCTCGGCGGAACAGGACGTCTTCCTTTACGTGTACGGCCACGCGGAGCTGCCCAACGACGGGCAGGACACCCCGTGACGGTGCGCGCCGGTGCCCCTCACCCCCATGTGGAGTTCGCGATGATCCGGTCCGTTACGTTCGCGGCGCTGTTGTGTGTGTGCTCCTGGGCGCCGGCCAGTGCCCAGTACCTGCCGGCGCCGACCAAGTACACGATCGTGACGGCGGGCCGCGGGTACACCCAGCACTTCTATCGTGACGGCGACACGGTGCTGGTCGACCTGCAGATGGCGAAGTCCGCGGATCGGCACGCGATTCACCTGCGCACGATCGTGGACGCCCCGACGACGACCCAGCTCAGCTGGGACCCGAACGATCCGTCGGTGCCGTGCAATTCGGTGGCCACGGGTGATTGGGGTGACCCGTTCGATTTCTGGCGCCAAATGGCCCTGGACGATTCGATCGTACCGACGGAGATCGGCAAAGACAGCGTGAACGGGATGGCCACCACGACATACGAGAAGACCGCGCCGCAGGGCAGCATCGAGCTCTGGCGGGAGGATCGGTACGGTCTCCTGGTGAAGGCCGTGATGACGCTCAAGGGCCACGCGCCTGTGGAGGTGTTCGAGGCGAAAGCGTTCGTGGTTGGCGCGCCGGATTCGGCGGTCTTCGACGTGCCGGCGCGTTGCGAGTGGAAGAAGTAGCGGCGCGCGAACGCGGTCAGTCGCCCGACGATGCCGGCGGCAATTGTCGCTGCACCTCGGGATCGGCGTTCCGCCACGCGCGTCGCACGTAGCCCTCGTACACCGCGGCGCTGTCCGCACGGCCCGCCGCGCGGAACGAGCGCCCCATCCAGAGATCGAGCTCACTCCGCGGTACGTACCGGCCCATCGCGTCGAGCGGGGCCGCGTAGGCATGGCGAAGCGTCGCGACCGCGTCCGCCGCGTGTCCCTGCACGAGCTGGACCTGCGCGAGGTGCACGTCGGTCGCGGTCCAGCCGCCGTATCCCCAGAGCGCGGCCTTGAACTCACGTTCCGCTTCCGCGGGGCGGCCCGCGATCTGCGCGATCAGGCCGCGCACATGATGTGCCAGCCGCCAATCGCGTCCGTAGTAGCTGCGCGTTGCCTCCCGGGCGATCGAATCGGCGAGCACGTGCAGGATCGTCGTGTCGCCGGCGCCGGCGAGGTCTTCGGCCTCGAGCGCGTGCACCCAACAGAAGCGCCGCGCCCGTCCACCGACGAGTCCGCTGACGGGCGTGACCGCATGCTCGAGGGCGGGCACCGCTGCGGCCTGGTGGCCGAGCGGCTCGTCGAGGCGGACGGCGGCCGCGTAGTCGCCGAGACGCGCAAGCCCATCCGCTTCCTCGAGTCCCAGGATGTTCTCGGCGGGGAACTCGCGAATCGTCCGTTGAATGGTGTGCACCGACGCCTGCATCTCGCCGCGCTCGCGCTCGAGCAGCGCCCGAAGATCGAACGCGTCGGCGCGCACCGCCGGGAGCGGGGACCGCAGCATGCGGGCGATCGCGGTGTCCGCGTCATCGTAGCGCCGCGCGACGAGCAGTATCCGGACGACGCGATCGTCGTACAGGTGTTCCCCCGGCGCGAGCACCTCCGCCCGTCGGGCGGCCACCAGTGACGCCTCGAAGCGGCGCTCCGCCTCGAGCGCGGAGGAGAGAACGGACCAGGCGGCCGGATAGTCCGGTTGGATGTCGATCCACCGGCGCGCCGCACGTTCGGCGCCGGAGGGATCCCCCTCTTCGGTCTTGTCGACGGCGAGTCCGCGGTAGGCCGTGCACGGGGCGCACGGACCCCGCACGGGTGTGGTCGCGAGCGAGTCGAGCGCGAGCTCCGCGTAGAGGACCGAGTCCGCCGTCTCCCAGGCCCCCTGGACCTGGAGCACGCCCGCGAGGATGTCATAGGCGCGCGGATCGTGCGGATACTGCGTCACCAGCGCGCGCGCGAGTGCCACGCTGCGCTCGCGTTCCGCGTTGTGCAGTGCGGAATACGTGTCGAGCTCGAGCCGGTCCCAGGGGGTTGCCCGCGCGCTCGCGCGCCGGAAGGCCACGGCGAGCCGGGCCAGGACCGTGATCTCTCCGTCCTGCTGCGCGATGCGCATCCGTTCGGCGAGTGCCGTGACGAATCCGGAGTCGAGCGCGATGGCACGATCGAGCTCGTTGCGCCGATCGGCCTCACGTCCCTCGTCGCCCGCCTCCTCGGAGCGCACGAAGTGCTCGTACGCCTCGAGACTGCCGGTCTCGACGTCGGCGAAACGCGGGCCGGGCTGATCGCTGTTCGCGACGGCGAGCACACGGGCGGCGGCCCGATCGGCGAGCGTCGGGAGCGAGTTGGCGACGATCGTATAGAGACTGAGCGAGCGGGCGCGGGTGACGTCGTAGACCTCGACGTCGAGGATATACGTGGTATCTCCGCGCGTGAGCCCGCCGGTGACCACCCAGTCGGCGCCGAGGGCGTGGCCCACCGGTCGGGCGTCGTCGGGGCCGCGGGCCGCGCCGCCGGTCACGCCGCCGCCGTCGAGCGCGGCGGTCGCCTGGCGCACACGCTCCGGCGCCACGATCTCGATCGCCGGACTGCGTGCGAGGTCGGCCGCGATCATCTGGGTGAGCCCGTCGCCGATCCACGCCGCGGTCGAATCGCCGCGCAGATCCCGGATGCCGAGGACGGCGACGACCGGCCGCAACGATCGCGGCGCCGCACGCGCGTCGCGGCGCAGGGCGTAGGTCACGGATGCCAGGGCGATCGTGGCGGCGGCCACGGTGCTCCAGATCCAGAC
Source organism: Gemmatimonadales bacterium (assembly GCA_035266665.1). Classification (GTDB taxonomy): domain Bacteria; phylum Gemmatimonadota; class Gemmatimonadetes; order Gemmatimonadales; family GWC2-71-9; genus DATFMZ01. The sequence goes on along the minus strand of DATFMZ010000134.1, from coordinate 2,550 downwards.
CGTGCGTCGCCGCGCCGTGCCGGTGTGTGCGCCCGGCCCGCCTTCAGCCGAGAGCGGGAACGCGGCATCCGCGGGGGCCGCGGCCAGGGCCGTCCGGATCTCCGCGGCCACGCTCACCACGGCGGGGTCGGGTAGGGCGTCGTACTCCCGAGCGAGGCGGGCGGCGAGCTGATCGTAGGCCGCGAGCGCCGTGCGCTCGGCTGGCGGCGTTCCCGACGCGCGCAACGTCGCGAGCAGGGCGAGGGCGGGTTCGGGCGCGAGCGGTTGTGCGGCGAGCCACCGGGCCGCCACCTCCGCGGCTTCGCCGTGCCGGCCCGCGCCGCTGAGCGCCTCCACCTGTTCGGCGCAGGCCTCGAGGAAGAGCTGCTCGAGCCGGGCCCGCTCGCTCGCACACCACGTCTCGAAGCTCGGTGCGTGCTTGACGAAGATGCCGTCGAGGAACGGTCCGGCGTAGAGGGCGACCGCACGCGACCAGTCGTTCACGCCGCAGGCGGCGTGGAAGGCGAGCGCATCGACGGCGAGCGGGAGCTCGGCGTCGAGCGCCACCGTGTCCCGGCGGGCGCTGACCGCGGTGGCGCCGAGCACCTGCCGGATCTCCGACAGCGCATCACTCAGCGAGTGGCGGGCCCGTCGCTCGTCCTGCTCGCCCCAGAACATCTCCACGAGCACGTCGCGGGAAATGGGGCGATGGGCGAGCGCGAGGACGGCGAGCAGCGCGAGCTTCCGCGGGTGCTTGGTCAGTGGCGCAGCGGGCTGGTCGTCGGCGTCCAGGAGCTGGAGTCCGCCCAGCGTGACGAGTTTGAACTGGTTGTCGCTCAATCGTTTGACACGTGTTGATGAGGGTCTGATCCCGGCCCCTAGCTTCCCACCCGTACGGGCCTCGGTCGGCGACGCCGACCTCGAGGAATAACGAAACCACCAAGTAGGTCTGGTCGGCAAGATGCGTGCGCGCCGGCCGGTACACCCGTCACCCGACGTGCGGAGGGTCCGTCCATGCGCGTTTCCCACCTTCTCCTGGCCGTCGCGCTCGCCGTCGGCGTGAGCGGAACCGCGCGTGCGCAATCCATTCCGCGCGCCGCGTTGCAGCGCGTCGCGGTGCGCCCGCGCCCCGCGATTCGTCCGCGGCATCTCTCCTCGGCCCAGATGCTCCGGCGTCTGCAGACGCTGCCGGGTTCCCGCGAGTTGCTGCAGCGTGCGGGACCGACGGTGCGGAGCGTCTCCTCCATGTCCTCGGGAACCCTCACGCTCGACGCGCCCTCCATGACGGCGTCCGGTGCGGTGTCCGCGCGACTCAGCCTCTTCGCCGTCGACGTCCACCCGGGATCGAGCGGGGGGGCGTACGCCGCGCTCGACCCCACCGACGAAGGGCTCCACGTGCAGCTCGCCATGACCCCCGCGGGGAGCGGGAGTCAGACCTACGCCGTGTTCTTCGACTTTTCCGCCAGGGGCGGATCGTGGGACCAAGGGACCCGCGACGGCGGCGTGTTGACCATGCCGCCGGGCTTCCCGACGCCCGGCTCGGTCGCACAGGTCGCCACCTGTACGAACCAGACGATGACGGCGAGCACCGACGCCAGCGGCATCATGACGTGTCCGGCCGTCGTGACGCTCCCGGCCGGCCGGGAGACGGAGGTGGTCTTCGGCTGGCCGGGCGCGGGCGAGGTCGAGTTCGTGGACGTGTCGTTCCTCCGGATTCGCTGACCGTGACGTTCACTGTCCCATTTTTTCCAGAGGATACTCCGATGAAGCAGTCGTACCCGTTCCGGTCTCTCCTCGCGGCGGCCGTCGCCACCACCGTGATGACCCTGCCGCTGGCGGCGCAGGTGCGCCGGGTCACCGGCGCGAGGACGCCGACCCGTCCGCCCACGGCTCCCACTCGGCCGACCGCCACGGTCTCGCGGAATTCGCGGTCGCTCACGATGTGGACGGCCTCCCTCGAGGTCTCCACGAACAACGGGATGACGTGGTCAAGTTCCGCCTCGACCAACTGGGCGAATCCCTGCGCCGGCGGCGCACCGGCGGCATGCGGGCACTATGCGCCCGGGATCCCGGTGCAGCTTCGCTGGCAGGACGACGCCAACAAGCACGCGACTCAAACCGTCAACGGTCAGCCGGCCTATTACCGCGTCCTGCCGACACGGGTCACGCCGTCGGGCTACACCGGCGCGTCACGATGCGACGATCCCTCGGGGATGGTCGGGTGGGCGACCGGGGCGAGCTACGTCGAGCACGCACACCCGGACCTGGCGGCGGGCCAGACGCTGGTCTGCACCTACTACGTCCAGGTGTGGGAGCCCAACACGAGCGGCTCCGGTCTGCACACGGTCGCGACCAATTCGGTCACGGTGACGGTGCACGTCACCGACGGATCGAAGCATTGAGCGCGGCGCCGGTGCTCGAGGGCGCGCTTGACCGCGATCTGACGCGGCTCGCTCGCTCGCGTATCGCCGGGAAGGGGCTGTTCGCGAAGCGCGCGATCCGCAACGGCATGCGCATCGTGGAATATCAGGGTCGGCACCGGTCGCTCCTCGACGTGATGGCGGAGCATCC
>DATFMZ010000133.1:0-12285 GCA_035266665.1 Gemmatimonadales bacterium | reverse complement strand
GTAGTTGACACCGGCACTCAACGCGACGAACCGATGCCCCCCGGCTACCGGCACCGGCTTGGCGCTCGGCGTGGAGGTTCCGTCGCCTAGTTCGCCGTACGTATTGTGCCCCCAGCAATACGTCGCGCCCGCGCCCGTGATGGCACACGTCTGAAGCTTCCCGGCCGAGAGCACCACCGCATCACCGGCGTGTTGCGGCGGCGCGCTCGGGAAGAGCGCGCACGCCGCTGAGAGGAGGCACGGGCCCGCGACGGTGACCGCGCGCCGCACACCATGCGAAGGGAGAGGCACACTCGAACGATCGCCTCCCCCGGAGCGAGGCGCCAGCGCACCGTCGGCATCCGCCTCCACGCCGCATACGGCATTAAGATTCGACATCAATCGTCAGTCTTTCACATACGATTGTTGGAGGCATAGATGCAACAACGTACCCTCGGTGCTCAGGGCCTCGTCGTCTCGGCACTCGGACTCGGCTGCATGGGCATGTCCGAGTTCTACGCGGGGCGCGACGACACCGAATCGATCGCCACCATCCACCGCGCCCTCGACCTGGGCGTGACACTGCTCGACACCGCCGACATGTACGGACCGTTCACCAACGAGCGTCTGGTCGGCCGCGCGATCGCCGGCCGGCGTCGAGACGTCGTGCTCGCCACCAAGTTCGGAAACGTGCGCGGCGAGGACGGGTCGTTTCAAGGGGTGTCGGGACGGCCTGAGTACGTGACGCGGTGCTGCGACGCGTCGCTCGCGCGCCTGGGCGTGGACGTGATCGATCTCTACTACCAGCACCGCGTGGATCCGGACGTCCCGATCGAGGAGACGGTCGGCGCGATGGCCGGTCTGGTGCGGGCCGGCAAGGTACGCTTCCTCGGCCTCTCGGAGGCGGCACCGGAGACCATCCGCCGCGCGAACGCCGAGCACCCGATCACGGCGCTCCAGACGGAATACTCGCTGTGGACGCGCGATCCGGAGGACGAGGTGCTGCCGACCTGCCGGCAACTAGGCATCGGGTTCGTCGCCTACTCTCCGCTCGGCCGCGGCTTTCTCACGGGACGCTTCCGCTCGAGCGCGGATCTTCCCGCCGACGATTATCGTCACCGCCATCCGCGGTTCACGGACCCGAACTTCGAGCGGAACTTCGACCTGGTCACCCGCATCGAGGAGATCGCGACGGAGAAGGGCTGCACGCCCGCCCAGCTCGCGCTCGCGTGGGTCCTCGCACAGGGAGACGACGTCGTCCCAATCCCCGGCACCAAGCGGCGCACGTACCTCGAGCAGAACGTCGCCGCGCTCGACGTGAGCCTGTCCGGAGCGGAGCTCGCCCGTATTGCGGACGCCGCTCCGAAGGGCGCGACGGCGGGCGCGCGCTACCCGGAAGCGGCCATGGCGCGCGTCAATCTGTGAGCGACACACCCCTCGAGGTCCAGATCTTCGGCGTGAAGAAGAGTGCGGAGACGCGGAAGGCGCTCCGCTTCTTCGCCGAACGCCGCGTTCGCACGCACTTCGTCGATCTCATGGTGCGCGCCGCGTCGCCGGGCGAGCTCCGGCGCTTCGCACAGAAGTTCGGTGTGCACGCGCTGATCGATCCTGCCGCCAAGCGCTACGCCCAGCTCGGCCTCGCGGCGGCGCGCCTCTCGGACGAGCGATGGCTCGAGAAGCTCACGGTGGAACCGCTGATCCTCCGCATGCCCCTCGTGCGGGCCCAGCAACGCCTGACGGTGGGACTGGCGGAGGACACGTGGAAGGAATGGGTGAAGTAGGGGGCAGGGTGGCAGAGGGGCAGGAGCGGCGGAAGCGGCAGGAGCACAGCGTCACCCGTTTCCTCCTCACGCCCGTCGGCTCCGCGGGCGACGTCAATCCCTACATCGGCGTCGGCCGCGCGCTGGCCGCGCGCGGCCACGACGTGCACGTCCTCACGGCGGAGCCCTTCCGCGCCGCGGTCGAACGCGCGGGGCTCACATTCCACGCCACGTGGTCAGCATGCGCGTACGACGCCACGACGCGTCATCCCGATCTCTGGCATCCGCGGCGCGGCCTTCGCCTGGTGCTCGACACGGCGGTTGCCACGATGCGCGACGCATACGACGTCACGGCGCGCCAGGTGGTGGCCGGTCGCACGGTGCTCGTGGGCCACGCGCTCTCGTTTGCGACGCGCATGCTGGAGGACGCTGAAGGGATCCCGGGCGCGACCCTCGTGCTCGCGCCCGCAGTGCTGCGATCCAACGTGCGCGGCCCCGTCCTTGGTCCCCGTCTCGACCTCGGACGCATGCGCCCCTGGGCCGCTCGCGCGATGTGGTGGATGGCGGATCGCCTGGGCGTCGATCCCCATCTCGCGCCCGCGCTCAATGCGTGGCGGGCGGATCTCGGTCTCCCCCCGATCCACCGGCCGTTCGCCTCGTGGATCCTCTCGCCGCAACTCGCGCTGGGACTCTTCCCCGATTGGTTCGCGCCCCCACCACCGGATTGGCCGGCCCAGCTCGTGCTGTCCGGATTTCCGCTCTTCGACGATGCCGCGCGCGACGCGGCTCGACCGCTCGACGCGTTCCTCGATGCCGGCGATCCACCGGTGGTGATCACACCGGGAACGGCGAACCGTCAGGCCGGCGCCTTTTTCGAGGCGACGATTCGCGGCGCGCGGTCGCTCGGATACCGCGTCCTCGTCGTCACCGACTACCCCGAACAGGTCCCACACGAGCTCCGGCGCGAGATCCACGTGTCCTCGTACGCGCCCTTCTCGCGCCTCTTCCCGCGCTGCGCCGCCGTCATCCATCATGGCGGGATCGGCACGGTCTCTCAGGCCCTCGCCGCCGGCGTTCCCCAGCTCGTCATCCCGCTCGCCTTCGACCAATTCGACAATGCCGCGCGCGTCGCGCGGCTCGGCTCGGGTGCCGTGTTCGGGCCGCATCGCGCTACGTCTCGCCGACTCGCCGAGACGCTGTACGGGCTCCTCGAACGCGCGAGCGTGCAGGCCGCGTGCGCATACGGTCGCGAGCGTGTCGCCGCCGGCGACCCCACTGCCGAGACGTGCCGTCATCTGGAGCGCCTCCATCGCAGGTGAGACGCGCGCGCAACAGACACATGAAGCAGGCATGATCGCCGATTGAGCGTCGATTGATTGCCGCGAAATTCTGCGCGCGTTCACGCGGCGCACGACGGATCTCTCATCGGTCGTTCAAGATCGGTTCAACGGGACGCGATTAGCGTGAGAGTGCGTGCAACATTCATCTCACGGAGGGTAGTCTCATGATCGCCACGTACCGGATCCGCCGTGTCGCGCTGGCGACTGCGCTGCTCGGTGCTGCCTGGATGATCCAATCGTGCGCTGAGTCTCCGGCCGCACCGATGCCGGATCCCGTCGCCGCCATCGCCGTCTCCGCGCCGTCCGATACGATACTCGTCGGTGACGTCATGCGAGCGGGGGCGGTCGCGACCTGCGCGCACGGCCACGTCCTCACGCGCGACATCGCGTGGAGCACGTCCGACCCGAGTGTCGCGGCCATCGACGACGCGGGCATGCTGACCGCTCTCGCGCCGGGGCAGATCGACATCGTGGCAACGGCGGAAGGCATTCGCGGCCTCGCCCCGGTCACCGTGCTGGTGCCGGCGGCGAGCATCTATGCGAGCCTTGTCACGGATACGCTGCTTCCCGGCGAAGAGATACGGGTGACTGCGATCGTGACCGACGCCGAGGGGAATGCACTCGACCGAACGGTCCACTGGTCCGTCGCGGACCCGACGATCGCCACAGTGACGCCGGCGGGGCTGGTGCACGCGGTTACGGTCGGCGCCACGACTGTCCACGCGACGTACATGGACCTCACGGCGTCCGTGCAGTTCCTCGTGCGCGCCCCGGTCGGTTCCGTGCTCGTCACGCCGGTGACCGCATCTCTCATCATTCCGAACACGCTCCAGTTGGCGGCGACGGTGCGCGACCCGATGGGCAACCCTATCGAGCGTGACGTCATCTGGACGAGTGCCGATCCGGCGATCGCCGTGGTCGACGCGACCGGCCTGGTCACCCCCGTGGCGCGGGGAACGGCGAGCATCACCGCGTACGCCGAAGGCAAAACGGCCACGGCGTCGATCGTGGTGAAACCGGCCGTGGACGCGGTGACCGTCGAGCCCTCCGTGGCGTCGGTGGACGTGAATGAGTCGTTAGCGCTCGGCGCCGTCTTGCTCGACGCTGACGGGAATGCCCTGAATCGCCCGGTCGCGTGGGCGACGAGCGATCCCGCGATCGCGACCGTCGCGACGACTGGGATGGTGACCGGAGTCGCACCGGGGATCGCCACGGTCACCGCCACGATCGAAGGGAAGACGTCCACAGCGACGATCACGGTCCTGGTGCCGGTGGCATCCCTCGAGATCGCCTCCGCACCGGCGTTGCTCGACATCGGACAGTCGGCCCAGTTGGCTGCCACGCCCCGCGACGCGAGCGGCAACGGGCTGGCGCGTCCGGTCACATGGACCAGCTCGAACCCGTCCGTCGCATCGGTTGATGCCAGCGGCTTCCTCCGCGCCGTCGGCGAGGGGAGCGCAACGATCTCGGCGACCGCGCGCGGCGTCTCCGAGTCCGTGACGATCACGGTCCTCGTGCCGGTCGCCACCGTCACACTCGATCCGCCAACCGGAATCATCGCTCCCGGAGCGACGCTTCGGCTGGTCGCTGCGGTCAAGGACGCCAGTGGCGGCCTGTTGACCCGCGACGTGACGTGGACGACGAGCAACGCCGCCATCGCCACGGTGGATGACGCGGGCGTGCTCACAGGCGTCACCCCCGGCACGGTGGTCCTCACCGCCACGGCGCGCGGGAAGAGCGGGCAGGGGACGTACACGGTGCAGGTACCGGTCGTGCGCGTTGATCTCACACCCACCGAGGCGGCGATCTCGGTCGGCGGCACGGTGCAACTCACGGCCACACCACGTGACGCCGGTGGCGTCGCGCTCGCACGGCCGGTGGAGTGGACAAGCAGCAATCTCGCGGTCGCGTCCGTCGGCAGCACCGGGATGGTGCAGGGCACGGCGGTCGGCATCGTGACGATCAGCGCGGCGAGCGAAGGGCATTTCGGCGCCGCAACGATCACCGTGCGCGTTCCGGTCGCCGCGGTCCAGGTCATCGCACCCGGCGGGGAACCGCTCTCGGTCGGCGGCAGTACGCAACTCGCGGCAACGGTCCTCGACGCGCAGGGCGGCCCACTGACGGATCGCACGGTCACCTGGGCGAGCGCCGACGACGCGATCGCGACCGTGGACGACGCCGGCCTCGTCACCGCCACGGGCCGCGGCACCGTCACGATCTTCGCCACGAGTGAGGGGATTACGGGATCGGCGGACATCCGTGTGGTGGGCGAAGAGACGGGGGTTCTCGGCAATAACCTGTCCTACCCCGTCATCTTCTCGGAGGGCATCGGGATCTCCGGGCTCCTCGTGAGCGACGATGCCGGACTCCGGCCGACGGCCGCCGAGGGTATCACGGCGGACACCCTGCCGTTCTTCGCGGGCACCAACGTGCCGGACTACGACGCGTACTACATGCAGCAGGGCACGAACGTCTGGCAGGCGGCGTGGATCGACGGCGCCCAGGGCGCAATCCACGGCGCGGAAGTGGCGTGGGGCGACAATCTCACTCACCAGACTTGGACCACGCATTCCCCGATCCGGGTCGAGGTCACGCTCTACGCGTATCAGTACGCGCCGCTGAAGGGCTTCAACATGTCGGTGCTCTACGGCTCGGGCACCACGGAAATGCAGGGAACGGACGGCACCACGTCGGCGATGATTCCGACGATCTACGCGGTCACCCCGCGCCTCATCATCCAGAAGCTGGATGATGTAACGCGTGAACCCGTGTATACCCTCTTCGACGGCACCGTCTATGAGGGGCTCGGCGGGGACGGCCCGGGATCATTCGGCGCCGAGGTCAACGTGAGCGGCAAGGTCGTGTACGGGTACAACCTGATGTTGCAGGACGCGGCCGTGCCGGCTGATTTGCACAAGTACGGGTGGTGGCGCATCACCTTTGCACTCGACGATCACGGAATCGTCGGCGGCGTCGATGCGCCGCGACACACGGCACTCGACCGTTTGGTCGCGCCGAGCGAGGCGCTCACCTACACCCCGCAGATCGATCCCACGCAGAACCGGTCGTGGATCGACATCAATGTCGTGAGTGCCCGCGGCGGTGGAGGTGGCGAGTAGCAGTCTGCGCGGCGCGGACGAGGAGTTTCGCGGGGGCGGGGCCGAACGGCTCCGCCCCCGTGCATTTCGGTCGCCTCCATCCATCTCCTCACGTTTCACTTGATGCCCCTGAACGCGATCTATGCTGCAGGAGGATGCCATGTCGGAACTCCCCACGAGAGCACTTGGCACGACCGGATTCGAGATCATGACCGTCGGGTTCGGGGCGTGGGCGGCGGGTGGTGGCGGCTGGGCCTTCGGATTGGGCCAACAAGACGACGAGCAATCGCTGGCCGGATCCCGATGGGATTCCCATCGAGGACTCGTGGACCGCGATGCAGCGGCTCGTGCACGAGGGCAAGGTGCGCGCCGCACGGGGGCGAGCGTAGGCCGCAGACGGCCCGGCGACGTCGTGGACTAGGGTTCAACGACCCGCGCGGGGCCGGGCAACCGAACCATCGCCGGGTCCGACTTCGTCTCGACGTCGACGAGCGCGAGATATCCATCACCCAGGTTGAGTGACGCACCGATCGTGGTGACGTAGAGATACCGTCCGTCGACGGCGTCGCCGAGGTCATACGGCGCCTGCGGGATCGAGTCGGGGACCACCGTGATCCGCGCGAGGCGATTGAGCGTCGTCCCGTCGAAGACGTCGGCGGCTCCCGTGCCCCCGAGCGCGCCGTCCGCCACCACGACGTTCCCGCGGCCGCCGACCGAAAGCATCGGCCCCTCGAAATCGAGCGGTGCCGTGAGCCGAGCGACGCCGGAGACACGGTCGAGCAGCTCGAGCGAGTCGGGCGTCTCGACGTAGGGAAGACCTGGGCCCGCAGGCGCGAGGGCGATCGCTCCACCGACGATGGCCGAATCAACGATGGCCCCGGTCCGCGCGTCGAGTTCGACGAGCTCCTGTCCGCCCGCCTGCGCGCTCGTCGTGAGCACGAGGATGAGATCGGGACCGGATCCCTGCACGAGGCGTGGATACAGCGCATTCACGGGATAGAAGCCGACAAGGGTGAGCGAGTCGGCGTCGAGGACGAGCAACCCGTGCGTCACCTTCCCGGCGCCACGAGCCGCACTCACCACCAGCAACCGCGCCGTCGGAAGCAGCGTCGCGGGGCCCGCGACGGGAACGGTGGTCGTATCCCCGATCGAGACGATTTCGCTGTCCGCTTTGGACCGAATGACGGTGAGGTCCGGATCGAGGACATCCACCCGCCAGCGGTTGACCGGACTTCCGGCACGCGGTCCTCCATGTACCCAGACGATGTCCCCGTTGCCCACGTCCTGGGTCGCCGCCATCGTCACGTCGTCGGGAAAATGCGGGCTCTCCGCGGCGTCCGTGAGCGTGAGACCATCGTACCGCGCGATCCACGTACCCTGCGTGAACGTACCGATGGCCACGTAGACCGACGGGCCGGCCGAGGGTCCCGCGCCACCGCACGCGCCGAGCAGAGCGAGGCCGGTGATCAGGACGATTCGCATGTCACCTTCGAATTGGACGTCGGCGCGCGACGATCGCAAGTCGGGCCGCTCCCGCGACAGATCCGGGATCCGGCCGGCCCCGTGAACGCGAGGCGGGGTTCCCGGGTATCCATCCCCGCACCGCGTGAAGCGGAACCGCTATCCGGGGCGTACCTTTGGACCCGAGATCCTACCGGGGGGAGAGGCATGCGCTTGCGCTCGACGTTCGTCACCGCCATCTGTGCCGTCGCACTCGCCGCGGCACCGGCCATCGCACAAACCCAAGCCGCGACGGATACCGGCGCCGCACGGCCGCCCATCACCAAGGCGACGCTCCGAGCGGCGCTCGACATGATCGGGCTCTCGTATACCGACGCCCAGCTCGATCTGCTGCTCAAGACGCGCGGCCGGTTCGGCAGCGACTTCGCCGGGCGCGGCGACCGGCGAAACGCCTATGACGCCATCCGCGCGGTGCCGTTACCCAATTCGGTCCCGCCGGCGCTCTTCTTCGAGCCGCTGCCACCGGCCGTACCGATCCCGGATCGCGCGCCCGCGTTCGCGCCGATCCCGACGGACGTGAAGCGCCCCGCCAATCTCGAGGACGTCGCCTTCTGGCCGATCCCGAAGCTCGCGGCACTGCTCCGCACGAAGCAGGTCACGTCGGTCGAGCTGACCAAGATGTTCCTCGCGCGGCTCCACCGGTACGATCCACAGCTGCACGCGGTCGTCACCTTCACCGACAGCCTCGCGCTCGCCCAGGCCCGGCGCGCCGATCAGGAGATGGCGGCGGGCCACTACCGGAGCATCCTCCAGGGGATTCCGTTCGGGGCGAAGGATCTCTATGCGGTGCCCGGCTACCCCACGACGTGGGGCGCCAAACCGTATGAGCACCAGATGCTCGACGTGACGGCGACGGCGGTCAAGAAGTTGGAGGACGCGGGCGGCGTGCTGCTCGCGAAGCTCTCCTCCGGCGCGCTCGCCCTCGACGACATCTGGTTCCGTGCACAGACCAAGAACCCGTGGAATCTGAAGGAAGGCTCCGGCGGATCGTCGGCGGGACCCGGTGCCGCCGTCTCGGCGGGGCTCGTCCCGTATGCGCTCGGGACCGAGACGTGGGGATCGATCGTCGAGCCGTCCACCAAGACGGCCATCGCGGGTCTCCGGCCCAGCTTCGGGCGCGTGAGCCGCGCGGGCGTGATGGCGCTCTCGTGGTCCATGGACAAACCGGGCCCGCTCTGCCGCTCGGCGGCCGATTGCGCGATCGTCTTCAACGTGATCCGCGGCGCGGACCCCGGTGACCCAACGACGGTGGACAAGCCGTTCCCCTACACGGCGGGCGCGTCGATCGCCGGGAAACGCATCGGGTACATCGCCTCCGAGCTCGTGGGGGACAAGCCGGACGTCGTGCTGGCGCGCGCGGTGCTCGACACGCTGAAAAAACTCGGCGCGACGATCGTGCCAATCGAACTGCCCAAACAGCCCATCCGGTCCCTGTCGTTCATCCTCAACGCCGAGGCTGCCGCCGCGTTCGACGATCTGACGCGCTCGCACCGCGATACGCTGCTCGTCCGGCAGGACGATCCGAACGGGTGGGCCAACACCTTCCGTTCGGCGCGATTCATTCCGGCGGTCGAGTACATCCGGGCGAATCGCGTCCGGCGCCTGGTGCAGGAAGACATGCGGAAGCTGCTCGACGGCCTCGACGCGTACGTCGCCCTGCCGTACGGCACGAATCTCCTGCTCACGAATCTCACGGGTCAGCCGTGCACCGTGGTGCCGGATGGCAGGCTGCCGAACGGGGATTGGACGAGCATCACCTTCTGCGCCCGCATGTACGACGAGGCCGACGCCCTCGAAGTCGCGGCGGCCTATCAGAACGCGACCCCGTGGGTGCATCGTCACCCGCCCCTCTTTGGCGGCACGCCCGCCGCACCATGAGACGACGCGAGATGCAACGATTCGCCCCACGCGCACACGGAGGAACATTCATGCGCACGCTTCGGGTCCTGACGGCCCTGCTCGCCGCAAGCACCCTCTTGCCGCTCAGCGCAGCTGCCCAACAGCAGGACTCGGCGCATGCCGACTCGACCCCCGCGCGTCCACCGATCACGAAGGCGACGCTCGAAGCGGCGCTCGACATGATCGGCCTCTCGTACACCCCGGCCCAGCTCGATCTGCTCCTCAAGCCGCGCGGCCGCTACGGGAACGACTTCATGGGACGCGGCGACCGCCGGAACGCCTACGACGCGATCCGGGCGGTGGACGTCCCCAATTCGGTGCCGCCCGCGCTCTTCTTCGAGCCGCTCCCGCCGGCGGTACCGATCACCGATTGGCCGCCGCGGTTCGCGCCGCTTCCCACCGATGTGAAGCGCCCGGCGAACCTCGAGGACGTGGCCTTCTGGCCGATCCCGAAGCTCGAGGCACTCCTCCGCTCGAAGCAGGTGACGTCGGTCGAGCTGACCAAGATGTTCCTCGCCCGGCTCCACAGGTACGATCCCGTGCTGCATGCCGTGGTGACGTTCACCGACAGTCTCGCGCTCCAACAGGCGCGCCGCGCGGATCGGGACATCGCGAAGGGCGTCTATCGGAGCGAGCTCGAGGGGATTCCCTACGGTGTAAAGGATCTCTACGCGGTGCCGGGCTATCCCACCACATGGGGCGCCAAGCCGTACGAGCACCAGATGTTGTACCAGACGGCCGCCCCCGTCCAGAAGCTCGAGGACGCGGGCGCGGTGCTCGTGGCGAAGCTCACCTCCGGCGCACTCGCGATGGGCGACATCTGGTTCCGGGACACCACCCGCAACCCGTGGAATCCCAAGGAAGGATCGAGCGGCTCGTCGGCGGGCCCGGCGTCCGCGGTCTCGGCGGGCCTCGTGCCCTTCGCACTCGGCACGGAGACGCTCGGATCGATCATCTCGCCGTCGACCCGGAACGGTGTCACCGGCCTCAGGCCGAGTTTCGGGCGCGTGAGCCGGGCGGGCATCATGGCGCTCTCCTGGTCCATGGACAAGGCGGGACCGCTCTGTCGCGACGCCGAGGACTGCGCGCTCGTCTTCAACGTCATTCGTGGCGCCGATCCCGCGGATCCGACGAGCGTCGACGTCCCGTTCCCGTACGACGCAAACGCGAATGTGACGCAGCTCAAGGTCGGCTACCTCAAGGCGGCGTTCGACGGCGAGCGCGGGCCGGGCGCGCCACTCGACAGGGCGGTGCTCGACACACTCCGCGCGATGGGCGTGAAGCTCATCCCGCTCGAGCTGCCGAAGGAACCGGCCGGCGCGCTCCGGATCATCCTCAACGCCGAAGCCGCCACCGCGTTCGACTCATTGACGCGGTCGCATGGGGACACGCTCCTCGTGGCCCAGGACGCCAACGCCTGGCCGAATACCTTCCGCTCGGCGCGGTTCATTCCGGCGGTCGAGTACATCCAGGCGAACCGGGTCCGTCGGCTCCTGCAGGAAGACATGCGGAAGATGCTCGATGGGATCGACGCCTACGTGTCTCCGTCGTTCGCGGGAGGGAATCTCCTGGTCACGAACCTCACGGGCCAGCCTTGTGTCGCGGTACCCGACGGCTTCCTGCCCAACGGGGACCCGTCGAGCATCACCTTCTGCGGCCGGATGTACGGCGAGGCGCAGGCGCTGGAGCTGGCGCGGGCATACCAGCACGCGACCACGTGGGACGAGCGGCATCCGCCGCTGTTCGGGGGGAAGGCGGATGGGGGGGCGAAGCGGTAGCCCTCCACGTCGGATGGCGACGCCGCCCCCCCCCCGGAGCGGCGTCGCCGCGGCCCCCCTTGTCCACCCTCCCGCCCCGATGCATTCTCGATTCATGTTCGTGAATCGCTCCCGGCATCATTCCGCGCGGCATGTACCGTACAAGACGGCCCTGCTGATCGTCGGCGGTGCCACGGGTCTCGTCGGGATGCTGCTCGACATTCACTGGATGGTCCTGCTCGCGATCGCGATCGTCGGGGTCGGGTTCCTGCTCCGTTTTCTTCCGGGCCCCGATGAGAGCGACGACGGCGTAAGACCGGACCACATCCCGCCCGGAGGTTCCGAATGAGGCACGACGCGCGACGCACCCGCCGCGGACTCGCCTGGATCCTCGCCGGCTGTGCGGCGCTCGTCTGCGTCGCCTGGTCCGGATGCGGGAACACGAGCGGGGGGAGCGGCATCGGCGGAAACGGGACCGGCGGTGGTCCGGCGCCGCCCCCCACCCCGGCGGACTGGACGCGGTTCGGATGGGATGCGGGACGCTCGAGCGCACCGGCCATCGAGACCGGCATCACCGCGACCAACGTCGCCTCCCTCACCCGACAGCAGGTGACGCTGGACGGCACCGTGGACGCGTCGGCGATCTATCTGCACGGCGCGCAGGTACGGGGCGCCGCGCACGACGTCTTCTTCGTGACGACCACCTACGGGAAGACGATCGCCATCGACGCCGACAGCGGGTCCGTGCTCTGGGAGTACACGCCGTCGAGCTACGCGTCCCTCAAGGGGACCTATCGCATTACGACCGCGACGCCGGTCGCCGACCCCGACCGTCAATCCATCTACGCGGCCTCCCCCGACGGCGTGATCCAGAAGCTCGCCGTGGCGGACGGACACGTCGAGTGGGCGACGTCGATCACGAAGCTCCCCA
>DATFMZ010000132.1:0-2586 GCA_035266665.1 Gemmatimonadales bacterium | reverse complement strand
GCTCGTGCGCGAGAAGTACTTCCGGGCGGCGGTGCGCTCACTCGCCAGGGTGGGCTGATGCCCGACCGCGCACCGGACGCGTGAACCGCGACCCGCTCGAGGCCCTGCGCGGGTACCGATCGCTCGCGCCGTGGAACCTGCACGATCTCGCCGCGCTCGCCGGCGCGATCCTCGACGCCTCCGGCGTGCGGCCCGTCAACGCGGCCGCGAGCGCCCGCCCGAACGAACGCACCATCCGCTTCTATGTGACGCGCGGATTGGTCACGCCGCCCGACGGCCGCGGCACCGCCGCAACCTACGGGTACCGCCATCTCCTGCAGGTACTCGCCATCAAGCTGCGTCAGATGGAGGGCGCCACGCTCGGCACCATCGCGCGCGAGCTGAGCGAGACGACCGGCGACGTGCTCGAGCGGCGCGTCGCCTCCGCGCTGGGCTCCGCCCTCCCGGACCCCGCGGAGCTCCAGGATGTCGGCAAGTCCGCCGCACCAACCGCGGGACGTGCCTTCCAGGCGCTGCGCGTCCGCGAGGTCGAGCCGACGGCCGATACCGGACACGTCTCGGGACCCTGGCACCACATCACACTCGGCCCGGGCGCGGAGCTGCATCTCGCCGCCGGCCACCCGCTCCTGGCGGAGGGCGCGGACGTCGCCCGCATCGCGGAAGCGGTGCGGCTCGCCCTCGCACGGCTCCACGTGCACGAGCAACACCGTGTGAGCTAGATCACGTTGTACGGGACGTTCGCAATTCATTACGTTGGACCTGAAGGTGAGCCGGTACCCGTCCTCGCACCGGAGGCCCGTCGATGACCATCGTCTTTCTGATCGTGATCGCCGTCGTCGTGGTTTGGGGGATCAGCGCCTACAACGGCCTGATCGCCCTGAAAGGCCAGACGACCAATGCCTGGAAACAGATCGACGTCCAGCTCAAGCGGCGACACGACCTGATCCCGAATCTCGTCAACGCGGCCAAGGGCGCGATGAACTTCGAGAAGGAAACGCTCGAAGCCGTCATCCAGGCGCGGAATCAGGCCGTGCGCGTGGCCTCGAACGCGAGCCCGACCGGCGGCGGCATCAAGGCCGTGGCCGATGCCGAGGCCGCACTCACGCAGGCGCTGTCGCGGTTCAACGTCGTGGTCGAGCGCTATCCGGACCTCAAGGCCACGGCCAACGTGAGCCAGCTGCAGGAAGAGCTCACGTCCACCGAGAACCGGGTCGCGTTCGCGCGCCAGCTCTACAACGACACGGCCACGAGCTACAACGTCCGGCAGCAGCAGTTTCCCTGGACCCTCGTCGCCGGACTCGCCAAGGCGACACCCGTCGAGCTGTGGGAGATCGAGGACGAGCACGATCGTGACGTCCCGCAGGTCGATCTCTCGATGAACCCGAAGACGTGACCGACGCCAATCTCTTCGCTCAGCAGGAGAGCAATCGGCGACGCTCGGCGGTGCTCGTCGCCATCTTCGTGCTGTTCTTCGCGTGGATCGGATTCGGCGCGGACCTGATCCTGTACCTGCAAACGTCCGGGGCACCGCCCGGACACTACCATCACGTCATTCCGTTCTGCGGCATCGCCGCGACTCTGCTCGCCCTCGGCATGGCCCGCGCCGGATGGAAGAGCGGCGCGAAGCACGTCTTGTGGGCGACCGGCGCGTGGGAGCTCGTGACACCCTCCACACCCGAAGAGAAACAGCTCGACAATATCGTCGAGGAGATGGCCATCGCGTCGGGGCTCCCGAAACCCAAGATCTGGATCGTGCCGGACGATGACCCGAACGCGTTCGCGACCGGCACCGATGAGCGGCATGCGCACATCGCCGTGACACAGGGGCTTCTCAAGACGCTCGACCGCGATGAGCTCCAGGCGGTGATCGCGCACGAGATGGCCCACATCCGCAATTACGACGTGAAGCTCATGACGCTCCTGGCCGCGCTGGTGGGGGTGCTCGCGATCGTCTCCCAGGGCGCGAGCCGCATGATCGGGTTCGGCGGCTCCTCGCGCTCGAGGAGCTCGTCCGTCTCGCGCGAGGAATCGAAGAACGGCGGGCTCATCGTGGTACTGCTCGTCGCGTGGATCGTCAGCGTCCTCCTCGCCCCGCTGGTGTCACGGTTGCTCGCCCTCGCCGTGAGCCGCAAGCGGGAGTATCTCGCCGACGCGAGCGCCGCGCAGTTCACCCGCAATCCCGGCGCGCTCGCCGATGCCCTGCAGAAGATCGAGAGCGCCGCGGCGCCCACGAAGGCCCTGCAGAAGGCGGGCAGTGCGCACCTGTGTATCGCCGACCCCATGGGACGGAAGGTCACCAGCCGCGAGGGACGCCTCGCCGATCTCCTCGCCACCCACCCGCCGATGGCCACGCGCATCGCGCGGCTCCGCGCAATGGCGTACCAGTACGGCAAGACGGGGGTCATGCCCGAGTCGGTCTGATCCGGCGGCCGTCCCGCCGATGCTGTAGAATCCCATCATGCCCAATCCCGTCTCCATCCCCGATCTCTCGATCGGCGCCCGCGTGCAGGACACCTTCCTGGTCACCGAGCTCGACACCCGCACGCTCCCGAAGGGCGATCCCTACACCATCATGACCTTCGGCAA
>DATFMZ010000131.1:0-2391 GCA_035266665.1 Gemmatimonadales bacterium | reverse complement strand
ATCGCGGCCTACGGCGGCGACACGGTGCTCGCGTCCCAGAAGTTCGCCGAGTACATGCCGGAGGACGTGCGGCTGATCAGCCTGGTGGACTTCGACAACGACTGCGTCACCACCTCCTCAAGACCGCGCGCGTGCTCGGCGAGTGTCTGTACGGCGTACGGCTCGATACGGCGGAGACGCTCGTGGACCGCTCCGTCATTCCGCAAATGGGACGGTTCAAGCCGACGGGCGTCACCCCGCAGCTCGTCTGGAACGTGCGGCGCGCCCTCGATCGCGAAGGGTTTCAGCACGTCCGAATCGTGGTATCGGGCGGCTTCACCGTCGAGAAGATCCGGCATTTCGAACGGCAGGGGGTTCCGGTGGATGCGTATGGGGTGGGCTCGTCGCTGTACGGCGGGCGGTTCGATTTCACGGCCGACGTGGTGATGGTGGAAGGGCGGCCATGTGCAAAGGTGGGCCGGGAATACCGGCCCAATGATCGCTTGGAGCGTGTGACATGACGTGGGGAAGATTCTTCCTCCCGGGTCCGACGGAAGTCCACCCGGAGGTATTGGAAGCCATGATGCGGCCGATGATCGGCCATCGTGGCAAGGCGATGGTCGAGCTGCTCTCGGGAATGGAAGCTCCGCTCCAGCGGCTCTTCCAGACATCGCGGCGCGTGCTGATCGGTACCTGCTCGGCCACGGGGTTCATGGAGATGGCGGCGCGCTGCGCGGTCAAGGGCCGGGCGCTCAGCCTCGTGGGCGGCGCGTTCGGCGAGCGGTTCGCCGGAATCACGCAAGCGTGCGGGCACGAGGTGGTCCGGCTCGAGGTGCCCCTCGGCGAGACCGTCGAGCCGGAGATGCTGCGCGACGCGCTCAAGCGGACGGAGGTGGACGCGGTGACGCTCGTCCACTCCGAGACGTCGACCGGGGCGCTCGCGCCGCTCGCCGAGCTCGCCGCGGTCATGCGGGAGTTCCCCGAGGTGATCACGCTGGTGGATGCCGTGACGTCCATCGCGGGCTCGCCCGTCGAGAGCGACGCGCTCGGACTCGACTTCGTCTTCACCGGATCGCAGAAGGCGCTGGCGCTCCCGCCGGGACTCGCGTTCGGCGTGGCGTCGGATCGGCTGCTCGAACGGGCGAAGACGGTGCCGCAGCGCGGCGTCTATCTCGACATTCTGACCTACGACGAGGCGTTCAAGGAACACCAGCCGACCAACACGCCGGCGCTGCCCCAGCTCTACGCGCTCGAGAAGCAGCTCCAGCGCATCGAGGCGGAAGGCGGACTCGCCGCCCGCTTCGCGCGGCACGACGCCATGCGCAAACGGGTCGAGTCGTGGACCACGGGCGTTGGTGGTGCACGCGGGTACAGATTTCTCCCGCGCGAGGGGCGCCGCTCATGGACGGTCTCCTGCCTCCGCGTGCCGGAAGGCCAGAACGGCCGGACGCTCGCGCGCACGATGCTCGAGCGGGGGTGGACCATCGGATCGGGCTACGGGAAGCTCAAGGAGGAGACGATCCGCATCGGCCACATGGGCGATCACACCGTCGAGGAGCTGGAGGAGCTGCTGGACGTGCTGCTCCAGGTGACGACATGATTTACCGCATCGTAGTGGCCGACCGGGTGAACGCGGCGGGCCTCGCGCTGCTCGAGAAGACACCCGACCTCGAGGTCGTGAACGTCGCGGGCGACGCCGCGGGCCTCGCCGCGCAGCTTCCCACGGCGCACGCGCTTCTGGTGCGCTCGGAGACGCGTGTCACCGCCGATCTGCTCGAGAAGGCGACGGCGCTCAAGGTGATCGGCCGCGCCGGGATCGGCGTGGACACGATCGACGTCGCCGCGGCCACGCGCCGTGGGATCGCCGTGCTGAACGCTCCCGGCGCCAACACCGTGAGCGCCGCCGAACACACGCTGGCCTTGCTGTTGGGGCTCGTGCGGCACATTCCCACCGCCGCGGCGAGCATGCGCGAGGGCAAGTGGGATCGCAAAGCGTTCGAGGGACGTGAGCTCAGGCGGAAGACGCTCGGCATCGTGGGGCTCGGCCGGATCGGCGCGCATCTGAGCCAGATCGCCCGCGCGTTCGGCATGCAGGTGATCGGACACGACCCGTTTCTGAGCGAGAAGCGCGCGGCGGAGCTGCACGTCGAGCTCCTGCCGCTCGACGAGCTGCTCCCGCGGGCGGACGTGCTCACGCTCCACCTGCCGCTCACCGACGAGACCCGCAACGTGATCGACCGCCGGCGGCTCGGGCTCCTCAAGCCCACGGCCGTGCTCGTCAACGCCGCGCGCGGCGGACTGGTGGACGAGGAGGCGCTGGTGGAAGCGCTCGAGAACGGCACGATCGCGGGCGCGGCCATCGACGTCTTCTCGAAGGAGCCACTCCCGAAGGATCATCCCCTGCGGACGGCA
>DATFMZ010000130.1:0-9080 GCA_035266665.1 Gemmatimonadales bacterium | reverse complement strand
GCCCGCGCTTCAGCGCGGGGCGACACGGGGCACCCCGACCGCGACGCGCTGACCCTACACGCGGACTTTCGGTACGCTCCGAGACCTCCGCCAACGGCATCTTGTGCCCGCGGCGCGGCAGCGCGTGTCGGATCTCGCGTCAGTGCCTTCGGGTTGCCAGGGCTCGCGGTCGAAGAGGTGGGGGTGTGGCGAAACGGGCAAACGCGGCGACCTAGCAAGTCTCTGGGCGAAAGCCCTTGAGGGTTCGAGTCCCTCCACCTCCACCCGCCGCACCCGTGATGCTTGCGAGCACGTCTCGGCCGAGCGTAGATTGCATGTACTTGCTAGGTCTCCGCGTGGCCCACGCCACGCCAACGGGCCGAGTGACATCAGTCACTCGGCCCGATTTGTCATGCGCAACGCCCGTTCACGGGCAGTACACGGCCGAGTAGCCGCTTGAGCGGCGTCCTGCACCGTGTCAGCCGCACCGCGCCGCGCACCGTCAACTCACTCCGTCGACGCCGCTCCCGATCCGCCGCCCACCCGCTCGCGACACTGATGCTGCAAGCCCAGGAACCCGGGCCAATGCCAGATGTTGCCGTCGCGCTCGTCGTAGTGGTTTCCGTTCAGCTTGCGGTCGGCGAGCTTCTCCCGGCAGCGGGCGCACAAGTTGTCGTTCTGGCACCAGCAGGACACCTCCATCACCATCCCCCCGAGGGCGGGATTCGGATCGAGACACGTCCCACGCCACTCGAAGCAGTCGGGACAGCGCGTGAGACCCACCGGAACACCGTCCTTCTGGACTCCTTCGAGATCGTAGCGCTCATCCAGCGTCGCGGGACGGCCGCCCTTGGTCAGATCGGTGCGCAGGTACCCGCCCTGCCGCGGCGCCGCCAGATACCGCGCCAGGCGTACCCGGCGCGCCATGAGATCCGGCGTCACATCGAATGCGATCGCGGGCGCGAGCCGGTCCGTGAGCACGTACCCACCCGTCGGCGCCTCCCGCGGCACCCGCTCGACGCCCTTGGGTCCGACGTACCAGGCCTCCGTGGGCCCGAGCACCGCGCACATCGGCAGGGCGTTCATCTGGTATTGGAGTGACGTCAGCCGGAGGTACATCGACCGCGGGTGCCCGGCCGGCAGGAGCGTGATGTGGTACATCGCGGGAACGACGCGGGTGAGGAGGTAGGGCCACCCGTCGAATCGCGTGAGGACCGGCGCGGCCGATGCGGTGTGCAACGATACGGATTGCATGGCGGAATCCTTTCGAGGAACACGTCACGCCTCACTCGCGCATGGGTCCGAACCTTGGGGTTCGGTCGGCATTGCCACCGTGGGATACGGTTGGCGTGGGGTCACGGAGCCGATGCTCTCACCCACTCTCCATGCCGGCGGCCGAGGCGCAGGCCGCCGAGTTGTGTCGCAGGAATGTAGCGCGCGGCGTGCGCCACGCCAACGGGCCGCTCCCGCGCTTCAGCGCAGGGAGAACACGCGGCACACCGGCGGCGGCGCGATGCCGGCGGCGTCACCGCCCCGCCCGCTTCCACGTCGGATCGTAGTGCGCCAGAATCGCCTCACCGAGCCGGTCGCGGCCCGTCACGTCGTATACCACCGCGAGATTGAGCATCGTGAGCTCGACCCGCGCGCTCATCGGCGTCCCCGACTGCTTCCACGCCGAGAGCGAGCGCAGATAGTACGTCTCCGCCTCATCCAGCAATCCCTGCGCATGGCAGACGTACCCGAGCCGGTCGAGCATCCACGCCACCATCGGGTGCGCGGGGCCGTGCACCTCGATGTAGAGCACGAGCGCGCGCCCGTAGAGCCGCTCGATCAGGGCGAAGTCGCGCGGCCGCCGGTCGTCCCAGAAGCGCTCGTCCGCCGCGCGGCTCGCCGCCTCCGCGGCGGCGAGCGTCTCGCGGACGCGCACCTTCTCTCCCGCCCCCTCCAGATCGGACCGCTCCGGCATTCCGCCGCATCTCCCGGTTGAGTGCGGCGTCCTCCTTAATAGCGGCGCGTCAGCGGGACGTCACAATGCGGGGTTAGGCACGTGTATACACTTTGAGACATCCCCCCCGGCCCTCTTCCGCTCGGGCCCGGCGCGCTTCACTATGGGCCAATGGGACGGCTCACCGGCTGGGAGCTCGAGGCGGCGCTGGACCGCATCGGCACGACCACGCGTGAGGTGGCGGATGCGAGCGGGATTCCCGAACCCGACATCGCGCGCTACCTGACGGACGAATCCCTGCCCTTCGGCCACGCCGCGCAGATCGAGCGCGCGCTGTGGCGCATCGAGGCGGAGAAGCTCCTGGCGGAGGCGGGACTCGCGCCCTGTCCCGAGCTCGCCGGCCTGGTGCGCGAGCGCTACCGCGATCCCGACGCCATCGACGTCCACATCGCCACCTGCGCCGTCTGCCAGGAGCGTGCGGCACTGGTCCAGGACCGGCTCGGCCGTTCGCCGTCATGGCTCACCACGACGCTCGACGCGGTCTTCGGCGGTTTGGGCGATGCGCCGCGTCTGCTCGTGCCGATCCTGACGGGGATGATCGTCGTCGCGGCAGTCGTCACCATCCCGCTCGGTATCGTGCTCGTGAGCAGCGTCTTCACCGGGAAGCTCGACACGCTCGTCCCGCTCTTTCTGCTGAGCGCGGTGGCGCTCGTGGGAGGCGCCGGCGCCGGGCTGGTGTGGACGGTGACCCCCTCCCTCCAACGCGCCGGGCCACCGGGCCGTTACTTGCGGGCGATCCTCACGATGTGGGGATTCTTCGCGTGCGTGGCGCTCGCCATCTATCTCTGGCCGCCGGTCACGGCATCACCCCTCGGCGCGCTCCTCGCCTCGCGCGCGGCGCTCGTGCTCGCGCCCATCCTCGGCGCGATCGCGGGCGGCGCCATGGCGACCGGCATGCGCTCGCCGCCGCGGCTGCCCGAGGAGCCGGTCATCCATACCCGGGGGGCCGTGGCGCTGTATGCGGTAGGCATCGCGGTCGTCGTGCTCGCCGGGGTGAGCGTGCGCGAGTACGCCCTGCGCCACACGCTCTACGCGCGGCCGCTCGTCTCGGAGCCGTCCAGCGCCGCGAACGACTCCGCGCCGCCCGCGACTGCGTCCGCACCGGCTGCCGCTGCCGCCCCTTCCGCCGCCACGCAAGACTCCCGGTCGCCCGCGTCGCTCGGGGGCGTCACCCGGGACCCCGACGTCACGCACGGCGTGGGCCTCGTACGGGTCGGCAAGTTCCGGGACGCCGAACCGTACTTCCGGCGCGCGTTCGCGCGCGACAGTAACGATCCCCAGGTGGTGGGCCTGCTGGCGTTCGACCTCACTGCCCAGGGACGGAGGGACGAAGGGCTGGGGATCGTGCGTGCCGCGGCAGATCGCCGGAGAGCGAGTCCCGCGTTCCAGGAGATGGCTGCCAACTTCGCGCTCGGGTCCCACGACTTCGCGACCGCATATACGTATGGCCACCGCGCCGTGGCGCTCGACTCGACCGACGCCCTGCCGTGGGCCATCGTGGCGCATGCGGCCTTCGGCACCAATCGCATGACCGAGTCCGACAGCGATTACCAGCGCGTGGCCCGGCTCGATCCGTCGTTCTTCACGCGCATGCCGTTCGAGGCGCAGATCCGGGACGAAGTGGACAAGCTGGTGCAGGAGAAGTGAGCGCCCTGGTACGCCGCGCCCTCGCCTTCGCGGCCGAGAAGCATCGCAAGCAGCTCCGCAAGGACGCGGACCGGACGCCGTACATGAATCACGTCGTGGCCGTCGCGGCGACGCTCCGGCACGTGGGCGGGGTGACCGACCCGGAAATCCTCGCCGCGGCGCTATTGCACGACACGGTGGAAGACACGGAGACCACGCCCGACGAGCTCGAGCGCGCCTTCGGCCCGCGGGTCCGGGCGCTCGTGGCCGAGCTGACCGACGACAAGTCGCTCGCCAAGGATGTCCGGAAAGAGCTGCAGGTCGAGCATGCCGACGGCCTCTCCCCCGAGGCCAAGCAGCTCAAGCTGTGCGACAAGATCTGCAACGTGCTCGACGTGACGCACAGCCCGGCGGTGGGGTGGTCGCTCGAGCGCCGGCGCGAGTACCTGGACTGGACGGCGCGCGTGATCGCGCATTGCCGCGGTGTGAACCCCGCCCTCGAAGCGCGCTACGACCAGGTGCTCGCGGCGGGACGGGAGGCGCTCGATCGGGCGGGCGAGGCGGGCGTCGGGTAGGACGCGGGCGCGTCCGCCCGTTCACGGGCAGAACGCGCCGAGTGGCCGCTTCAGCGGCCTCCTGCGTCGGGCGGCGGGCAGCGCGCGGAAACGCCACGCCCGCCGATGATCCGGATGCGGCTCGAACCGCGACCCACCCACATACTGTTACCGAGGCGACCGGCACGATGTCGGGGCGTCCTTGCGCATGCGCAACGCATGCGCAACGTTCCGTTCATGGCCAGAACCCGCATGATCCAGGTCCGCAGCGTTCCGGAAGGACTTCACCGCGAGTTGTCGCGTCGCGCCAAAGCACGCGGCATGACACTCACGGACTACATCCAGCAGATCCTGGAGCGTGAAGTCGCGCGGCCGCCGGCCAGCGACGTGTTCGACCGCATCGCGCACCGGGCGCCGGTGACCCTGGGTCGGTCGGCGGCGTCCCTCATTCGGGCGGAGCGGGCACGCCGCGCGCGCTGACGCCCATCGTCGCCGACGCGTCGGCGTTGGTGGAGTTTCTCCTCCGCACGCCACGGGCCGAATGGGTAGCGGACCTCGCCACGGCACCGGATGCCGACCTCCATGTGCCGGCCCTCTGCGATGTCGAGGTATCGGCCGCGCTCCGCCGCGCAATGCAGCTGCACCGGCTTTCAATTCGCCGAGCGGAAGAAGCGCTGGCCGATTACCTGGATCTGCCGCTGACGCGGCATGCCCACACGCCGCTCCTGCCAAGGATGCTCGAGCTGCGGGAGAACTTCTCGGCGTACGACGCGACCTACGTCGCGCTGGCCGAGCTCCTGGGGGCGAGCTTGTTGACCGCCGACCGCGCCCTCGCGCGGGCGGCAGTCCGGCATGTGGAGGTGCTGACGTAGGCGGATTTCACCCGTTCACGGGCAGCATGCGCCGAGAGGCCGCTTCAGCGGCCTCCTGGGGCCGTGCGACGTGGCGGCGCGTGGATACGCCACGCGCGCCGATGTTCCGGACGCGGCTCAAGCCGCTACTCGGCCCGTTCTGTCGCCGAGGCGACGGGGGCTGGCACCTCCGCTCGTTCACGGGCAGCATGCGCCGAGTGGCCGCTTCAGCGGCCTCCTGGGGTGCGGGCGTCGGGTAGGACGCGGCTCAAGCCGCTACTCGGCCCCGTTCTGTCGCCGAGGCGACGCGGGCTGGCGTGTCCGCCCGTTCACGGGCAGGGTGCGCCGAGTGGCCGCTTCAGCGGCCTCCTGAGGCGCGGGTTCGGGTAGGACGCGGCTGAAGCCGCTACTCGGCCCCGTCCTGTCGCCGAGGCGACGGGGGGACGCGCCGCGTGATCCACGACCCTGCCCGTCCCCTGCCCCGTCAACTATCTTCACTCGCCATGTCCCACCCTACCGACCGCCTCTATGCCGTCCACCGTCTCGATGGCCAGACCGCCACGGTCCTCGACGACGAGGGGAAGCAGTATGCCGTTCCTCGCGCCCGGCTCCCCGCCCGCGTCGAGACCGGTGATCTCCTACGGGTCCCCCTCGGGCTCGGCGAGACGCCACTCTGGGGCGACGCCACTATAGATGATGAAGAGCGGAAGCGCCGGGAGTCCCCGCCGGAAGTGTGACGCAAGTCCTTGTCTAGTCAACCGGTTATCGCAACTTTGGGCACCACCCTCATTCGGAGCCCCACATGCGGAACCGGCTTTCGACCCGGCTGATCCCCACGGCGCTGGCCACCCTGGCCGTCGCCGTGTTCGCGGCAGGTTGTGGCAGCAGCAACTCCACCGGTCCAAACGGCAGTCTCGCCGGCACCTGGACCCTGACCACGGTCAACGGCAACACCCTCCCGGCCCTGTTCATGGCCGCCGCGCCGGACACGGCGTGGATCACGCAGGGCACCGTCGTCCTCACCAGCACGACCTGGAACTTCAACGCGACCGCCGAGTTCTCCGCGGCCGGAGTGCACACCACCGTCCCGCAGGTCGACTCGGGGACGTACACGGTGAGCGGCAGCGCCCTGTCGCTGGTTGCCACCGGGGACTCGAGCGTCACCAGCGGCACCGTGAACGGCAACACCATCACCGTGAACGGCGTGGGGCTCGGCTCCGGCACCGGGGCCCTCACCCTGGTGTTCCAGAAACAGTAGCCCGCTGAAACTCCTCGCCTCGGACGGCGTAGGGAGCCCTGGGTTTCCCTTTCTGTCCGAGGTGAGCACCATGTTTCGACCTATCATCGGCTTCGCGGCGCTCGGCATCGGCGCCTTCGTGGCCGTCAAGCTCCTGGCCTTCCTGATCCCGGCCCTCCTGGCCGTGGTCGGATTCGTCTTTTTCGGCCTCAAGATCCTCCTCATCGGCCTCCTGGTCTGGGCGGCCGTGAAGTTCTTCAAGCGGATGACGCGGCCGAAATTGGAAGTCAGTTAGTCGCAGGGTGGCAGGGTGGCGGGGTGGCAGATCGTGAATCGGCTCCGATCCACTGCCACCCTGCCTCTCTGCCACACTGCCTGTCTACTTGCACTCCACCTTCCCCTCCGTCATCCCCTTTCCGAACGGCGGCGGGGCCTTCCCCACGTAGATCCCGCAGACCAGACCCGGCCAGTCGCGATGGACGGCGAGCTCGCTGTGCCCCGAGTCGGTGGCCGTGAGTGGGATGATCGTGACGCCGTCGCTGGGCGCGAAGATCCGAGAGAGTGCGCCGAGCGAGTCGGTGAAGTGGTGGGCGTTGTCGAAGTAGGCCTGCTCGGCCCACGTGTATTTCCGGAGGTTGATCTCCAGGAGCTGCTGCGCGGCCTCGCGCTCGTCGGCGGAATCGGGCTTCGCCTGGGCCGCGAGCGGGGCGGCGACCACCACGAGGGCCGCGATACAGAGGATCAGCCGTCCGATTAATTTCCGAGGCATGTCATCCCTTCCTCACGAACCGCTCGTCATCGCGGGCGCGGGCCCAATCGGCCTCGCCTGCGCCGTCTCCGCCAAGCGCCGCGGCGGCGATCCCCTGGTGCTCGACGCCGGCGCCATCGTCAACTCGATCGTCCACTACCCGATCGGCATGACGTTCTTCACCACGCCCGAAGGCCTCGAGATCGGCGGGCACCCGATCGTCTGCGCGGGCGCCAAGCCCACGCGCGAAGAGGCCATGAAATACTACCGCGGCGTCGTTCGGACCGAGGGGATCCGTGTCAGGCCCTACGTGAGGCTCACCGGCGCCGATCGCTCGGGCGACCGCGGCCCGCTCACCCTTTCGCTCGAGACCCGCCTCGGCCCTGAACGGATCACCACGGACACGCTGGTCCTCGCGACCGGGTACTTCGACCGCCCGAACCGGCTCGATGTTCCCGGCGAAGACCTCCCGCACGTACACCACTACTTCGACGAGCCGCATCGCTCGAGCGGCTTGGACGTGGTGGTGGTGGGCGGCAAGAACTCGGCGGTGGAGGCGGCACTCCAGCTCTACCGCGCGGGGGCGCGGGTGACGCTGGTCTATCGCGGCAAGGCCTTGAAGCCCACGGTCAAATATTGGCTCCGGCCCGACTTCGAGAACCGGGTCAAGGCGGGCGAGATCGAGGCGCGCTTCGGCGCGGAGGTGACCGCGATCGACCCGCGCGAGGTGACGATCCGTACCGGCTGGAAGCGACAGGAGACGATCCCGGCGGACCGCGTCTACGCCCTGATCGGCTTCACGCCCGACTTCGATTTCTTCCGCTCGCTCGGCATCGCGCTCGACCAAGAGACCGGCCGGCCGACCATCGACCCGGAAACGCTGGAAACGAACGTCCGGGGTATTCACATGGCCGGCAGCATCATCTCGGGCAAGAAGATCTCCGAGGTGTTCATCGAAAACGGCCGCTACGACGGCGAGAAGATCTTCGGCGACGAGGCCGCCCGCCGCCGCGCGGACCAGCTGTACGAGACGAGGGTCAGGCCGGAGGGGGAATGAGGGGCGGGCTTGGGCGGTAACGGGCGGGCACAGGCGGGCACGGCGTCTCAAACCGTACGCCCGCCTACGCCCGCCTACGCCCGCCCCCTCCAACCTTCCGCCCGCTCGCCTCGTCCAACCCAGCACACACCCCGGAGCTCTCCATGCGCCGCGTCGCCCTGGCCCTCACCGCCGCCCTCGTCCTCCCCGCGCTCGCCAGGGCGCAGGATGCCGACGAGCACGTCATGCTCGACACCACCTTCACCACCGGCACGAACCGGCTCTCCGTGGATCTCCAGGATGCCGATCTCTCGGTCGTGACCGGCGGGCCCGGGCACGTGCGGGTGGTGATCTCGGCGCGGGCGCCGACCTTCGCCGAGGGGCACGAGTACTTCGCGGCGCAGCATTTCCGGCTCGTGGCGGAGCAGGACGGCATCACCGTCTCGTCCGAGCCCGATCAGCGGCGCTGGGGCTCGAGCGACCAGGGGAAGAGCCTCCGCGTCGAGGTCACCGTGCCGCCCACCATCGACGTGAACCTCGCCACGTCGGACGGCGACATCACCGTAGACGACATCACGGGGCGGATCAGCGTCTCGAGCGCCGACGGGGATCTCACGCTCGGGCGCCTCACGGGCTCGAGCATCGCGCTACGCACCTCGGACGGTGACATCGACGCCAAGGCGCTCGACGCGCAGACGGTCTCGGTCCGCACCTCCGACGGCGATCTGGACCTGGGCGCGGTCTCCGGCGCGCTCACCGCCACCACCTCGGACGGCGACCTCCGGGTCACCCTGGTCAAGCCGACGAGCGTCCAGCTCGAGACCGACGACGGCGACATCCGCGTCGCGATTCCGCGGGGGATGGGCTTCGACGTGGATCTCTCGGGCGAGGACCTCGACACCGGCGGTCTCGCGATTCAGGGACAGATCGCCAGGCACCACGTGACCGGCAGCGTGGGCGGCGGTGGTGTGAAGCTGGTGGCCAGGAGCCGGGGTGGGGATGTGGAGGTGAGAGACTAGGCGATCGTCGCCAGCTGCTTCGCCA
>DATFMZ010000129.1:0-5475 GCA_035266665.1 Gemmatimonadales bacterium | reverse complement strand
CGAGGGTCAGATACAGCTCGTGGTTCTGCTCCACCAGTCCCGCCGACTCGACGCTGTTGTTCGCCTTGATCGCGGCGACCACGTCGGTGACGGAGAGCCCGCGGCCCTGGAGTGCCGCCGGGTCGAGATGCACCTCGAACTCACGGCGGCGGCCGCCCTGCACCTGCACTTCCGCCACGTCCGGGATCCGAATCAGCTCCGGCTTGAGCGTGTACTCGGCGAGCTGGAGGAGATCCGCCTGCGAATGTGTCTTGGACGTCAGCGCATAGCCCATGATCGGGAAGGACGCCGGATTCATCCATTCGACGTCGATGCGCGTGCCGGGCGGGAGATCGGGCCGCACCCGCTCCGTCTCCATCTGCACGCGCTGAAGCGCCACCTCCATGTCGGTGCCCCACGCAAACTGTGCGGAGAGCTCGGACGAGCCGCGCGAGGTGATGGAGCGCACGAGTACCACGCCGGGCACGCGGTGCATCGCTTCCTCGAGCGGGCGCGTGACCATGGGCATGACGCGCGCGGCGGGCTCCTCGCCGGCATCGGCGATGACTTTGACGATCGGAAAGGTGACCGCGGGGAAGATCGCCGACGGGAGGCGCGTGAAGGTGTACACCCCGGCCCCGGCGAGGACCGCGACCACGGCGAAGAGCGCGGTCCACCGGTGGCGAATGATGGAATAGAAGTTCACGGCTGGGCGCGCACCCGCGTGGAGTCCGGCAGGCCCACCTGGCCGGAGACGATCACGGTGTCCCCGGGGGCGAGACTCGTGCCCGTGACGGCGATCCGGCCGTGGTCCTCCACGCCCTTCTGCACCTCGACCCAGCGCGCCCGGCCACCGTGGACGACCGCGACGCGCGCCGTGCCGGTGATGTCGTCCGTGAGCACCGCGGCCGTCGGCACTGCCAGCACGCCGGCCTTCCGGCCGATCGTGATCGTCGCCGTCCCGAAGAGCCCGACCGACGGCACCGGCAAGGCGCTGCCGAGATCGATGCGGACCGGCACGGTGAAGGCCGTGCTGCTCGCGGCGGGGAGGACGCCGTGCACCGCACCGTGGATGGTCGTGGAGGTCGCGGCGAGCTGAATAGCCACTGGTTGGCCGGCCCGGACGCCGACCGCGTCGCTCTGGGCCACGTTGGCGATGAAGATGGAGGAATTGGCCGCGGCGAGCTGCACCACGTCGTCGCCTTCGGCGAGGCGATCGCCCGGGCTCGCCGAGTGGGACAGGACGACGCCGGCCTCGGGGGCCGTGATCGTGCGCTCGATCTGATTCGCCCGGGCGAGCGTGAGGGCGCGTCGTGCGTCCGCCGAGTCGGCCGCCGTGCGGGCGGATGCCAGCATGGCCCGGGCGCCGTCGAGCGCGGCCTCGCTGTTGAGGGAGACGATCGTGCCGAGCACCTCACCCGCCCGCACGCGATCGCCGTCGGTGACGCCGAGGCTCGTGAGCACGCCGCTGAACGGCGCGCGCACGTGTTCCTCGCGGAGCACGTTGGTCTGGCCGGGCGCCGTGACCTGGACGCGCAGGGTGTCGAGTCGGGCAAAGGCGATCCGGACGGGCGTCGCGGCATTCGTGTCGGCGGGAACGGCGGCCGGCTGATCGTCGGCGTCGCCACCTCCCTTGGACCCGCAGCCGCCGGCCGAGACGACCACGGCGACGAGCAGCCACGCGCATGACCATCGGGCGTTCATTCGGTCCCCCAGCGCGCTTCGCGCGCGGCGGCGAGCCGGTAGTCGAGGCGCGCCCGCGCGGCATCGAGGCCGGCCTGCATCCATTGGGTATAGGCGTCGAGCACCTGGAGCGCATCCGCGGCGCCGCCACGGTAGAGGCTCTCGGACTGCAGGTAGGCGTCCTCGGCGGTGGGCACCGTCGAATCGCGCAATTGGACCACCTGGTAGAGATGCGTGAGATCGGTGTGGGCCTGGTACCACTGCAACCGGGCGTCTCGGCGCGCGACCAACGCCTGTTGGGACGACTGGTCAAGCGCGAGTCGCGCTTCCTGCAACTGATTGCTGTACACCCCGCGATCCCAGAGCGGCCAACTCACGCTCAGGACGAACTCGCCGCCCAGGTCGCGCCCGTTGTTGAGTGGGGCGTCGAACGACGAGCCGATCACGGGCTGGGCACCGACGTTCGCCGACAGATCGAGATGGGGCCGCCGATCCGCCTTGACGGCGGCGATCGCCGTACGCGCGCTCCGTTCGGCCGCGTCCGCGGCGGCGATGTCCGGGGTGGCGGTCCACGGTTCCGCCGGCGGCGGTGTCGGCGCGTTCGGTGCGGGGAGGGGCGCGAGCACGAGCGAGTCATCCGGGCTGCGGCCGAGCAGCTCCTTGAGTTGGAGCCTCGCCCCGGCCAGCTGACGTTGCGTCTCGGCGAGATCGGCGGCCTGGCTCTGGCGCTGGACGCGCGCCTTGAGCAGATCACCCACCACCGGCTGCCCCGACTGGCGGCGGGCTTCGATCAGGTCCACGTAGCGGCCGAGCCGTTCGAGGCCGCGCGTGTCGAGCGCGATCTCGTCCTCGAGCTCGATCACCTGGCTGAACCACGCCTTCACCTGATAGTCGAGATCGCGCCGCGCCACGCGGAACCGGGCGGCGCTCACCGCGCGCTCGGCCTCGGCCTGCCTGACGCCCGCGCGCAGGCGGCCGCCGTCGTAGATCGGAAGGGAGGCGACGAGTTGGAGCCGCGCGTCACCGGAGGCGTACTTGGACGGGGCGCCGCCGTGCAGATCACCGTCGATGCCGAGGGTGGGCCAGAGCGCGCCGCTCGCCGCGCCGACCTGCGCCGCCGCCATCGCCGTGTCGAACGCGGCGACGGGGAGCGTGGCGTTGTGTGCTCGCGCGTCGGTGAGCGCAGCGGTCAGCGTGAGGGGAGTCTGGGCGTGGGCGGGAGGGGCAAAGGCGAGGACGGCCGCGGCTGCCAAGACGCATCGCAATGGGGCCATCGCCTCGTTCCGTCCTCCGCCGAAGGGTTGCTCGAGAGTGATCATGCCGGGAGCCTCGCGGGGTTCAGGGCCGTGCGCTCCGAAGATACCCGCGATCCCCAAACATGATCAGGGCGCATGACAGGCCGATGACAGCCTAGCGCACGAGCTTCCGATACTTGATGCGGTGCGGCCGGTCGGCGTCCGTGCCTTTGCGGCGGTGAAAATCGGCGGCGTACTCCTGGTAGTTCCCCTCGTACCAGACCACCTCGCTGTCACCCTCGAAGGCGAGGATGTGCGTGGCGATGCGGTCCAGAAACCAGCGGTCGTGCGAGATCACCACCGCGCATCCCGCGAAGTCCACAAGCGCGTCTTCCAGGGCGCGGAGCGTGTCCACGTCGAGGTCGTTCGTGGGCTCGTCCAGGAGCAGGAGGTTGCCGCCGGTCCTGAGCAGCGTCGCGAGGTGAAGCCGATTGCGCTCGCCGCCCGAGAGGGTGCCGACCTTCTTCTGCTGGTCCGCGCCCTTGAACCCGAAGCTCGCGGCGTAGGCGCGCGCATTCACCTCACGGTTGCCGAAGTCGAGCGTGTCCTCCCCGCCCGAGATCTCCTCGTGCACCGTCTTGGTGGCATCGAGTGCGTCACGCGACTGGTCCACGTAGGCGATCGAGACCGTCGAGCCGACGGTGAGCGTGCCGGCATCGGGTGTCTCCTGGCCGACGATCATCCGAAAGAGCGTCGTCTTGCCCGCGCCGTTGGGCCCGATCACGCCGACGATCCCGCCCCGCGGAAGCCGGAAGGAGAGGTTCTCGAAGAGGAGGCGATCGCCGTAGCCCTTCTTCACGCCGTCCGCGATCACGACGTCTTCCCCCAGGCGCGGTGGCCTTGGGATCAGGATCTCAGCCGTGGCCGCTCGCTTCTCGGTTTCTTCGCTGAGCAATGACTCGAAGGCCGAGACGCGCGCCTTCGACTTGGCGTGCCGGGCGCGCGGGCTCATCCGGATCCACTCGAGCTCGCGCTCGAGCGTCTTCTGGCGGGCCGATGCTTGTTTTTCCTCCACGGCCAGTCGCTTCTGCTTCTGTTCCAGCCAGGACGAGTAGTTGCCTTCCCACGGAATCCCCGCACCGCGATCCAGCTCGAGGATCCAGCCCGCGACGTTGTCGAGGAAATAGCGATCGTGGGTGACGGCGACCACCGTGCCCGGAAATTCGGCGAGATGGCGCTCGAGCCACGCCACCGATTCGGCGTCCAGGTGATTGGTGGGCTCATCGAGGAGGAGCAGATCGGGCTGCTCGAGCAGGACCCGGCAGAGCGCCACGCGGCGGCGCTCGCCGCCCGAGAGCGTGGTCACGTCGGCATCGCCGGGCGGCAGGCGGAGCGCGTCCATCGCGACGTCGAGCTTTCGGTCCAAGTCCCACGCGCCGAGCGCTTCGATCCGGGTCTGCAGCTCGCCCTGCTGCTCCAGGAGCGCATTCATCTCGTCGTCGCTCATCGGCTCGGCGAACTTGTTGGAGATCGTCTCGAACTCGGTGAGCAGCGCGCGGACGGAGGCGACGGCTTCTTCGACGTTTCCGCGCACGTCCTTTTTGGGATCGAGCGCGGGCTCCTGCGGGAGGTAGCCCACGCGCACGCCGTCGGCGGGTTTCGCCTCGCCCTGAAAGTCGTGGTCCACGCCGGCCATGATGCGGAGCAGGCTGCTCTTGCCCGCGCCGTTGGCGCCCAAGACGCCGATCTTGGCGCCCGGGAAGAAGGAGAGATAGATCCCCTTCAGGATCTCCCGATTGGGCGGGACGACCTTCCGGAGATTGACCATCGTGTAGATGTACTGGTAGTTGGGCATAGGGTGGAGAAGATAGCGGGGGCGGGCGGGGGTGAGAATGTCTCAAAGTGTCATCGGATGTCTCAAATCGTCACTGGTGGGGCTCTCGGAACGGCCTCAAATTGGTAGTATGTGCGTGGCTGGGTGGGGTTCGCGGGCTGGAAGCTCGCGCTCGGCGCTCCCTGCGGGAGGGCGCCCTGAAGGGCGCGGAATCTTTGCGCGCTTCAAGGCGCCATTGGGCGGAGCCCGGCATTCATGCCGAGGATACACCGCGGTGCTCGCCGCGCTCCTCCTCGCCGCCTGCAACTCCGCGCCGACCGCCCCCACGCCCCCCACTGGCCGTCTGCTCACCACCGCCATTTGGCCCGGCGAGTCGGTGCTCGTCGTCTCCCCCGAAGCGGCGGCTGTGCCGGCCGAGAGTGTGTGGGTGACGGCGGCCAACGACACGCTCGCGTTCACCGTCGTGAACGACTCGACGCTCGCGGTGCCCGTGTCCGATTCGAGCTTCAGCACGAATCTCGATCTCACCGTGCACACGCCGGGCGGGTTCGTGGACGTCGGGACGGCGCACGTGTACGGGTACGCGGGCACCGTCGTGTATGACGGATTCTCGGGGAGTGCGCTCGCGTTCCCGAAGGCGAGCGCGGCGCCGAGCGTGCTGGTATTCGATGCGACGGGGGCGTCGGTGCTCGACGTTGAGACCGGTGCACGCCAACATTTCGACATGCCCGATCTGTTCGGACG
>DATFMZ010000128.1:0-5283 GCA_035266665.1 Gemmatimonadales bacterium | reverse complement strand
GTCGATTCGGCCGCCATTCGCGATTCGATCGCCCGGGCGGAAGCCGCCCGTCGCGACAGCATCGCCCGCGCCCAGGCGGAGGCCCAGCGGATGGCCGCCCAGCGCCGCGCCGACTCGCTGGCCGCGATCAAGGCGACCACCGACCGGGTGGCCGCGATGCTCGCGGACCGGATCCACTTCGACTTCAACAAGTCGAACATCCGGCCCGGCGACGCCTCGGTCCTCGACCAGAAGATCGCCATTCTCCAGGCCAACCCGGCGCTGACGATCTCGGTCACCGGACACTGCGACGAGCGGGGCTCCGACGAGTACAACCTCGCACTCGGGAACCGGCGCGCCATCGCCGCGAAGCAGTACATGGTGGCGCACGGCATCTCCGCGGACCGGATCACGACCGCCTCACGCGGCGAGGAAGATCCGATCGATCCCGCGCACAATGAGACCGCGTGGGCCCAGAACCGGCGTGACGAGTTCGCGATCACCGCGGGCGGCAACATGCTCAAAGCCCCCGGCGGGATGTGAGATCGTTCTTCTGCGTGACCGCGGCGGCCGTCGCCCTGGGTGGATGTGCACTCAAGGGTGACGTCCGCCGCGTCGAAGATCAGGTGCAGCAACTCCGCACCCAAACGGCCCGCGCGGACTCCGCGCGGGCCGCTGAGTTGCAGCGGATCGCCGCGATGCTCCAGCGGGTCGAGGATTCCCTCGTGAGCCAGCAGGCGCAGCTGCAACAGATGCACGGCGACTACCGCACGGACATGACGAGCGTGGAGCAGCAGCTCGTGCAGATTCAGGAGCTGACGGGTCAGAGCCAACAGCGCTTGAGCGAGCTGCGCGCGCAGATCCAGGCACGCGCCGTCCAGGAAGCCGCGCCACCCCCGTCGCCCGGTGCGGATTCGGGCGGTACCGCCGCCGCGGACACGTCGATGCCCGGCGCCGCCCAGCTCTACGAGCTGTCGCTCCAGCAGCTCAGGCGCGGCAGTCCGCAGACCGCCCGCATCGGCTTCCAGAAGCTGCTGCAGACCTACCCGAAGGATCCCCATGCCGCGGACGCCGAGTTCTTCATCGGCGAGTCGTGGCGACGGTCGAATCCGGACTCGGCCGCGACGGCCTACGAGCAGGTGGTCAAGAACTATCCCGATTCGCCGCGCGCGCCCACCGCGCTGTACACGCTCGGGTTGATCGCGGAACAGCAAGGCGATAGCGCGGGCGCACGACTGTACTACCAGCGCTTGCTCGCGGGGTATCCGCAGTCCCAAGAGGCGGATCTGGCGAAGACCAAGCTGAAGCCCAACCACTAGCCGCGCGACAGCGCGGGATTTCCTGAGCGATGGCGGAAAACCGTTCGCACCGGGGCGAGATGCCCTTCCTCGACCACCTCGAGGAACTCCGGTGGCGCATCCTCTGGAGTCTCCTCGCCGTGTGCGTGGGCGTGGTGATCGGCTTCGTCATCGTGCAGCACTACAACGTGCTCGGCCTGATCAAGCGGCCGATCGTTCCCTATCTCCCCGATGGCCGACTGTACGTCACGCGGCCCACGGACGCCTTTCTCATCACGCTGAAGCTCGCGGCGCTGGTGGGGCTGGTGCTCGCGGCGCCGATCATCATCTGGCAGATCTGGCTCTTTCTCTCGCCCGCGCTCTACCAGCGGGAGAAGAAGTTCATCATCCCGACCATGGCGGCGGGGCTCATCCTCTTCACCGTTGGGATCACGATCGCCTATCTCTGGGTGCTGCCGGCGGCGCTCCGGATGCTCATCACCTTTCAGCGGTCGGATCTGCAGCCGATCTTCACCGCCGAGGAATATTTCAGCTTCGCCACCCAGGTGATCTTCGCGTTCGGGGCGATGTTCGAGCTGCCCCTGGTCATCGTGTTGCTCGCCGTCTTCGGGCTCGTGAATCCCGCGTTCTTCCAGCGGCACCGGCCCATCGCGCTGGTGATCGCCGCCATCGCGGCCGCGTTCCTCACGCCGCCCGACGCCTTCTCGATGTTGATGCTCCTCGCGCCGCTGATGGCCCTCTACGAGGGTGGGATCATCGTCGCGCGCATGATCTGGAAGCGCCGGGCCGCGCAGACGATCGGCGCGGTGATCGTGGCGTTCTTCCTCCTGGTGCCGGGACACGCGTGGGCCCAACAGCCGCGACCCGCGCTGCCGAAGCGGCCCACCGCGGGGCAGGTGCAGCGCCTACCGTCGGACTCGCTCCCGGCGCCGCCGCACGACACGACGGGCGGTCCCCTCGATACGGCCACGGCCCGTAAGCTCGGTCTCCCCACCGCGCCGTCACGTTCGTTTCCGGCGCCCGACTCCGTGATGCAGGCGCTCCTCGCCCTCCCCGGCTTCAACCCCATCCGCTACGCCGCCGACAGTCTCGTGCTCCATGCCGATTCCCAGTCCATCGATCTGGTGGGACACGCGCTCGTCAAGCAGGACGTGAGCACGCTCGAGGCCGACACCGTGCAGTTCGCGCAACGCGACTGCCGGCTCGCGGCCTCCGGCATCCCCGCGCTCTTCAACCAGGGCACGGTGCTCGTGGGAAACCGCATGCATTACAACACCTGCGAGCAGTACGGCGTGGTGGATGAGGCGCTGACGAGCTTCAATCAGTCGGGGGTGGATTGGTTCCTGCGCGGCGGACTCCGCGTGGACTCGGCGTCCACGCGCATCTATGCGGGTGGCGGCGACGTCACGAGCTGTGACCTTCCCGAACCGCATTATCACTTCCAGGCGGGAAAGGTGAAGTGGGTGACCAATACGATTCTGGTTGCCCGTCCCGCGGTGCTCTACGTGCGTGACGTCCCCGTGCTGTGGCTCCCGTTCATGTTCCAGGACATGCATCCCGGCCGGAAGAGCGGCATTCTCGTGCCCCACTTCGGGATCAACGACCTGGTCCGACCGAACCGGGGGTATCGCCGGCACATCACGAACGTGGGCTACTACTTCGCCCTGAGCGACTACGTGGGGGCGGAGTTCTGGCTCGACTGGTACGCCGGGAACTACTACTCGCTGAACGGCGAGGTCCGCTACAAGTGGCGCAACCGCTTCCTGAGCGGCGGACTCTCGGTGACGCGGATCTATGAGAACGGCGTCAACGGCGCTCCCGGAGGGCGCTCGCTGCGCCTGCGCTGGGGCCACCAGCAGAGCTTCGACATGAACACCACGCTCAACGCGAGCGTGGACTATGCGACGAGTGCCTCGGTCGTCGAGCGGAACGCGGTCGATCCCATGCTCGCCACGGCGACGCTCGCGAGCAACATCAACTTCACGAAGCGATTCTCGTGGGGGTCGTTCGCGCTCGGCGCGAGTCGGCGTCAGGATCTCACGAATGGCTCGGCGACCCAGACCCTCCCGAGCATCGCACTCACCCCCTCGGCGATCCGGATCAGCAACCTGATCTCGTGGTCGCCGTCGTTCTCGTTCACGAACCAGCGCCAGATGCACCAGCCGGGGGCGACGTATCTCGTGCCTCCCGTGCTGGGGGATACCGCGCTCCCCTACGACACGCTCTTCGGTGAGAGCCGGAACACGTCGCTCCAGATCGGGACGCCGGTCACGATCGGTCAGTGGACCTGGCAGAACTCGTTCAGCGTCACGGATCAGATCAGCAATCAGCGAGACGTCGTGCGATTGGTGGACCCCGCGAATCCGTCCGACTCGACGACGCTCACGTACGGGCAGACGTTTTCGACCGGGATCGATTGGAATACGGGCATCAGCCTCCCGACGCTCTTCCCCGGAAGCTGGAAACTCCAGCCGACGCTCGGAATCCAGAACACCACGGGCGGGCCGTTCATCGTGCGCAATCGCAATACCGGCGGCGCGTTCGTGCACCAGGGGAAGCGTTTCTCGCTCGGCGCGTCGCTCTCGCCGACGTTCTTCGGCTTCTTCCCGGGCATCGGGCCGCTCGCGCGTATCCGGCACTCGATCACGCCGCTCATTCGCTGGAACTTCGCGCCGTCGGCCACGGTCCCGGAGGCCTATGCCCGGGCGATCGCCCCCGCGGGACAGACGCCGGTGCTCACGAGCCCGACGCAGCAGTCCGTCAGCATCGGGCTCTCCCAGGTGATCGAAGGCAAGTTCCGCCCGGCGCCGGGCGACACCACCGGCGGCCGCAATGCGCGGAAGCTCAAGATCCTGAGCATCCAGACGTCGCCGATCACCTATGACTTCGAGCAGGCGAAGGAACCGGGACACACGGGCTGGCAGACTCAGACCCTCACCAACTCCTTCCAGAGCGATCTCCTGCCCGGGTTCTCGCTCACGCTGCAGCACAACCTCTGGGACGGGCAGGTCGGTACCGACTCCGCCAAGTTCTCGCCGTTTCTGAGCAACGTCTCCGCGCGGTTCTCGATCTCGCAGTCCACGCTGGAAGATCTGCTGGGACTCTTCACCGGGTCGGCGCCGACGCATGAGACGCCCACGGGGCCCGCGCCGGATACCACGACGCAGCGGGATCTGATTCCCCAGACTCCGGGGACGTCGCTCAACGACCTCGACCGGGGCACGACCCGCGCATCGGCGCACCAACCGTTCACGGCGTCGTTCACGTACGATGATCAGCGCACGCGGCCCGGAAGCACGCCGAGCGTGGTCCAGCTTCCCGCGCAGCTCAACAACCGCACGCTCGGCGTCTCGTTCTCCTTCGACCCCACGCGCAAT
This sequence comes from Gemmatimonadales bacterium, assembly GCA_035266665.1. Lineage (GTDB taxonomy): Bacteria > Gemmatimonadota > Gemmatimonadetes > Gemmatimonadales > GWC2-71-9 > DATFMZ01. Next base: position 629 of record DATFMZ010000128.1, on the reverse strand, counting down.
TGGTCGCTGTCCTGGTCCACGCAGTACAACCTCACCACCAAGCAGTTTGGCCAGCATATCGTGCGGCTCGAGCGCAACCTCCACCGCTGGAAGGCGACCTTCCAGTTCCTCAAGTCGCCGAACGGCAACTTCGCGTTCAACTTCTTCATCTCCCTGCTCGACGAGCCGGACATCCGCTTCCAGTACCAGCAGCAGACCCTCCAACAATAGAATTTCAGGCCGTCTGTCCTCCTGAGAGGACATTCGGCCATGTGGCGCGTAGCAGCTAATCAGTTGTTGGTGAATGACTTACGATACACACAAAGGGTGGCACGCCCCGTGCCTTTCCAGAAGACCAAGACCTGCCGGGAGTGCGCTCTTATGCTCCGACGCTTCAGTCCGTTGCTCGTTCTCTTCGCCTTCGCCGCCTGTAATCACACCACGACGTCCGTGGTCACGAGGATCAGTGCACCGGCGAACCTCACGTACGATCTCCGGCCCAGCGGCGATCCGAATGCACCCGCCGGGATCCGACTGACCTGGGATGCCGTTCCCGATCAAGATCTCGCCGTGTACAACGTGTACTCGAGCGCGACCGGTACCGGGACGTTCGATCTGCGCGGCTCGACCACGTCCACGACCTTCGACGA
>DATFMZ010000127.1:0-4973 GCA_035266665.1 Gemmatimonadales bacterium | reverse complement strand
CCCGGGATCTCGGCCGTATGCCGGGGTTCGGCATCGTCCAGGTCACGGCCTACGATCTCTTTCCGCAGACGAGCCACGTGGAGACGGTGGCGATTTTGGAGGCGGCGTGAAGTACACGGTGACCGTCGAGGGCACGGAGTTCACGGTGGACTTGACCGGTGGCCGCGTGGTGGTGAACGGCCGCGAGGCGAAGGCCGAGCTCCATGCCGTTCCGGGCACGCCGCTCCGGCAACTCGTACTCGACGGGCGCTCCCACACGCTCGGCCTCGAGCGCCGGGACGACGGCTGGATGGTGGTGGACGGGGGGGAATGGACCGAGGCCACGGTGATCGATGAGCGGACGCGGCTCCTCCGGGAGATGACGGGCGGCGGCGGCCGGCCGGCGGGCGATCGGACGGTCAAGGCGCCGATGCCGGGGCTCGTGCTCCGGGTGGAGGTCGAGGTGGGCCAGCACGTCGTGGCGGGGGCCGGCCTCGTGGTCCTCGAGGCCATGAAGATGGAGAACGAGATCACGGCGCAGGTGGAGGGTGAGGTCAAGGCCATCCACGTCTCGGCGGGCCAGGCGGTGGAGAAGGGGACCCCTCTGGTGGAGCTCCACGGCGAGGGTTGACCCCCGTTCGGGGCCCCGCTAGCTTCAAAGTCTGTTTCCGTTCACGAGTTACAGCTTACACGCGACGGTTCATCAGCAACGCTATGAAGACGCACTCACTCAAGGCCGGCGAGATCGAGCACCAGTGGCACGTGGTCGACGCCGACGGCGCCGTCCTCGGACGCCTCGCCAGCCAGGTCGCCCAGTTGATCCGGGGCAAGCACAAGCCGACCTTCACGCCGCACATGGACTGCGGCGATTTCGTGGTGGTCATCAACGCCGCGAAAGTACGCCTCACCGGGCGGAAGGCGGAGCAGAAGCAGTATTTCCGCCATACCGGCTACATGGGCCATGAGCGGTTCACACCGGTCGCGCGGATGCTCGAGAAGCATCCCGAGCGGGTGATCGAGAAGGCGGTCTTCGGCATGCTGCCCAAGTCGACGCTGGGGCGGCAGGCGATGCGGAAGAAGCTCAAGGTGTATGCGGGGCCTGAGCACCCGCATCAGGCACAGCGACCCACGCCCGTGACGTTCGGGAAGGACGAGGCATGACGACGGCGGCGCAACCGGAACTTCGTTGGCACGCGGTCGGGCGTCGGAAGACCAGCGTCGCCCGCGTCTATCTCACCCCGGGCTCGGGGAAGTGGAGCATCAACGGGCGGACGCTGGGCGATTACTTCCCGCGGCAGTCGCTCGTGCAGCACATCCAGCAGGCGTTCACGGCTACGGACACGCTTGGCGCGTTCGACGTGAAGGCGCGCGTGTCGGGTGGCGGGATGACCGGCCAGGCCGGCGCCGTCCGGCTGGGGATCGCGCGGGCGCTCGTCCTCGCGGACGAGACGCATCGGCGCAAGCTCCGCGCGCACGGCCTCCTCACCCGCGATCCGCGGGCGGTGGAGCGGAAGAAGCCGGGCCGTCCGGGCGCCCGCAAGCGCTTCCAGTTCTCGAAGCGGTAAGCCGGGACAGCGATACCACGACGCACACCGCCGGATCGCGGCCGGGGTGTCCGCAAACTGCGGATCGGGTCGCGGGACGAAGGCGGTGGACGACTAACCCAGGATAGAGGTACATGGCGCAACCGCAGCTGCAGGACCTGCTCGAAGCGGGTGTACATTTCGGCCATCAGACGCGGCGCTGGAATCCCAAGATGCGCCCGTTCATCTTCGCCGAGCGCTCCGGCATCTACCTGATCGATCTCCAGAAGACCCTGCGGCAGCTGCATACCGCGCAGGAGCTCCTGCGTGGCCTGGTGATGAAGGGCGACGGCGTGCTCTTCGTCTGCACCAAGAAGCAGCTCAAGCAGATCGTCCGGACGGAAGCCGAGCGGTGCGGCGCGTTCTACGTCACCGAGCGTTGGCTCGGCGGCATGCTGACCAACTTCCAGACGATCAAGAAGCAGATCCGCCGGTTGCGCGAGATCGAGCAGAGTCAGGAAGAGGGTGCCTACGAGTTCTTCACCAAGAAGGAGCAGCTCCTGTTCGACCGCGAGCGGGAGAAGCTCAATCGGAACCTCGAGGGCATCAAGCAGATGGGCCGGCTCCCCGGCGCGATGTTCGTCGTCGACGCCAAGAAGGAGCGGATCGCGATCGCGGAGGCCAACAAGCTTGGCATTCCCGTGATCGCCATCGTGGATACCAACGCGGATCCCGACGTGATCACGGTGCCGATTCCCGGCAACGACGACGCGATCCGGTCGGTCTCGCTCATCACCGGCGCGCTGGTGGACGTGATCGCCGAGGCGCGGGCGCAGGCGCCCCAGCGCGAGGCGGCCGAGGACACCGAGTTCTCCACGTACAGCACGGACGTCGAGGGCGAGTCGGAGGCGGACGACAAGCGCAAGCGGAAGAAGCCCCGCCGGAAGCGGCGCCCGAAGCCCGAGGCGATCGCGGCACGGCTCAAGGCCGACGGCGGGGAGACGGCGGACGGCGCCGAGCAGGAGCAGGGCGCCGGGGCGGCGGAAACGAGCGACGACCAGAGCTGAACGCTCCGTCGCCCGGAATCCACGCCGACCGCCGCTCTCGGGCCCCCAGGGGGCCGGAAGCGGCGGTTCTCACATGCGGACTACACATTTCGAGAGAACGGATACGAAGAATGGCCACGAAGATCACGGCGAAGGAGATCGCCGAGCTGCGGGCCCGCACCCAGGCGGGCATGATGGAGTGCAAGAAGGCGCTGGAGGAGACCGGCGGCGACATGGAAAAGGCCGTGGATCTCCTGCGCAAGAAGGGGATCGCGAAGGCCGAGAAGCGCGCGGGCCGGGGCACCTCCGAGGGGCTCATCGGCAGCTACGTGCACTTCAACGGGAAGGTGGCGGTGCTGGTCGAGCTCAATTGCGAGACCGATTTCGTCGCACGCACCGAAGACTTCCAGGGGCTCGCGCGTGACCTGGCACTCCACATCGCGTCGGCCAATCCGATCGCGGTCGCGGAGGAAGACGTCCCGGCCGACATGCTCGAGCGCGAGCGGTCGGTGATCGCGGCGCAGGTGGCCGAGTCCGGCAAGCCCGAGGCGGTGCAGCAGAAGATGGTCGAGGGCAAGCTCAAGAAGTTCTACGAGGAGCGGGTGCTCCTGCAGCAGCCGTTCGTCAAGGACGACAAGCACACCGTCGGCGAGCTCGTGAAGGCCGTCTCGGGCAAGCTTGGCGAGAACGTCCAGGTCCGCCGCTTCGTCCGCTTCGAGGTAGGAGGCGAGTAGTGGCCCTCGCGTATCCCCGCGTCCTGCTCAAGCTCTCCGGCGAGGCGCTCGCCGGAGAGCGTGGGTTCGGGCTCGACTTCTCGGTGGTCGGCCGGCTCACCGAAGAGATCAAGCAGGTGCACGCCCTCGGCGCGAGTCTCGGTATCGTGCTCGGGGGCGGCAACATTTTGCGGGGCACGAAGGCGAGTGAAGAGGGGATGGACCGCGTCTCCGCGGACTACATGGGGATGCTCGCCACGGTGATCAACGCGCTCGCCGTGCAGGACATCCTGGAGCGGACGGGGGTCGAGACCCGCGTCATGACCGCCATCCGCATGGAAGAGCTGGCCGAGCCGTACATCCGGCGCCGCGCCCAGCGGCACCTGGAGAAGGGACGGGTGGTGTTGTTCGCGGGCGGCACCGGAAACCCGTACTTTTCCACCGATACCGCGGCGGTGCTCCGCGCTCTCGAGATCGAGGCGAGCCTCTTGATCAAGGCGACGAGCGTGGACGGCGTCTACACCGCGGATCCCAAGGTCGATCCAAAGGCGGAGTTCCTGCCGGAGCTGTCGTTCCAGGATGCGATCGTGCGGGGTCTCCGCGTGATGGACGCGAACGCGTTCGGCCTCTGCAAGGAGAACGCCCTGCCGATCGTCGTCATGAACGTCAACCAGTCCGGCGCCGTGGCCCGCGTGGTCCGGGGCGAGCGCGTCGGCACCCTCGTCCAATGACTACGCTTCCCGAGATCGAGCGCGACACCAAGGCGCAGATGGCCAAGGCCGTCGAAAGCGCGAAGCACGAGTTCTCGACCATCCGGAGCGGCAAGGCCACGACGAGCCTGCTCGACACGGTGCGGGTGGACGCGTACGGCCAGCAGCTGCCGCTCAATCAGGTGGCGAGCGTGAGTGCCCCCGAGCCACGACTGCTCACCGTGCAGCCGTGGGACAAATCGCTGATCGGCGCCGTGGAGAAGGCCATCCAATCCGCCGACCTGGGGTTGAACCCCGCCAACGACGGCACGCTCATCCGCGTGCCGCTCCCGCCGCTCACCGAAGAGCGCCGCCGCGAGCTGGTGAAGATCGTCCACAAGCTCGCCGAAGAGTCGCGCGTGAGCGTCCGGCATCACCGCACGCAGGCCATCGCGCAGATCAAGAAGCTGGAACACGTCTCCGAAGACGAGAAGCGCCGCGGCGAGAAGGAGATCCAGAAGCTGCACGACGACGCCATCGCGCAGGTCGACGCGATCGTGAAAGGCAAGGAAGAGGAGATCATGGAGGTCTGACGGGACCTCCGAAGACTCCCGATGGCCAGCTCCCTCCCGCGACGCATCGCCGTCGCCGTCGTCGCGATCCCCGCAACACTAGGCCTCGTCTATCTCGGCGGGTGGCCGCTCGCGCTCGTGATGTCCGTGCTCGGCGTGCTCGGCGTCTTCGAGGTCGTGCGTCTGGCCCAAACGCGCGGGGCCCGACCGCTCGCGGCGCTCGGCTATCTCGGTGCCGCGCTCACGCCGCTCCTTGCTTATGCGGCGATCCGCTGGCCCGGGCGTCTCACGCCACTCGCGCTGGTGTGCGTCGCGGCGGCGTGGATCATCGTGGTGATGGCGGCGGCGGTCCTGACGCGCCCACCGGACCAGCGCCCGCTCGACGCGGTGGCGGTGACCGTCTTCGCCGTCGGCTATACGGCCTTTCTGCCCTCGTTTCTTCTTCTCCTCC
>DATFMZ010000126.1:0-9993 GCA_035266665.1 Gemmatimonadales bacterium | reverse complement strand
GGCCGGCGTGGACGCCCTCAACCGGCGGTACCCGTCCGATGGGGACGCCCATTTCCTGCTCCTCTATCGTCCGCGACGCTGGAACGCGGCCGAGGGATGCTGGATGGGGTGGGAGCGCAAACGCGGGAAGCTGTCCGAGCTGAATCGACTGCTCCTCGGCGACGAGACCACGGACCTGGTCGTCGAGGCAGGCGGCGTCGACGCGCTCCGGCAGGTGCGGTATGTGATCACACTCGACGCGGACACCGTGCTCCCGGGCGGTGTGGCCGCTCGGCTCATCGGCGCCTTCGCGCATCCGTTGAATGCTGCGACCTTCGATGCATCCGGCCGGGTACGCGCCGGCTACACCGTGCTGCAGCCACGCGTCGAGGTCGCCGGCCGGAGCGCCGGCGAGACGCCGTTCGCCCGGATCTTCGAGGGGGACACCGGACTCGACCTCTACGGGCAATCCACGTCGGACGCGTACCAGGACCTCTTCGGCGCGGGCATCTACGCGGGCAAGGGGATCTACGACGTCGCGGCATTTGAACGCTCGCTCGCCGGACGCGTGCCCGACAACGCGCTCTTGAGCCATGATTTGTTCGAGGGCATCCACGGCCGCGCGGCGTTCGTCTCGAACGTCCAGCTCCTCGAGGACTTCCCGTCGCACGTGCTGGGGTACGTACGCCGCCTGCATCGCTGGGTGCGCGGCGATTGGCAACTGCTCCCGTGGCTGGGCCGGCGCGTCCCGCTCGCCGACGGCTCACGCGCGCGCAACCGTCTCGCACTGATCGATCGGTGGAAGATCGTCGACAACCTGCGACGCAGTCTGACGGCACCCGCGGTGCTCGCGTTGCTCGTCTTGGGTTGGCTCGCGCTTCCCGGATCGCCCTGGTTCTGGACGCTCGTGGCCGCCGGGACCTTCGCGATCCCCATCGCGCTCGGCGCCGCCACGTCGGCCAACCGCCTCGTCGCGGGCGCGGCGTGGCGGCCTACGGTCACGCGCGCGATGCACGGCGTCTGGACCGACGCACTCCGGTGGCTCCTCGCGCTCGTCCTCCTCGTGGTCGAGGCGGCGACGGTGCTCGACGCCGTAGCCCGCACATTGACGCGCCTCGTCGTGACGCGGCGTCATCTCCTCGAATGGCAGTCGGCCGCCCTCACCGCGCGCGCACTCCGGCATGCCACGCGGGCGGGCGTCGTGTGGCGCCAGACCGCCGCCTCGCCCACGCTCGGCCTCGTGGGCGCCGGCGCGGTGCTCGTCCTCGCACCCGCATCGCTCCCATCGGCGATCCCGTTTCTGCTCGCGTGGCTGGTGGCCCCCGAAGTCGCGCACGTCCTGAGCCGACCCCTGCGCCGCGCGGTGCCGATTCTCACCGTGGGTGAGCGGGCGAGGTTGCGCCGGGTGGCGCGTCGCACGTGGCTCTACTTCGAACGCATTCTGAGCCCCGATCACGCGTGGCTCGCGCCCGATCACGTCCAGGAAGCGCCGATCGCCAGAGTCGCGGACCGCACGTCGCCGACGAACATCGGCTTGGGCCTGCTGTCCACCTTCGCGGCCTACGATCTCGGGTACCTCGGGCTGCGCTCACTTGGCACGACACTCACCAACAAGATGGACGGCCTCGCGCAGCTGCAGCGATTTCGCGGACACTTCTTCAACTGGACGGATCTGCGAACGCGCGAACCCCTGAGGCCGCGCTACATCTCGATGGTGGACAGCGGCAACCTCGCCGCCGCGCTCGTCGCCGTGCGCCAGGGGTGTCTCGACCTGGCACGCGCCCCCGTGGTCGCGCCGGCACTCTGGCGCGGCCTCGCGGACACCCTGGATGTGTTCCGGGAATGCGTGGAGCGCCTGCCCCCCGACATCCCCGAGACGGCCACGCTCACACGGGAGGTGGAGGAGTTCGCCACACGGCTCGACGCGTCACCGACGCCGCCCGTAGCACTCGCGTCCGCGACGCGCCGGCTCCGCACGGACGGTATCCCGGCCCTCGAGCGCGCGCTCGCCGACGTCGTGGAAGCGGCGGGCGATGCGATCGATCCGGTACGGCTGCGTGAGCTGCGTACGTGGATCGAGCGGCTGCGCTACCAAACGGATCGTGTCCTGCTCGAGCTCGATGCCCTCGCCCCATGGGCGGGAGCGTTCGAAGCGGGTGCGGCGCCGGCGGAGCTGCCGCACCGATTCCCGACGCTCGCCGAGGCGGCCGAGCCGCCGGCCGAATGGACGGCCGTGTCGATCCCGGATCCGGAGGCACGGCAGCGATACGCCGAGGCGCTCGCGCACGGGGCGCAACGGGCACGCGAGGTGCTGACCGAGTTGCACGCCGTCGCGGAGCGCACGGCAACGCTCGTGGCCGAGATGGACTTCGGATTCCTGTACAACCGCGATCGGCAGGTCTTCCACATCGGGTATGACGTCGATGCGGGGCGCCTCGACAACAGCTACTACGACCTGCTGGCATCGGAAGCTCGGCTCTCGAGTCTCGTGGCCATCGCGAAGCGTGACGTCCCCGAGCGACACTGGCTGCATCTGGGCCGACCATTCGGCCGGGTCGGCGGGCGCCGCGTGCTCCTCTCGTGGGGCGGGACGATGTTCGAGTACCTGATGCCCTCCCTGCTGGTGGAGCAGCCGGATCAGTCGCTCCTCGCCGCGGGATGCGAGGCCGCGATTCACACCCAGGAGCGCTTTGGGAGACGGCACGGCATCCCCTGGGGCATCTCCGAGTCGGCCTTCGATCAACTCGGTCCGGACGGACAGTATCAGTACCGCGCGTTCGGCGTGCCGGGCCTCGGGCTGAAGCATGGCCTCGGCGATCGTCTCGTCGTCGCGCCCTATGCGTCGCTCCTCGGGCTGCCGATCGCGCCGCGAAACGTCGTCGCCAACCTCCGACACCTGGAGACCCTGGGCGCCGTCGGGCCGTACGGGTTGTACGAAGCGCTCGACTTCGGCGTGGCCGACGCCGGCCCCGAGGAGACCCCGAGCGTGGTGCGTGCCTACATGAGCCACCACCAGGGCATGATCCTCGTGGCGCTCGCCAACCATCTCGCCGGCAACGCGACGGTGCGACGGTTCCAGCAGGACGCGCGCATCGCGAGCGTCGAGTACCTGCTCTTCGAGCAGGTCCCGCGACACGTGCCGATCTACCGGCCGGAGATGGGGGTCGCACGCATCGCACCGCCGCGACGCGCGCGCTACGCCGCCTGGCCGGTGCATCCCGCGGCGACGCCGCAGCTGCACATCCTCTCGAACGGACGCTACAGCGTGCTCCTCACCGGCAAGGGCGGCGGCGGCAGCCGGTGGCGCGGGCGGGCGCTCTCGCGCTGGCGTGCCGAATCCGGCGTGGATCAGTGGGGCCACTGGATCTACCTCCAGGACCGCGATCACGGGACGCTCTGGTCGGTCGGTGCGCAACCCGTGCACGACGGCGCGGGAGAACGCTCGGCGCTCTTCTCCCCCGCCGCCGCCGAGTATCGCGCGCGCGCGCACGGAATCGCGGCGCGCGTGGTGGTGACCGTTCCGCCGGGCGACGACGTGGAAATCCGGCGCGTGACGCTGACCAACGAGTCGCGCCGCGCGCGCCGCATCGCCCTCACGGGCGTCTTCGAAGTCTCGCTCGCGCCGCCGTCCGACGATCTCCGCCATCAGGCGTTCGCCAAGCTCTTCGTCGAGAGCGAGATTCATCCGCGCACCCGCAGCATGGTCTTCCGACGACGTCCGGGCGGCCCCGATCCCGCGGAGCTCTTCCTCGGACACGTCGTCGTCGCACCGGCTTCGGTACGCGTCGGGTGCACGTTCGAAACCGACCGCGCGCGCTTCTTCGGCCCCGGCGGCTCGGCGCGTCGGCCGGCGGCATTGGTCACGCGGGGACCCCTCACGGGAACGGCGGGCGCGACACTCGATCCACTCGCCGCCGCGCGCTGCACGCTGGACATCGGCCCCGGCCAGGAGGTGTCGCTCGCGTTCGTCACCGGGGTGGCCGAATCGCGCGACGAGATTCTGAGCCGGGTGCAGACGTACGCGAGCTGGTCGCACATCGAGCGCGCCTTCGAAGAGGCCGCGGTGCAGGCCGAAGGCGCCTTGAACGCGCTGAACGTCCTCCCCGACGAAGCCCGAATCGTGCAGCGGCTCTTCTCCGCGCTGATCGCCCCCGACGCACGGCTGCGCCCCGGCAACGACGTGCTCGCCGGCGAGCGGGCGTCGCAACACGAGCTCTGGCGCTTCGGGATATCGGGCGACCGACCGATCCTCGTCGTGCGCGCGACGGGCGAGCGGGCGAGCCAGCTCGCGGTCATTCGCACGGCGCTCAAGGCCCACGCCTTGCTCCGGCGGAAAGGGTGTGAGATCGACCTCGTGCTCCTCGACGAGGTGTCGGCGGGCTACGAGCAGCCGTACTACGAGCGACTCGGCACACTGATCACCGAAGCGGGTGCCGATCCGTGGCGGGGCCGCTCCGGGGGCGTCTTCGTGATCCGGGCGAGCGAGCTGTCGCCGGCAGATCGCCGACTCATCGAGTCGGCGGCGCGCGTCGTGCTCGACACGCTCCGCACGATCGCCGAGCAGCTCGCGGCGCTCGACGAGTCGCCACCCCGCCTGCCGGCGTTCACACCCGTCCGATCCGTCGAGCCGCCGGGCCCCGCCGAGCCCGCCGCGGATGAACGCCTCGTCTTCGACAACGGGTTGGGCGGGTTCACGCCGGATGGACGCGAGTACGTGCTCCGGGTGGACGCCCAGACGCGGCCGCCGCGGGCGTGGGTGCACGTGGTGTCGAATCCCACCTTCGGGTTCATCGTGTCCGCTTCGGGCGGCGGATTCACCTGGGCCGTGAACAGCGCCGAGCGCCGCCTGACTCCGTGGCGGAACGACCCGGTCATGGACGTTCCGGGTGAGATTCTCTATCTCCGCGACGAGGAGACCGGCGAGGTCTGGTCGTCCACACCCGCCCCGGCGGGTCCGCCCGGCCCGTGCACGGTGCGGTTCGGCCGTGGGTACGCGTCGTTCGCCCGTCAGAGTCACGGGCTGCGGCAGACGACGCGCCTGCTCGTGCCGCCGGACGATCCGGTCAAGCTGATCGAGGTCACGCTCGAGAACACGACGGACCGCCTCCGCCGGCTCACGGCGACGTACTACGTCGAATGGGTGCTCGGCACCTCGCGGCATCGCACCGGCCCCCACCTGGTGCCGGAATACGATCACGACGCACAGGCGCTCATCGTCCGGAATCCCTTCCACCCGTCGTATGCGGCCCGGGTGGCGTTCCTCACGGCGAGCGCGCCGCCGCACGGACTCACCACGGACCGCATCGAATTCGTGGGTCCCGCGGACGATCCATCGGCACCCGCGGCGCTCCGACGCATCGGCCCCGCCGGGACCGTGCGCGCCGGCGGCGATGCCTGCGGCGCCCTACAGATCTACGTCCAGCTCGAGCCGGGCGAGCGCCGCACCGTGCATTTCGCGCTGGGCGACGGCGCCGATCGTGACGCCGCGCGACGGCTCGCGATCGCGTACCACGATCCGGCGGCGGCCGCGGGCGCTCGGGAGGCCTCGCGCGCACAATGGGAGACGCTCCTGGACACGGTGACCGTGCATACGCCCGATCCGGCACTCGACGTGATGTTGAACGGCTGGCTGCTCTACCAGGCCACGGCCTGCCGCCTCTGGGCCCGCTCGGCCCTGAGCCAGTCCTCCGGCGCCTTCGGGTTCCGCGACCAGCTCCAGGACATTCTCGCTCTCGCCCCGATCGACCCACCGCGCGCGCGCGCACACATCCTCGAGGCGGCGGCGCACCAGTTCCAGGAGGGCGACGTCCTGCACTGGTGGCACCCGGGTTCGGGCGAAGGCGTGCGCACGCGGTGCTCCGACGACCTGCTCTGGCTTCCGTACGCCGCCGCGCACTACGCCACGGTCACGGGCAACGCCGCCATCTTCGACGAACCCGTGCCGTATCTGAGCGGCTCGCCGCTCCGGACCGATGAAGACGACCGCTACGGATCGTATGCGCGCGGCGCATCCACGGACTCGTTGTACGACCACTGCCTCCGTGCGCTGGACCACGCTGATCGGCGCGGCGTGCACGGCCTACCGCTCTTCGGCACCGGCGACTGGAACGACGGCATGAATCGCGTCGGGGCGCACGGACGCGGGGAGAGTGTCTGGCTCGCCTGGTTCTTCGCCGCCACGCTCCGCGCCTTTGCATCGATCGCGGCGCGGCGTGAGGATCCCGATCGCGCGGCCGATCTCCGAGCGCGGGCCGACGCGATCGTGGCGGCCGCCGAGCGCGACGGCTGGGATGGCGGATGGTACCGGCGGGGCTACTACGACGACGGCGCGCCGCTCGGCTCCGTCGAGAACTCCGAGTGCCGGATCGACGCGATCGCGCAGGCCTGGGCGGTCCTGAGCGGCGCCGGCGATCCCGATCGCGCCGAGATCGCGATGCGCTCGGTCGAGCGCGAGCTGTCGGACGAGCATCTGCGACTCGTCCGGCTCTTCTGGCCGCCGTTCGACCGCGCGCTCCGGGACCCGGGCTACATCCGCGCGTATCCGCCCGGCGTGCGCGAGAACGGCGGCCAGTATACGCACGCGGCGATCTGGGTGGCGTGGGCGACCGGTCTGCTCGGACAGGGCGACCGGCTCGGCGAGCTCCTGCATTGGCTCAATCCCGTGAACCGCACCGCCACCTGGGCGGGTGTCGAACGCTATCGCGGTGAGCCCTACGTCGTCGCCGCCGACATCTCGACCGCTCTCCCCCGCCCCGGGGCCGCCGGATGGACGTGGTACACGGGCTCGGCGTCGTGGATGTATCGGCTCGGCGTCGAGATCCTCCTCGGGCTCCGGCGCGATGGTGACGGACTCGTGATCGACCCGCATCTGCCGACCGCCTGGCAGGGCTTCGACGCCACCTGGCGACACGGCGCCACCGAATACCGCATTCACGTCCGCAACCCGGACCGGGCCCCCGCGCGGGTGCTCAACGTGACGCTCGACGGTGTCCCCCTCGCATCGTCACGCATCCCGCTCGATCCCGCCGGCGGAACCCACGAAGTCGACGTTCGCCTGGGCGCCGACGCTTCCGCGCCCAAGGAGTCTCACGATGACACCCGATAGCTCGTTGATTCGCTGGTTCGCCGACCTCTCGCGGTCGGACACGCCGATCGTCGGCGGCAAGAACTCCTCACTCGGCGAGATGCTCTCCACCCTCGCGGACGCGGGGATTCGGGTCCCGGACGGCTTCGCCACCACGGCAACCGCCTATCGGCGGTTCCTCGACGCCAACGGGCTGACCGACCGCCTCGGGTCCACCCTCGCCGGCCTCCGACCCGATCACGCCAACCTCGCCGACGTGGGCCGAGCGGCCCGCGCGCTGATCCTCGATGCCGACCTCCCGCACGAGTTGGAGCACGCGATCCGTCTCGCCTATCGCCAACTCGCCGAGCGGGTGGGACATGCCATTCGGAGCGTCGCCGTCCGGAGCAGCGCGACCGCGGAAGACCTGCCGGAGGCGAGCTTCGCCGGGCAGCTCGAAACGTTCCTGAACGTCCACGGGGAGGGCGCCCTGCTCGAGGCGTGTCGCAAGTGCTATGCGTCCCTCTTCACCGATCGCGCCATCGCCTATCGAGAGCTCCACGGCTTCGGGCACATGGACGTGGCCCTGTCGATCGGGGTGCAGGAGATGGTGCGCTCCGACCGTGGGGGCGCCGGCGTGATGTTTTCCATCGATACCGAGACGGGGTTCCCGCGCAGCATCCTGATCACGGCGGCCTGGGGTCTCGGGGAGACGGTCGTGCAGGGGATGGTCGAGCCCGACGAGTATCACGTCTTCAAACCGCTGCTCGATCGTCCGGAGCTGATCCCGATCATCGAGCGCGCGCTCGGCGGCAAGCAGTCCAAGATGGTCTACGCGCGCGGCGACGGCGGCACCACGAAGCTCGTGACCACCACTCGGCGCGCGCGTGCGGCCTTCGTGCTGACGGACGCGGAGGTGCTCACGCTCGCCCGCTGGGCCGCGGTGATCGAGCGCCACTACGGCCAGCCGATGGACATGGAATGGGCGAAGGACGGTGAGACCGGTGCGCTCTACGTCGTGCAGGCGCGCCCGGAGACCGTTCAATCGCGCCGCGAGGCCGGCGCGCTCAAGACCTATCATCTCTCGTCACACGGTGAGCGGCTCACCGTGGGCCTCGCGATCGGCGACGCGATCGCGACCGGAACCGTGTGTCGTCTCCGAAGCCCGGAGGCGATCGACCGCTTCAAACCGGGGGCCGTGCTGGTCACCACGATGACGGATCCCGACTGGGTTCCCGTCATGAAGAAGGCCGCCGCCATCGTGACCGATCACGGCGGACGCACCAGCCACGCGGCGATCGTGAGCCGTGAGCTCGGTCTGCCCGCGATCGTCGGCACCGGCAACGCCACGACCGTCCTGCGCGACGGGATGGACGTGACCGTCTCGTGCGCGGAGGGAGACGAGGGGCGGGTCTATGCCGGCATCGCCCAGGTCGACGTCCGGGAGATCGATACGACCGCGATCCCCGCGACGCGCACCAAGATCATGATCAACCTCGCGGATCCCACGGCGGCGTTCCGCTGGTGGCGCTTGCCGACCGACGGTGTTGGGCTCGCCCGCATGGAGTTCATCATCGGCTCCATCATCCAGATCCATCCGATGGCGCTCGTGCATTATCGGGAACTGCGGGATCGCTCGGCCCGACGACGCATCGCCGAGTTGACGCGGGCGTACGAGGACAAGACCGCCTACTTCGTGGACACGCTCGCGCGCGGCATGGCCCGCATCGCGGCGGCGCATCATCCGCATCCCGTGATCGTCCGGATGAGCGACTTCAAGACGAACGAGTACGCACGCCTCATCGGGGGCGCGGCATTCGAGCCGAAGGAAGAGAACCCGATGCTCGGGTGGCGCGGCGCGAGCCGGTACTACGGCGAAGGGTATCGCGAAGGGTTCGCGCTGGAGTGCCGTGCGGTCCGCAAGGCGCGCGAGGAGATCGGACTCGACAACATCATCGTGATGATTCCCTTCTGCCGCACGCTCGAGGAAGCCGACGCCGTCCTCGCGGTGCTCGCCGAGAACGGGCTCGTCCGCGCGCAGCATGGCCTGCAGGTCTACGTGATGGCGGAGATCCCGGCGAACGTCTTTCTGGCCGAGGGATTCGCGGAGCGGTTCGACGGATTTTCGATCGGCTCCAACGATCTGACGCAGCTCATCCTCGGCGTGGATCGCGACAGCGCCGCGCTGAGCGGCTTGTTCGACGAGCGCAATGCGGCGGTCACGACGGCCATCGCCGACCTCCTGCGACGCGCGCACGCGAGCGCGACACCGACCGGGATCTGCGGCCAGGCGCCGAGCGACCATCCCGACTTCGCCCGGTTCCTCGTGGCCCACGGCATCGATTCGATCTCGGTGAGCCCCGACAGCTTCCTCGCCGTGAAGCACGTGGTCGCGGCAGCCGAGCGCGTCGCGCCGGCGCCGACGTCGGCACCGGCCAGAAGGCGCGAGGCGGCACTCCATCGATGACCGCGCCCGCGCCCTCCGCCGATGGCATCGTCACCGCCGTGCACGGCGGCGTCGTGGACATCGTGTTTCCCGACGGGTCCCTCCCGCCGCTCAGGCGCGAGCTGCTCACGGCGGAGGGGGAGCGCATGGTCTTCGAGGTGGCCGCCCATCGCGACGCCCACACCGTGCGCGCGGTGGCGCTGGGATCGACGCGAGGGCTCGCACGCGGCGCTCCGGTCACGGATACCGGCGAGCCGCTCCGCATGCCCGTCGGCGACGCATTGCTCGGCCGAGTGCTCAACGTGTTCGGCGAGCCGCTCGACGGTATGCCGCTTCCGGACGACGTCGAGTGGCGCCCCATTCACCGCGCGCCCGTTCCACTCGCCGACCGCCGCATCGGAAGTGAGGTGTTCGAGACCGGAATCAAAGCGATCGATCTCCTCGCCCCGATTGAGCGGGGCGGCAAGGCCGGCCTCTTCGGCGGCGCCGGTGTCGGCAAGACCGT
>DATFMZ010000125.1:0-10792 GCA_035266665.1 Gemmatimonadales bacterium | reverse complement strand
CGGTGGCGCTCGATCTGATGGGGGATCGGATCGAGGACATGGCGGTCAAGTCGCCTGTCGCGATGGTCGCAGCGCTCGACGAGGCGGCCAAGGACGCGGGTGGCGGCTCGCGGGCCGGGATGATGGAACGGATGCGGCGGCTCTTCGCCGACGCGCTCGACTACGAGAGGCGGACGGCGGACTACCGGAAGAACGGGATGCAGGAGTTGTCGGCGCCCGTGGCCGATCTCGAGGCGTTGTTGCCGGTGCTTCACGGCAAGCTGCCCATCATGATCGCGGCGAACCGGCGCTCGGACATCGAGAATGCACTGCGTCTCGCGAAGGAATACAAGCTCAAGCTGATCTTGGTTGGCGCGGCCGAGGGGTGGGAGGTTGCCGACGAGATCAAGGCGGCGGGCGTGCCGGTGCTGCTCGATCCGCTGGTGGACATCCCCTCGTACGATGCGTTGAGCCCCCGGCTCGACAACGCGGCGCTGCTCCGGAAGGCAGGGGTGACGGTTGCGATCGCGAGCTTCGACTCGCACAACACGCGTGACGTGCGCCAGTCGGCGGGGAACGCCGTGGCGAACGGGATGGCGTGGGACGACGCGCTCCGTGCGGTCACTCTCGATGCCGCACGGGAGCTCGAGATCAATGGGAGCTACGGGTCCCTCGAGCCTGGCAAGGTCGCGAACGTCGTGGTCTGGACCGGCGATCCGTTCGAGTTCTCCTCGTATCCGTCCGCGGTCTTCATACGAGGGAAGGCGGTGCCCAAGGACTCGCGCCAGCACGAGCTCTTCGAGCGGTACAAGACATTGCCGCCGACGTACTGAGGGGGGCAGCGGGGGCGCGTCGGGGATATCCCGGGCTGAAGCCCGGACTCGGCGCGCCCTCCGGGCGTCCGCCCTGAAGGGCGTGTGATCGATCGCGCTTCAGCGCGCCAATGGGCCGAGCCCGGCCTTCAGGCCGAGGATACCACGAAGGCGCCCGCTCAAGCGTGAGGCCCCGATCCGCAATCGCGGATCGGGGCCCCGTTTCTATCTCCGTCCGTTCGGCTCACTCAGGAGGCGGCGGCCGCCTGCGGATAGACGCTCACCTTGAGCCGCTTCTTGTCCTTGTGCTCGAACTTGACGATCCCGTCCGCGACCGCGAAGAGGGTGTCGTCGGTGGCGCGGCGCACGTTGGTCCCGGGATGGAACTTGGTGCCGCGCTGGCGAACCAGGATGTTCCCCGCCCGCGCGAACTCGCCGCCGAACTTCTTGACGCCGAGATACTGCGGGTTGGAATCGCGACCGTTGCGGCTCGAGCCGACGCCCTTCTTATGTGCCATATCTGCCTCAGCCGACCTTCACGTCGGTGATTTTGAGCTCGGTGAAGTCTGCCCGGTGTCCCGTCTTGCGGCGGTAGTTCTTCCGGCGCTTGAAGCGGAAGACGTAGATCTTGTCGTCCTGGCCATGGCGCACGACCTCGGCGGTGACCTTGGCGCCCTTCACCGTGGGTTGGCCGGCCGAGATCTTCTTGCCGTCGCTGGAGAGGAGGACCTCGTCGAACGTGACCTTGCTCCCCGGCTCGGCTTTGAGCAGGGGGACGCGGACGGTGGCTCCCTTTTCCGCGCGAAATTGCTGGCCGGCGGCCTTGAAAATGGCGTAGGACATAGACAGCAAACTTACTCGGGGGCTTACATTTGGGTCAAGGGCATCGGCGGGAGCGGGGAGCGGTGCCGCCCGATTGCCGGCGGCCGCACGACGAAGCGGGGCCGAATGCGGAGGGTACCGTTCCCTGTTCCCTGCTCCCCTCCTACGCGACCGCGTATTTCTGCGTCACGTCCCGCCCCGCCGGCTGCGCCACCAGCCGGAACTCGTCGACGCCCATCCCGGGATCGTCCCGGATGTCCAGGTCCATCTTGGTGGCCTTCCGGAGCTGTTTCAGGAAATTCGGCTCCTGCTCCAGCAGGAAAAGCGCCACCTCGGGGTGGAGCCGTACGCTGAGGTGCTTCTCCTTGGAGGCATGCGCCACGCGCCGGAGCGTCCGCTCGAGCCGGCCCACCACCACCTCCGGCCGGAAGACCCGGCCCGTGCCGTTGCAGGCGGGACAGGGATTGGTCATCGAGTGCCAGAGCGAGGGGCGGACCCGCTGGCGGGTCATCTCGATCAGGCCCAGATCCGAGATCTGGAAGGCCCGGGTGCGTGCCCGATCGCGGCCCAGCGCGCTCCGAAGCTCGTGCAGGACCTTGTCCCGGTTCGACTGGGTCTCCATGTCGATGAAATCGATCACGATGATCCCACCGATGTCGCGGAGCCGGAGCTGTCGCGCGATCTCGCGCGCCGCGTCCATGTTGGTCTTGAGGATGGTCTTCTCGGGATCCTTCTTGCCCGTATAGCGGCCGGTGTTCACGTCGATCGAGACGAGCGCCTCGGTGGGCTCGATGATCACGTACCCGCCCGATGGGAGATCCACGCGCCGCTTGTAGAGGTTCGCGATCTCGGACTCGATATCGAACTTGTCGAAGAGCGGCACCGGACCCTCGTAGCGCGTGGCACGCTCGAGGAGCTCGGGATCCACCTGCTCCAGGTAATGCTCGATCTCGTCGTAGAGCTGAGTGGAGTCGACGTAGAGCTTGTCGACCTTCTCGCTGAAGAGGTCGCGGATGATCCCGCTCGTGAGCGAGGCCTCGCGCTGGACGAGTGCGGGAGGCCGCACGAACGTGGCCTTGCGCTTGATCTTCTTCCAGAGCGCCAGCAGCGACTTCATCTCGCGGCGGATCTGGTCGTCGGTGACGTCTTCCGCCACCGTACGGACGATCACGCCGCCCGCGTCCTTGGGCAGATGCTTGCCGACGATCTCGCGGAGCCGCCCGCGTTCCTCCCGCGAGGCGATCTTCCGGCTCACGCCGATCTTGGAGGCGTAGGGGAGGTAGACGAGGAACCGGCCCGGGAGGGAGATCTGCGTGGTGACGCGGGGGCCCTTCGTGCTGATCGGTTCCTTGGTGACCTGGACGAGAATCGTCTCGCCCCGCTTCACCTGGTCCTGAATGTTGGGCAGCTTGGCGCGGCGCCCACCGCGGCCACCCTCGTCGTCGTCGTCTTCGTCGTCTTCGTCGGGCTCGATCAGATCCGATGCATGCAGGAAGGCGCTCTTCTCGAGTCCGATGTCAACGAATGCCGCCTGGATGCCTGGAAGTACCGCCTCGACCTTGCCTCGATAAATGTTGCCGACGCTGCGGCGCATTTCGGGCCGGTCGATCAGGAGCTCGACCAGACGATCGTCCTCCAGGATCGCGACGCGCGTCTCGCGCGGCGTCCCGGAGATCAAAATTTCGCGTTTCAAACTGGTTGTCCTCGGGCCCGACACCCCGTCGGGGCACCATACGCGCCGCCGTGGCCGGACCGGAATGTGTCGATGAGCCGAACCCGCTCCGGGAGACTCCCTGCCCCGATCGTGCCGGCCTCTCCCCGACGCCGGTGCGCCGGGAGCGGCAGGTGACGAGCAGCGACTCCCCTATGGTGGAGATCGAGCCGGTGTGAAGGCTACAAGAACTCACAACGTAAGAATATGCAATGCGGCGACTTAGGTCAATAGACCTAGAGTTCAGTCGAGGATCCGACCGAGCAGCTGGCGGGCGATCACCATGCGCTGGACCTCGCTCGTCCCCTCACCGATCTCGCACACCTTGGCGTCCCGCATCATGCGCTCGACGGGATAGTCCGTGGTGTAGCCGTAGCCGCCATGGAGCTGAACGGCCGTGGTAGTGGCCCGCATGGCGAGCTCGGAGGCGAAGAGCTTGGCCATCGCGGCCTCCTTCTTGTGCGGCAGCCCCCGCTGATTGAGCCAGGCGGCGTGGTAGACCAGATGCCGGGCGGCTTCGATGTCGGTGGCCATGTCCGAGATCTGGAAGTGGACGCCCTGGAAGGCCGCGATCGGCCGTTCGAACTGCTTCCGTTCGGAGCTATAGCGGAGACTCTGCTCGAGCGCTCCCTCGGCGATGCCGAGCGAGAGGGCCGCGACTCCGATGCGCCCGGAGTCGAGGGTCTTCAAGAAGTTCACGAAGCCCTGCCCCAACTCGCCGAGCAGGTTCTCCTTGGGCACGATCGCATCCTCGAAGATCAGCTCCCGCGTGTCTGATGCGCGCCAGCCCATCTTCTCTTCCTTCTTGCCCGCCGTGAACCCCGGAATCGCCGGCAGGTCGGCGTCGTGACCGATCCCCACCCGTGCGGTCTCCTCGGGGTCGCACGTCTCCTTGGTGACGATGAAGGAGCTGATCCCGTGATTCCGCTGCTTGGGCTTGGGATCGGTGCGCGCGGTGATGACGAAGATCTCGCCCACGCCGCCGTGCGTGCAGAAGACCTTGGCGCCGTTGATCACGTAGTGATCGCCCTTGTCCTCGGCGAAGGTGGCGGTGCCGCCGGCGTCGGATCCCGCTCCCGCCTCCGTGAGCCCGAAGCCGCCGAGCACCTTCCCCGACGCGAGCAACGGCACGAAGCGCTTCTTCTGCGCTTCCGTGCCGAAGTGCACGATCGGCGAGGTGCCGAGCGTGGTGTGCGCCGAGACGGTGATCGCGTGGCTCGCGTCGACCTTGGCGAGCTCCTCCACGATCAGGATGTACGAGAGGTAATCGAGCCCCGCGCCGCCGAGCTCGTCCGACCACGGCGCACCGAGGAGGCCGAGCTCGCCCATCTTCTTGACGTTGTCCCAGGGAAACCGGCTGTCACGATCGAGCTCGCGTGCCACCGGACGGATCTCGCGATCCGCGAACTCGCGGACCATATCGCGCACCTGTTGGTGCTCGGATGTCAGAAACGGGGATTCGCTCATGACGAGAATATATCGAGAGGGACGGTTTGGGTGTGCCGGCGTGCCGGCACCCGGGCGGGCCTAGCGCCGGAGGGAGACCGGCGGCCCGAGGATCTCACTGAGAACGATCGCGCGGCGCGCGTCCGCCACGTCGAGACGCGCCGGAGGCCCCTCGCTCACGACGGCGGGGGCTTCGGGCGGCGGCTCCGCGGCCGCCTCGGCGGCAGCCTGGGCCGGTGTCTCGTCCTCGAGATCTACGGGCTTCTCGTTGATCCCCGCGAGCCACGCCGGATTCTCATTGGCGTCGCCCGGCGACATTCGGTCGAGATCCACACCGCGTCCCTCGACGCCGGATTGCACCCGATAGGTCCGCTGGCGCGCGGGCGCTCCAGCGGACCGGGTGGGCCGCGGCACCGGTCGCGGCGGCCGCGCGAGCGTCGAGGTCTTCCCCCGGCGCGACTTGTTGCTGCGTCCGATCAGCCCGAACAGAATGAACACGCCGATCAGCAGAAACTGAACGAGCGTCCCACCGTCGGACGAGGCGAGCATCAAATCGCCCTCGAGGTATCAGGTCCGCCCTTCGCGATCGCCTGCCGCATCTCGCTGTCGGCTTCGACGTTCTTGTAGCGCATGTAGTCCATCACGCCGAGATGCCCGCTCTGGAAGGCACCCGCGAGGGCGAGCGGCACCTGTGCCTCGGCCTCCACCACCTTGGCCCGCATCTCCTGCGTGCGTGCCTTCATCTCCTGCTCTTCGGCCACCGCCATCGCGCGGCGCTCCTCGGCCTTGGCCTGCGCGATACGCTTGTCGGCCTCGGCCTGATCGGTTTGGAGCTGGGCGCCGATGTTCTTCCCGACGTCCACGTCCGCGATGTCGATCGAGAGGATCTCGAACGCGGTGCCGCTGTCGAGCCCCTTGGCGAGCACCGTCTTGGAGATCTTGTCGGGGTTCTCGAGCACGGCCTTGTGGGATTCGGCGGAGCCGATCGTGCTGACGATCCCCTCACCCACGCGGGCCAGGATCGTTTCCTCACCCGCGCCGCCCACGAGCCGATTGATGTTGGCGCGCACCGTCACCCGGGCGAGCGCGATGAGCTGAATGCCATCCTTCGCCATTGCGGCGACCTTCGGGGTCTGGATGACTTTGGGGTTCACCGACACCTGTACGGCCTCGAGCACGTCGCGGCCCGCGAGGTCGATCGCGGTGGCCTTCTTGAAGTCGAGCTCGATCCCCGCCTTGTCCGCCGCGATGAGCGCCTTGACCACCCGGTCCACGTTGCCGCCGGCCAGGTAGTGCCCTTCGAGCAGATCGATACCGAGATGCAGCCCGGCCTTCGTGGCGTTGATCTGCGGTTGCACCACGGACGACGGATTGACCTTCCGGAGCCGCATGCCGACCAGCGTCCCGATGTTGATCCGCACGCCGGCCGCGAGCGCCTGGATCCAGAGGCCGAACGGAATGAAGTACAGCACGATGCTGACGAAGAAGAAGCCAACGACGATGACGCCGATGATCAACGCGGGACCGATACTCCCACTTGTATCCATGCGAGCTCCTCGTGAGGGCTGAGGCTATCCGGCGAGCGGGCGCACGACGAGGCGATATCCCTCGGAGCGCACGACCGTGAGCGGTGTTCCCTTCGGGATATACCCGGCTTCCGAGACGACGTCGAGCCGTTCGGCGTCGACGATCGCCGCGCCCGACGGCCGCAGGTCGGTGGCCGCGATTCCCTCCTTGCCCACCAACTCCGGGCGCGGCGCCGCCGAGATGTACCCCTCGGCACGTTCGTTCGCGGTCTGGAGGAAGATCCCCCGCCACCGGCGGCTGGTAGGGAGCTCGCGGACGATGCCATAGATCGCGGCGATGATGATCCCGACGGTGACCGCGAGAATGCCCGTGGCACGCGCGATGTCCACCCAGGTCGGGAGGCTGCCGATCAGCGCGAGGAAGATTCCCGCGCCAAGCGAGACGATGCTGATGATGCCGGCAAAACCGAATCCGGGAATGACGAAGACCTCGATCAGCATCGAGAGGAGTCCGATCCCCAGCAGGACGAACACCTCCGCGCCGGCGAGCCCCACCAAATAGTGGCTCCCGAAGAAGGCCGCGAGCGCGAGCAGGCCGATGGTGCCGAAGATGCCGAAATGCGGCGTCTTGATCTCGATCAGGAGTCCGAGGATCCCGACCGAGAGGAGAATCGGCGCGAGCAGCGGATTCGCGAGGATGTGCACCAACGTCTCTACCCAGGGTGGCACGCCGAACTCCTTGCCGAGGCCTCTCGCAAGTTATGGTGGTGGGCCGCCGGAGGGAACGCGGGAACCGCTCTGGCGCCCGCGTGTCCCAGGGGCTATCTGAAGGGGCGTTCATTCTCCCATTTCGGAGGCCGTTCATGCGACTCAACCTGAAGGGTATGGCTCTCGCCGCCGCCGTGGTGTGGGGCGGAAGCTTTTTCGTGGTCGGGCTGTGCAACCTCTTGTGGCCGCCGTACGGCGCCGCGTTCCTCGATTTGGGACGGAGCATCTATCCGGGGTATCAGGGGCCGGCCGGGTTTGGCTCCGTCATCGTGGTGGCGCTCTACGCCCTCCTCGACGGTGCGATCGGCGGACTGATCTTCGGCTGGCTGTACAACGCCGTGGTGGCGGGTAAGGGCCAGCGGACGGATTGAGGAGGGCTCACCCGCAGCGATCGCAACCGCTGCACGCCGGCGCGCGATCGCCGAGATACTCGAGCAGGAGACGCCGGCGGCATCCCCGCGTGCGGACGTAGCGCCGCATCGCGGCGAGCCCGCGGGCTGCGGCCGGTCCGGTGCCGGAGAGGTACGTCGCCAACTGGAGATCCGGCGGAATCCAGAGCATCACACAGCGGGCCGGACGCCCATCGCGTCCGGCCCGTCCCGCTTCCTGGTAGTAGGCCTCCGGCCGCGCGGGGATTCCGAGGTGGACGACGAGCCGCACATCCGGCTTGTCGATGCCCATCCCGAAGGCGTTCGTCGCCACCATCACGCGGATGTTGCCCGCCACGAATCGGGTGAGGAGCTCCCGCCGTGCGGCCGTCGGGAGCCCCGCGTGGTACGGCTCCGCCGCCACGCCCCACCAGCGGAGCACGCGCGTCGTCCCGTCGGTGCGGTTCCTGGTGGGCACGTAGACGATGGCCGTTCCCTCCTCCCGCCGCAGGAGATCCGCGGCGGCGCGCATCCGGTCGGATTCCCGTGCCAGACGCCGCACCTCGAAACGCAAGTTCGGGCGGTCGAACGGCTGGCGCACGATCACCGGCCGCCGGAGCCGGAGGACGCGGACGATGTCGCGCGCGGTCTCGGGCGTCGCGGTGGCCGTCACCGCGAGCGTGGGCGGCATGCCGAGGAGCTGCCGGTGCCGGCCGAGCGCGCGGTAGTGCGGGCGGAATTCATGCCCCCACTCGCTGATGCAGTGCGCCTCGTCCACGGCGAGGAGTGCCGGGCGCTCGCCGGCGAGCCGCTCACCGACCTCGGCGAGCCGCTCCGGAGCGACGTAGAGCAGCGTGAGGGCGTGCCGTCCTACGGCGGACCACACGGCGGCCCGCCGCGCTGCCGACTGCGCGCTCGTGACGAACGCCGCCGCGATGCCCCGACGCCGCAGGGCGCCGACCTGGTCCTGCATCAGCGCGATGAGCGGAGAGACGACGAGGGTGAGCCCGCTCAGGGTGAGCGCGGGCAGCTGAAAGCAGATGGACTTCCCGCCGCCCGTGGGAAGGAGCGCCAGGCAATCCCGCCCCCGGACCGCCGCCAGAACCACCCGCCGCTGGTGGTATCTGAGGGCGTCGTAGCCCCACACCGCCTTGAGCGCGCCCTGGAGGTCGTCGAGCCCCGATGTGCCCGGCACGGGACCAGCATACCGCCGGGGCCGGATCGGGGCGGATCAATCGTCTGCGTTGAGTGGTAAATCGCGCATGAAGAATTCTTTAGGGGACTTGTCCTCTCGAAAGAAATGTTCATACATGTTACCGCTGAATTACCCAGCCACCGCCACGATGGCGACCATCGCATCGCGCGCGGCCTACACCACGATGGAGGAGGTAGGATGCGTCGCATCGCGTTCACGTTGTCTGCGATGACCCTGGCGACCGCTGTGCCGCTCCTGGCGGCTACCCCGCCCAGCGCGAGTGCACTGCGCGCCTACGAGAATGCCTACGCGTCGGCGTCGGCGGCTCGCATTCCGAGCTTCTCACGGCAGACCGGTCTCGCCTGCAACGTGTGTCATACGACTTTTCCCCAGCTCACCCCGTTCGGCCGTGCCTTCAAGCTGAACGGTTACACGCTCACCGGCATGCAGGTCGTGCAGACCGGCACGCCGTCCAACCAGTCGCTGAAGCTCGATCTGATTCCCCCCGTGTCCGCCATGGTGCAGACGGCCTACACGTCCACCAAGAAGGAAGTCCCGGGGACCCAGAACGGCGACATGCAGTTCCCGCAGCAGCTGAGTCTGTTCCTCGGTGAGGAGATCACGCCGCGACTCGGCACGTTCCTTCAGCTCACCTTCGATCCGGCCAGCGGCACGATCGCCATGGACAACGCCGACATCCGCTACGCGAACCACGCGCAGCTCGGCGGCAAGGACTTCATCTACGGCTTCACGCTGAACAACAATCCCACCGTGTCCGACGTGTTCAACAGCACGCCCGCGTGGGGGTACCCGTATGCCGGCCCGGACGTCTCTCCGGCACCGTCCGCGGGCACGTTGATCGACGGCGCGCTCGGCCAGCAGGTCGCGGGCCTTGGCGCCTACGGCTTCTTCAACAAGCTGATCTACGCCGAATTCGCGCTCTACCGGTCCGCCCAGTGGGGTGGTGCCCAGCCGCCCGACGGAACGTCGGAAGGCGTCGTGCACGGGGTCGCGCCCTATTGGCGCGTCGCGCTGCAGCACGACTGGGGGCAGAACTCGCTCGAGGTGGGCACCTTCGGGATGCGCACCGATATGTATCCGACCGGCGTGAGCGGGCCATACGACCGCTACACGGATGTCGCCGTGGACGGGCAGTACGAGCGGATCGGCGAGCTCGGTAGCTTCACGGCTCACGGGCTGTGGATCAATGAAGATCGCACGTATACCGCGTCGCAGGCGCTCGGCGTCACCAATTCGTCCGGTGCCGTGCTGCACACGCTCCGACTCGATGCGTCGTACTACACGCCGCAGCGCATCGGCTTCACCGCCGGGTACTTCAACACGTCCGGGGACTCCGACGTCGTGTTGTACGCGCCCGATCCGATCGACGGCAGCGCGAACGGCAGCCCGAACAGCAACGGCTTCATCGGGCAGCTGAGCTACATGCCGTGGCTGAATACGCGCTTCGCGATCCAGTACACGCTGTACAACAAGTTCAACGGCGGATCGACCAATTACGACGGGTCCGGCCGGAGCGCGTCCGACAACAACACGCTGTATCTGCTGGCCTGGCTCGTCTTCTAAGCGAGACGAGACCTGGAAGTGGAAGGCGGGAGCCGGCTTCGGCCGGCTCCCGTTTTATTTCTTCTCGAGGAACTGGCGGACGGCGGCCTTGAAGTCCGGGGTGGCACGGGCGGTGGCGTTCACCTGAGCGCCGAGGCGGATGGCGTCCTCGAACCCGAGACCGTCGATCGCGTAGAGCTGCTGCTTGATGAGCGCGAGCGCCGTCCCGCTCGCACCCGCGAGCCCGACGGCGATCGCCGCGGCCTCGTCCTCGAAGCGGTCCGCCGCGACGATGCGGGACACCAACCCGACCTCCAGCGCCTCCTGTGCACTGAGCACGCGGCCCGTGCCCACGAGATCGAACGCCACCTTCTCCGTCACGGCGCGGCGCAGCATGGCCATGACCATCGCCGGGACGAACCCGCGCTGGATCTCCGGATAGCCGAACCGGGACTCGGCGTGCGCGATGACGAGATCGCACGCCGTAGCCAACCCGCAGCCTCCGGCCAGCGCCCGCCCCTCCACCATGGCCACCACGGGTTTCGGGAGCGCCCGCATCTTGACGAAGAGCTCGCCCAAGTGCATCGCGCCGTGTGCGTTCT
>DATFMZ010000124.1:0-39223 GCA_035266665.1 Gemmatimonadales bacterium | reverse complement strand
ACGCGGCGCTCGACGCGCTCCGCTCCCATGCGCTGGGCGCCCAGGCGCAACGCATCGGGACGGTGGTGGACCGGCATCCCGGCCTCGTCGTGCTCCGTACCGGGCTCGGTGGCTCGCGCGTCGTGGATATGCTGCCGGGAGACCAGCTGCCGAGGATCTGTTGACCGATCGGTATCACGTCGTCGCATTCGGCGCCCATCCTGACGATCTGGAATCGGTGCTGGGAGGGACGGCGGCAAAGCTCGTGCGTGGTGGGCTCCGCGTGCTCTTCGTCGACCTGAGCGATGGGGAGCCCGCGCGACACGCCCACCGCGGCGTGCGCGGCGACCAGGCCCTCCAGGCCGCCAAGCTGCTCGGTGTCGACCGTGAGACGCTGGCCTTCCGCGATCGGCTGATCCAGGACTCCCCCGAAGCGCGGATCGACGTCGCCCGGCTCATCCGGCGCTACCGGCCACGCTACGTCTTCACCACCGAAGGCAGCGGCGTGCACCCGGACCATCGCGCCGTCACCGACATCGTGGTCAACGGCGTGTTCTACGCGCGTCTCCCCAAGTGGGCGCAGGTGCCCGGGGGTGACGTGCTGGCCGATACGCCACCACACGAGATCGACCGGCTCTTCTTCGGCCACTGCCGGATGGAACCCGCGTGGTCGCACTTCGATTTCGCGGTGGACGTGAGCGAGACGGTGGACCGCAAGGCCGCGGCGCTCCGTGCCTACGACTCGGTCTTCGCGGGTGATCAGGCGAGTCTGGTGGATCGCTATCTGATCGAGGACCGGTACGTCGGGAGTCTCGTGGGCGTCGAGTACGCCGAGGCGTTCCGCTCCCGGAGCCCCCTGCTCGTCGCCGACCCCACCGTCTTCGCGCCGGTACGCTTCGGCTGAGATCCCGCCGTCCGTGCCGCCGGTCAGCGGCGGCGCAAAATTTCTTCAACTCTCATCTCCATTCCCCGGTTTCTTCATCTACCGGGGTGGATACTACATCTGACCCAGAGTGCTCCCTTCTCACCGGGGGCTGACCGTGCAGGTCGCATCCCAGGCGCTCGCGCGCCTCTACCAGCCCGGCTCGCTGCGGAATGACGAGGGCGGATTCTGCTTCGTGCTCTCGAACGGCGCGCCGGACACCGCGCTCCTTCGACTGCTCGCCGTGGCCGTGGACGGGCACGAGGTTTCGTCCCGGAGCCTGGAGCTCGTATGGCCGGACGGCAGCGTCCGGACGGCGGCCGACATCATGCCGGAACGCCCGGCCCGGCTGCGCCACCGCGACGGCGTGCGACTGCGGATCCATGGCGCGCCGCTCACCCGGGGCCGCCACACGATTCGGGTCGCGGGCGAGATCGCGGGGTTCGGCGTCGTCGAGATCGCGGCCACCGACGTGCTCGACGAGCCCGAGGCGCCGCCCGATGCGCGGATCCCGCGCGCGCCGGATCTCGCCGAGGACTACGCACCCGACATCATCGCCGAGCGCCGGGCGTTCGTGGAATCGTTCACGGGCGCGAGCCTCGAGCACGTCGCACGTCACTCGTTCGATCCCACCGTCACGCGCGGCAACGTCGAGCAGTTCCTCGGCGTGGCGCAGGTGCCGATCGGCATCGCGGGTCCGCTCCGCGTGAACGGCGAGCACGCGCAGGGGGACTTTCTGATCCCCCTCGCCACCAGCGAAGGCACGCTGGTCGCCTCGTACAACCGGGGCATGAAGGTGCTGAACCTCTCGGGCGGGGTCACCGCCACCATCGCCGCGGACTGCATGCAGCGCGCACCCGTCTTCGTCTTCGATTCGGCACGTGCGGCGCGCGACTTCCGCGATTGGGTGCGCGAGCACTACGCCGACATCCAGCGAGAAGCCGAGGCCACGTCGCACGTGGCGAAGCTCATCGAGATCGAGCCGTACCTGGCGAGCAAGTTCGCCTACCTGCGCTTCAACTACGCCACGGGCGATGCCGCCGGTCAGAACATGGTCGGGAAGGCGACCGCCGCGGCCTGCCGGTGGATCCGCGCCCATGCGCCGGGCATCCGCACGTTCTATCTCGAATCCAACTTCGGCACCGACAAGAAGAGCTCGATGGTGAACGTAATGCGCACGCGGGGCAAGCGCGTCACCGCCGAAGCGACCGTTCCCCGTCGTGTGCTGCGCGACTGCCTGCGCGTGCCGCCGGAGGCGCTCCAGTATCACGCCGGGGTGGGCAACGTCGGCACGCTGCTCTCGGGTGCCAATAACAACGGGCTCCACGCGGCCAACGCCATCACGGCGATGTTCATCGCCACCGGTCAGGACGTGGCGAACGTCGCCGAGGGCGCGGCCGGGGTGATCTACTCCGAGATCACGCCCACGGGCGACCTCTACCTCTCGATGACGATCCCGTCGCTGATCGTCGGGACCCACGGTGGAGGCACCGGGCTCCCCACGCAGCGCGAGTGTCTCGAGATCCTCGGATGCGTCGGGACCGGCAAGGCCCGAAAGCTCGCCGAGATCGTGGCCGCCGTGGTGCTCGCGGGCGAGATCTCGCTCGCGGGCGCGATCTCCGCCTCCGAGTGGGTGGACGCGCACGAGCGCATGGGGAGACACCGCTGATGGCCACGGCGCAGACGGCGGAAGCACCGCGGCGGCGGACCGCGCGCGGGCGGCGGCCGGAGCGCGCGCCGGCGCTCCCCGCACCGCCGGGCCTCGTGCGCCGGGCGTTCACCGTCAACCGCCATCTGCTGGGTCTCTGCGCCGGCGGTCTCGTGGCCCATGCCCGGCCGCGGCGCCACGGCCGCCGGCGCCGGTTCGCGTCGTGGGCGGCGGCGCTCGTCAGACCCTTCGTGCGCAAGGACCTCGTGCACGAGCCGTTTCCGGTGCAGCTGCGCCGCCGACTCGAGCTCCTCGGACCCACGTACATCAAGCTCGGCCAGATTCTGAGCCTGCGCGAGGACCTCCTCCCGCGCACCGTCACCGACGAGCTGCACAATCTCCTCGACCGCCTGCCGGACGTGCCGTTCGCCCACGTGCGCGCGATCGTGGAAGCCGATCTGGACCGTCCCCTCGAGGACGCGTTTCTGCGCGTGGATCCCGAGCCGATCGGCTCGGCGTCCATCGCGCAGATTCACCGGGCTACCACGCTCGAGGGTGATCCGGTGGTCCTCAAGGTGGTGAAGCCCGGAATCCGCGAGATCCTCGCACGGGACGCCCGCCTCTTGAAGATCCTCGGCCGTGTGCTCGAGCTCGTGATGCCGCAGTACCAGCCGCGCCGCATTCTCGCGGAGTTCGTCGAGTACACCGCACGCGAGACGGACCTGCGCCGCGAGGCCGACAGCGCGCTCACCTTCGCGGCGAACTTCGCGGACGAGCCGGACATCGTCTTTCCCGCCGTCTATCCCGAGCTCTGTGGCTCGCGGGTGCTCTGCATGGAGTACCTCGACGGCCTGCGCCCGGACACGCCGGCGGCGCGTGCGCTCCCGCTCGACGATCGGAAGCGTCTCGTGGACTTGGGCGCCGAGGGCATCATCCGGATGATCTATCAGGACGGATTTTTCCACGCCGACCTGCATCCGGCCAACTTGCTCGCGCTTCCCGGCCCCAAGGTCGGCTTCATCGATCTCGGCATGGTGGGCCGGCTCGACGACGAGCTCCGCCGCACGCTCGTCTACTACTACTACAGCCTCGTGAACGGCGACGCGGAGAACGCCGCGCGCTATCTCACCGCCGTGGCCGAGCCGGGGCGTCGTGCGGACCTCGCCGGCTTCCGGCGTGAGGTCGCCGACGTGTCCCGGCAATGGCGGCGTGCGGCGACGTTCGAGGGCTTCTCCCTCGGCCGGCTGATCCTGGAGTCCCTCCGCCGGGGCGCACGGTTCGATCTCTACTTCCCCATCGAGCTGGTGCTGATGGTCAAGGCGCTGATCACGTTCGAGGGCGTGGGACACACGATTCTCCCGGGCGTGGACATCGCCGCCGTCTCGCGCCGGCACATCCGGATGGTCTTCCTGCGCCAATTCAGCCCGTGGCGCGTGGTGCAGGACGAGCTGCGCAGCACGCCGGATCTGGTGGACGCGCTCGTCAAGCTGCCCCTCCTCGTGACGCAGAGCCTCCGGGCGCTCGAGAAATCCACGCGCGGCGCGCCACCCGAGAACCCGCTGGCCGGGATGCGCGGATCGCTCCTCGCCGGGTTCTCGCTCGTCGCCGGGGCGATCCTCCTGGCGTACCGGATGCCCTGGCCGCTGTACGGTTCGCTCTTCGCGCTGGCCGCGATCCTCGCGTTCCGCCCGGGCAATCGTCGGGGGAGGAACGACTCGTGAGATCCGCCACGGTAGCTCCCACGCCTCCGGCCGCGGCCGCTCCTGCCGCTCCTGCCGCTCCCGCCGCTCCCGCCGCTCCCGCCGCTCCCGCCGCGCTCCCGAACGCCTACGAACCGTTCGACGCCGAGTACTGCCTCACGCTCGAGCGCGAGATCCTAGGCCCCGTGACCCAGCGCTACTTCCGCGCCACGGTCATCGGCGCCGAGCGGATTCCGCGCGAGGGCCCGGTGATCCTCGCGGCCAACCACAGCGGCAACGCGCTTCCGCACGACGGCATCGTGCTCGATGCCCTCCTCTGGCAGCTCGACGGACTCGATCCCAAGCGGAAGATCCGAACGCTGTACGAGTCGGAGCTCGCGCAGGTGTGGTGGATGCGTCCGTTCGGCCTCGACAACTGGTGGCGTCGCGCGGGCGGCGTGGACATGACGTTCGACAACTTCGAGCGGCTGATCCTGCGCGGCGAGCGGATCCTCTATTTCCCCGAGGGCGTGCCGGGCATCGGCAAGGGCTTCAACCGACGCTACGAGCTCCAGCCCTTCAAGACGAGCTTCGCCCTGCTGGCCGCGCGTCACGACGTGCCGGTGCTGCCGGTGTACATCATCAACGCCGAATGGGTGCATCCCTTCGGCTACACCTTCCCGGCGCTCGACCGCGTGATGCAGCGCACCTTCCACGTGCCGTTCCTGCCGCTGCCGATCGGGCTGCTGGCGGTCGTCTTTCCGTGGATGTGGTATCTCGCCTTCCCCGCGCACATGATCTTCGTGGTCGGGGAGCCGGTGAACGTCCGCGCGCTCGGCCGCGCGGAGGGCGTCTCGACGTTCGGTCGTCCCGATCGCCACCAGCTGAGTTGCGTGGCGGCCGCCATCCGGCGCCGGATGCAGCGTGAGCTCGATCGACTGGTGCGGGTGTACGGCCGGCGGCCGTACGACGTGCGCTCGCTCGCCGCGTCGTTGGGGGATGCGCACGAGCACCACCGGAGTGTCCTCCCGTGGAGCTGGCCGGTGCGGTACATCCGCCACGCGCGTGATCGCGTGCGTCCGCGTGCGCGTGGCCGTCTCCGCTCCCTGCTTCGCGATTGGGACTTGCTGGGGTTTTACCTGCCGTTCGGCTGGCCCTTCCTGACGCTCACCCGCCGCCTCCGCCGTCCCCCGTACGGCTATCGCGGCGTGCCGCGCGCCGTGCGCCGCGAACTGACGGGTGAGTTTGTCTGGCGGCTCTCCGAACGGCCCCTGCCGCCGCGCTCCAGCAACTAGCCGCGGCGCCCCGCGGCCCGTGTGAGCCCCTCGACCGCCCGCGCGAACCGCTCGGGCGCACCGCCGTCTCCGTCCGCGCCGACCCCGGACCAGAGATCCCGCGTGTGATCGTCCAACACGTCGTCACGGATCCGGATCCCGTGCTCCGCGAGCATCGGCTCGAGGACGTCCCGCTGCGCCCGGAGCTGGCGCCGCGTGGCCTGGTAGGCCAGCTCCGCCACCGCGCGACGGGACGAGAAGCTGAAGATGTTGGTGAAGAACATGTCGTACTCGTCCGGCTCGGGTTCGAAGAGTACGACGTCCGCCCCGGGGAAGCGGGTCTCGTACGCCGCCATCCCCACCTTGAGCCGGGAATGCACCATCGTACGAAATGCCTGCGACATGACGAGCGGGAGACCGCCGTGCGCGATGACGTTGGGCGGCAATTCGCCGCGCTGCACCCCGGTCTCGGTGTCGGCCGGCACGAGCGGATTCACGCAGAGGACGAGCTTCGCGCCGTGCTCCAGCGCCACCGACGCATGGAGCGTCTTGAGCAGCACGCCGTCCACGCACCGACGGCCGTTGATTTCCACGGGTGGATAGAGCCCGGGGAACGCGGTGCTCGCCTGCACCGCGCGCGAGATGGGCACGTCGTCGTAGCCGGGATCGCCGAAGCGCACGGCCTGGCCCGCGTCGAGATCGGTCGCCACGACCACGAGCTTGCTCGCGAGCTCGCGGAAATCGTCGGTGCGTCCCTTGATCGAGAACATCCGCTTGAGAAACCGGCGGATGGGTTCGTTGTCGAACACCCCGACCGGGAGCGCGCGCCCCACCCGCGTGAGCGACTCGGCGAGGCGCAGATCGCCGGGTCGGCGCGTCACGGCCAGGATCGCCTCACCCACGAGCCGCGGGAGCAGCATGCTGCGGCGCGCCCATTCGCGGTAGGCCGGGGTGAAGAAGGTCTGGGGCACGAAGGGGTGCTCGCCCGGTTCCTGCTTGACCATGGCGCGCGCCAGCTGGCTCGGTGTGAGACCGTTGGCCAGCGCCGCGGAGACGAATGCGCCGGCGCTCACGCCGACGTAGACGTCCATGGCGGTGAGATCGAGGCCCTCCAACGTCTCATCGAGGGCGCGGAGCGCCCCGATCTCGTACACGGCACCTTCCGGGCCGCCGCCGGCCAGGGCAAGCCCCAGTCGACGGCGACGCCGGCCCTTCGCCCCCCCGGAAGGCATCGCGCTCAGGCCTGCGACGCCGCCGTGGACTTCTTGCTCCGCTTCCGTGTCCCCGCGCGGGAGCGTGGCTTCCGCGCTTTCGGCTGGGCCTCGGCCACCGCGTGCGTCAGCTCCTCGACGCGTTTCGTGAGCGTCAGGATCTCTTTCCGCGTCGGAATGCCGAGCTGGTGGAGCGCCGTGGTCATGCCACTGTCGAGCGGCACGCCGAACCGGGTGAGCGCCTTGCCGGCCTCACCGCGGGCCTCCTGCACTCGGCCGAGCACCTTCTCCAGCCGATCCTTGTTCAGCTGCTCGACCTTCTCGCCACGCTCGACGAGCGAGCTGAACATCTTCATCCCCTCTTCGCCCGCGAGCGCGAACGCGCCCAGGCCCGCCAGCCAGATCTGCTGTGCGGAATTCCGCAGGGAGAGGGGTTCGGGAGTCTGCTTCTTCGCCTTCGGCATAACACACCTCCTGCACCGGTCAGAGTCGGGCACCGCGACGGTGCCGGACCGGGCGGCGCCGCGTCACGTGTTCGAGTGTGGTGAGCGAACGGTCGAGACGTTCGAGGCTGACCTCGAGACGCCGCATGTCGGCTTGCGCGCGGCGGATGGGGGGCACGCGATCGAGCGAGGCGCGGAGCGCCGCCTCGCCCTGGCGGATCATGTCGTGGAGCAGGCCGGCCGAGAGTCCCCCGCCGCCGTGCCGCTCGGATTCGTAGAGCACCTGCGCGAGGGTCTGAGCGGTGACGTCGCGCCCCGTGCGACTGTCGAGCACCTGGACGTCTTCGCCCCGGCGAATGAGCGCGGGAATCTCGTCGAGCGAGATGTAGCGGCTCTCGCGTCGGTCGTAGAGCTTCCGACTTCCGCCCCGATATCGCGTGATGATCCGGGTCATCGCTCCCTCCGGGTGCGCGCCGTGCATGCACCGATGTCGCACTGCGACAATGGTACGCGGTGCGGTGTGAATCGAGTTTGAGGTGCGGGCGAACGGATGCTGAACGCGCACCGGTGCGTTCACGAATGATTCAGAGCACCTTTAGGGAACCAGCGCGACCTTCAGGCGCGGGAGGGATCGTGACGACACGGCTTTCAGCGGCTGAGCGGGCGGTCCTCGGTGCGATCTGCGATACGCTCGCGCCGGCACTCGACCACCCGGAAGACCCCGAAGGACTCTTCGCCACGGGCGCCGACGCTGCGGGGACGGTGGAGCGCGCCGAGCGGCTGATCGACGCGGTGCCCGACCCGGTGGATCGGTCCCGTCTCCTGCTGCTGCTCTCCGCCCTCGATTCGCGCTTCGTCAACCTGCTGCTCAGCGGCCGATTCGCTTCCTTCGCGCGCATGCCGCACGCCATGCGTGAGGCCGTGCTGCAGGGGTGGGCGACGTCGCGTCTCACGCTACGCCGCGCCGGATTCCAGGCGCTCAAGCGGCTCGCGTACGTCTCGCACTATTGCTGGCCCACCGCCGACGGCGGTCATCCGGCGTGGCGCGCGGTGGGCTATCCCGGTCCGCTCCCGTGGCCGGAGACGATGCCCGAACCGCTTCCCGTGGAACGACCGACCGACGCGCTCCAGCTCGAGTGCGACGTGGTCGTCGTGGGGTCGGGCGCCGGCGGCGGCGTCGTGGCCGGCCGCCTGGCGGCCGCAGGGCACTCGGTGATCGTGCTCGAGAAGGGTCCCAACGCCGACCCGCGCACCTTCACCCAGGTCGAAGGCGACATGCTCAGCCGGTTCTATCTTGACAGCGGGCTGAAGATGACGCGGAGCGGCTCGATGCCGATCCTCGCCGGAAGCGCGGTGGGCGGCGGAACGTTGATCAACTACACGACCAGCTTCCGGCTGCCCGAGGACGTCCGCGAGGAATGGGCCGCGCGGTCCGGCGTGTCGTTCTTCACCGGCCATTCGTTCAACGCGTCGTTCGACCGCATTGCCGCACGCGTCAACGTCGGGACCCGGTGGTGCACGCCCGCGCCGCGGGACGCGCTGCTCGAGCGCGGGCTCGAGCGGCTCGGCTGGCATGCGGACGTCATCCCGCGCAACGTGCGCGACTGTCGCGAAGGTCTCGAGTGCGGCTACTGCGGGTATGGCTGCCGGCACGGCGCCAAACAGGGCACGATGCGCACCTTCCTGGTCGATGCGGTCGCGGCGGGCGCGCGCATCATCCCGGAGTGCGAGGCACATCGCGTGCTCATCGAGCGCGGCCGCGCCAAAGGAGTCGAAGGCCTCGTGCGCGGTGCCGACGGCCGGCTGCACGCCGTGACGGTCCGGGCGCGCGCCGTCGTGGCCGCGTGCGGTGCGATCAACACCCCGGCGCTGCTCCGTCGCTCGGGCCTGCAGCACCCGCGAATCGGCGCCGGCCTGCACCTTCACCCCGGGACCGGTGTGCTCGGCGTGTTCGACGAGCCGGTCGAACCGTGGAGCGGCGCACTTCAGACCCGCTACTCCGAAGAGTTCGCCCGGCAACACGGCCCATACGGGTGGCGGTTCGAGACGGTGCCCGTGCACTTCGCGATGGCCGCGAGCGGGTTCGGCTGGGAGAGCGCGCGCAGCCATCGCGAGGACATCAGTCGCCTCCGCCACTCGAGTCTCGTCGGCATCCTGCTGCGCGATCGGGAGCCCGGTCGCGTGGTGGTGGGAAAGGATGGGCGCGCGCGGGTCAACTACGAGCTGTCGCTCTTCGATGCGGCGCATGCGCGCCACGCCGTGCACACGGCGGCCCAGGTGCTCGCCGAGGCGGGGGCGAAGGCCGTCGTGACGGTGCAGACCCCACCCGCCCGCGGGCGGCCGGGCGCCGAGAACTGGCTCGACCTGTTTCGCGAGGCGGCCGACCACTCGGGATACACGCGCTGCCGAATGTCCTACATCAGCTTCCACCAGATGGGCACGGCGGCCATCGGTGCCAATCCCCGGCTTGCGCCGGTGAACGATACGGGAGAGACCTATGAGGTGCGGGGGCTCTACGTGGCCGACAGCAGCCTCTTTCCGGGCTCCTCCGGCGTCAATCCGATGCTCACGATCATGGCGCTCGCCGATCACGTCGCCGGCGCCATCGACGCCGCGCTCTAGCTCTCCTCACGGCGCAATGGTCAGCTCGAGCCCCAGGGACGTGACGTCCTCGACGTAGTACTGCCCGTACGTCGCAGGCCCCGTGTAGAAATGGAGCAGCACCCCCCAACGCCGCGGCACGGCACCGGGCGGCGTGAATTCCAGTCCCGCCCGGACGCTGGTCCCGACGGCGAACCGATCTGGACCCGGCAGCTTCGCGTCCACTCCGAACACGGCCCGCGCCCGCCCGAACCCGTCCGCACCGAGCACCGGCCCGCTGGTGACCTGCGCGCCGACGTGCGCGCGGGCGCGACGCAGCGACCCCGGATCGCGCCGCAGGAGATACTCCCCGCCGCCGTAAACCCTGACGGGACCGAGATCGCGGGAGACGAGCAGCTCGATCGCCTCGAAGCTCAGATTGATCCGTCCCGGTTGCCTTGCCGTCAGCACCGTATCGCCTACATGCGAGCTCTGATGGTAGAACCGTGCGCGGGCGGACCACGCGCCCTCGCGCACCGTGACCGGCATACCGATCAGAAAATCGGTGTTGAGCAGGTCCTTCGACTGGGTCTCGAGATCGAACTGCGCGAAGATCGCGGCCGAAACACCGATCTGGACCCCGTCACCGGGGCGCCGGCCGCGCCAGCGGAGCATACCGACCGATTCCCCGAGCTCCACCGCGGCGAGACGCCTGTCGAGCGCACGCCAGGACTTGAGCACGGAGCCCATGATCTCGGGCTCCTTGGAATCGGCGAGGAGCGGCTGGAAGACGTCTCCTCGCGGCAGCACCATCACCTCGCCGGGCTGCGTGCTCTGCGCGCGCACGCGCCCGGGCACGCTCGCCGCCGCAGCGAGCGTGAGCGCGAGGAGGATGGCAAAGCGGGCGCGCGCGGGCGTCAGAGACTGACGCTCGTCGTGCCCGCGTCGTCGTAGGCGGGCGGCTGGGTGTACCACGAGACGGCGAGCACCGCGGCGAAGATCAGCCAGACGGCGACCACGCCCCACCGGGCGCGGCGAATCACGCGACTCAGGCGCGCCGCCTGACGATCGTGCTCGTCGGTGAAGAGGGTGGCCGGTGTCGTGCCGTCCGCGGTCTCGGCGCGGCCGGCGGCGGCCGCCGCCGCGCGCTGGCGCTCCACGTGGCGCAGCGCGCCCGCAGTCCCTGCCAGCGCGAGCACCACCGCGAAGGCAGCGACGAGCCCGAGGCCGAGTACCGTCCAGCCGTCCACCTGGTCGGCCCAGGCGAGCACGACGAGCGCGGCCACGGCGAGCGCGAATTCCACGAACAGCGTGGCACCGAGCCAGACGTGGATGTTCCGATCTTCGTGGACGACGAGATCGGCGGCGCGGTCGAAGAGATGGGTGGCGTCCATGCTGGTCATTTCACTCCGTCAGGCATTGACCCGCGATGCCGGCCTTCACCGCGGGGGCACGAAGACGACTTGCTGTTCGACCACGTAGTACACCGGGCAGCCAAGGATCCGGG
The DNA here is from genome assembly GCA_035266665.1 of Gemmatimonadales bacterium. GTDB lineage: Bacteria > Gemmatimonadota > Gemmatimonadetes > Gemmatimonadales > GWC2-71-9 > DATFMZ01. The sequence goes on along the minus strand of DATFMZ010000124.1, from coordinate 27,980 downwards.
CTGGACGATAGCGCGAATTGCGGACGAGCCACCGAGCGGCGTGAAGGAAGGCACTAGACCGACTCGCCTCCACATGAATCGACTGTGGGTCTGGCTTGCCCGCTGGGTCGATGACGAACCGAAGGGTGACCGTATCCGCGGCGTCGTAATCCCACGCTGCTTGGGGATATCGTATGGGGGGATGGTACGTCTGGACCGGCACCTGATCCAAGGGGCCGTGATACCCGGGCCGCACGAGCACGGTCGTCACATGGAGTCCATGGAGCGCGGAGGCACTCAGCACGATCGCGCCAGTCGTGTCGGGAAGCGGCATGAGCTCGAGCCAGAGATCGACCGGATCTCCCGCCATCGACTCGGGAAGCGGCGCTAGCGCCCGCGCGGAGTCGGCGGCCACGACGGCTCGTACGAGCGCCGTGTTGACGAGCGAATCGTCCGACATCATCACCATCCTCGCACCCGATAGACGCCCGGAATCGTTCACCTGAAACCAGATTCCACTCGCAAGATCGGAATCGGGTGGTGCGCCGAGAATGCTGTCCCGCAGCGCCGTGAGAGCGGAATCGGCAGCACGCGGAGGATCGGTCACCGAGTCGGGTACCATACCCTCGGCAATTTCCGGAACGGAATCGCCGAAGATGCCAGCGAGGAACCGTGTCACGCGATGCGCCTGCTCGACGCGGAATGCATACTCCGCCATAGTCTCGTATGTGGAATCGTGTCTCGGCGCGACTGCGGCGAACGTCACGGTGTCGACGATCGCCGCGACCGTGTCGTACGTGCAGGCCGAGTCCGTCGCGGCTTGCCCGAAGACGGCGCGCGGTGCCGCCGCGAGCATGATGAGCCCGAAGGCAAGACCCTCACGCACGGCCACGAGCGTCGGTCGCTGCCTCATGGCTGCTGAATGAACGTCACCGACATCCTGACCATCATCGCCTCCGGGCCGCGTCCGCGCCGCGCCGGCCGAAACCGCGACCCGGCCACCATGCGCACCGCTTCTCTCGCGAACTCCCGGTAGTGCGCCGAGACGACGTGGATCGTCGGGAGTTCGGGAACGCCGTCCGTCCCCAAATCGAACTCGACCGTCACCGTGTCGGTCTTTTCCGATCCCTCGAGCTCGTGCGGCCACCGCATCTTGGGATGGGAGATCTCGACGGGGAAGTGCTGGACGGAATCGGCATCGGCGAACCGCTCGACGATCAAGCGCCGGCGCCCGAGGGCCACATTGCTCCGTAACACGACTTCCGTCGTCGAATCCGGATCGGGGGTGAGCGCGATCCAGAGGTCGATCGGGTCGTGGGCCAGCGCCGGCGGAAGCGGCGCGAGCGCGTGGGCGGAATCGGCGGCAAGCACGGCGCGGGCGAGCAGCACGTTCAGGAGCGAGTCACTCGACGGCTTGTCGATCCGCGCCGCCGACAACTTGCCCGCATCGTCGACCTGGAACCAGAGGCGCGATCCGACACGGCGGTCGAAGAGCACGTCATTCTCACGGTCAGTGGATGCCTGGAGACGCGCCCACTCCGTCGTCGGGAAGCCGGTAGGCGGAGCCGGCGACTCCATCCGCTCGAACGCGCCCAGATCCTGAATGCTCCGCGCACCCAGGCGCGCCACGAACGGTGCCACGCGTCGGGCCTGTTCGATCCGAAACGCGAATTCCGCCGCCGACTCTCGCGTGGTATCGCGCTTGGGGGCCACCGCGGCGAACGCGAGCGTATCCGGCCGCACGCTTAGCGTGTCCATCACGCATGCCGTGGACGTGTCGCGGGTTTGCCCCGCCGCGACGGCGGGCAAGAGCACGAAGAGGATGAGTGCGGGACCCAGCCTGCTGGTCATTTCTTCGACTTGAACTGCATGACCTGCACCACCTGTGCGGAGACCTTGCATCCTCCGAGCTGCGCCGGACGATAGCGCGATCCGAGAAACACACGCAGGGCTTCGGAGGCGGTTTCGCGATAGAGCGCGTGCTCGAGGTACGCGGATGGACCGTACGCCACCCCCGCGGTATCCACGATGAAGCTGATCACCACGGTGTCGTCCACCGCCTTGATGGGCCTCGGGTCGGGACCCGATTCGCGGGTGGGCGGTGTCCAATGCACCGTATCCACACGGACGTGGCGCTCACCCGCCATCGGCGTCACGATCGCCGACGAATCCGCCTCGTACTGCGGCGCGAACCCGATCCAGAGATCCACCGGCTGGTGGGCGAGCGGCGGCGGGAGCGGCTTGAGTGCGTGCGCCGAGTCGGCGGCGAGCACGGCGCGCGCGAGGGCGTAGTCGAGCGTCGTGTCCCACGCGGAGTGCGTGATCTTCGCGCCCGAGAGCCGGCCGTCGTCGGCGACCTGGAACCACATCACGGCGCGATACGGCCAGACGCTCGCCCGGCAATTGGCACAACTGACGGTGAATCCGGGCTTCCCACTGTCACTGGGCAGATGAATGAACGGCAGCACCGCGGCGGCCTGCTGCACGCGGAAGTTGTATTCGGTATCCGATTCGGTTTTCGCCTTCAGCGGCACGACCGGATAAATCCGGACCGTGATGACTGAGTCCTGGGCCGAGTCCTTGACGCATCCCGCGCCGTTCGCCACCAGCTGAGCGGCCGCGGAAGATGCCGTGGCCATCGCCAGGGCGGCGGCACCGATTGCACACTTCCATCGCACCGCGAACACGGGCATCACGACTCCAAACCGAAGGTGGCGCCAACATAGCCAACGTCGCCGGGGACGCGCCAGGGTGGTCCTCATCCTGCACTCAGCGGCGCGGCGCCCAGCGCAGACGCCGGAGATCGAGCCGCCCCCGCTGATCGAAGCGCACCCCTTCCCGCTCCAGCAACATCCGCTGCGTGAGATCGTCACCGGGACGACGGCGGAGGCTGATCGTGCCCCGCGCGTTCACGACACGGTGCCAGGGGACGCGCTGTCCCGGTCGCAACGCATGGAGGGCATAGCCCACCTGTCGCGCATGTCCCGGACGGCCGGCGAGCGAGGCGACGTCGCCGTACGTGGCGACCCGCCCGCGCGGAATCCGCCGCACGACGGCGTAGATCCGTTCATAGACCGTCACAGCCGCGGGAGATCGGTCACCGTGCGTTCGTTGCGGACGTTTCCGGTATTCACCGTGGACGCCGGCTCGACCAGCAAGACCTCCGCCTCCGGTTCCGCCACGGGCCGATGCTCCACCCCGCGCGGGACGACCAGGAACTCGCCCGGCTCGAGTACTACGTCACCGTCGCGAAGCTCCATCCGGAGCCGTCCCGTGACGACCAGAAAGAGCTCATCCTCCTCCGCGTGATGGTGCCAGATGAACGGGCCGGCGAGCCGCGCCAACTTGACGTGCTGGCCGTTCACCGCCCCGGCGAGCACCGGGTGCCACGGCTCGGCGACCCGCGTGAATGCGTCCGCCAGCCTGACCTTCGCGAGCTGCGTCATGCGCCCTCCGCGCGTGGACGTCCTTCTCCAACGTAGGGGTCGGAACCCCCGTAGGGAAACCGTATAGTTGACAGGATCATCGCCGAGTGAAAGGTTCGGGACTTCCGTCCCATCCCCCGGAACCGGAGCGCACGCATGGGTCTGTTCACCCGCAAGACGGTCGCCCATCTGCAGGCGGAAGCCGCCGCCGAAGGCGAGGGATCACTGAAGCGCGCGCTGACCGCGCTCAATCTGACCACCCTCGGCATCGGCGCGATCATCGGCGCCGGGATCTTCGTGCTCACGGGCCAGGCCGCCGCGATGTACGCCGGACCGGCCATCGTGATCTCGTTCCTTTTTGCCGGCTTCGCGTGTGCGCTCGCCGGCTTCTGCTATGCGGAGTTCGCCGCGATGATCCCGATCGCGGGCTCCGCGTATACCTACGGCTACGCGACCCTCGGCGAGTTCGTCGCCTGGATCATCGGGTGGGACCTGATCCTCGAGTATCTCTTCTCGGCCTCGACCGTGGCGGTCGGCTGGTCGGGCTACGTCGTGTCGTTTCTGCGCGACGTCGGCATCACGATCCCGTCGCAGTTTACGTCGGCGCCGCTCGAGCACGTGACACCCCCCGACGCCGGATTCAACATCATCAAACTCTTCGGCGAAGGGTGGACCCATACGGGCGCCGTGTTGAACATCCCGGCAATGCTCATCGTCGGCCTGATCACGATCCTGCTCGTCATCGGCATCAGGGAATCGGCGAACTTCAACAACATCATCGTGATCGTGAAGGTCGGGATCGTCATCCTCTTCACGCTCGCCTGCATCGCTTACGTCAACCGCGCCAACTGGGAACCCTTCATCCCGCCCTCGACGGGACCGGGCCACTTCGGATGGTCGGGAATTCTCCGTGGCGCCGGCGTGATCTTCTTCGCCTACATCGGATTCGACGCGGTCTCGACGGCGGCGCAGGAAGCCAAGAACCCACAACGTGACATGCCGATCGGCATCCTGCTCTCGCTCGCCATCTGTACGGTGCTCTACGTCGCGGTCGCGTTCGTGCTCACGGGCATCGTGCATTACACGAAACTCAACGTCCCCGACCCGATCGCGGTCGGCATCGACGCCGTGGGTCCCGCGCTTCACTGGCTCCGCCCGATCGTCAAGATCGGCGCGATCGCCGGACTCTCGTCGGTGATCCTCGTGATGATGCTGGGCCAGCCGCGCATCTTTTTCACCATGGCGCGTGACGGCCTCCTGCCGCCGGTGTTCGGCCGCGTGCACCCGCGGTTCAAGACCCCGTGGCTCGCCACCGTGCTCACCGGCACCGCCGCGGCCGTCGTGGCCGGGCTCTTCCCCATCAGCCTGCTCGGCGAGCTGGTCTCGATCGGTACGCTGCTCGCGTTTCTCATCGTCTGCGCGGGCGTGCTCGTGCTCCGCTACACCGATCCGGACATCCCGCGCCCGTTCCGCGCGCCCCTCTTCCCCTTCGTGCCGATCGGCGGGGTGCTCGCCTGCGGGTACCTCATGAAGAGCCTGCCGCTCGACACCTGGGCGCGGCTCATCATCTGGATGGTGATCGGGCTCGTCATCTACTTCACGTACAGCCGGCGCCACTCCAAGGTGCAGCGGCGCGCGGAGGACGCGGCCTAGTCGTCGCGCCGGAACTTGTCGAGGAAGTGCTTCCGCGCCTTGGCCACCTTGGGGGCGATCACGAGCCGGCAGTAGCCCGCCCCGGGGTGCTGCGCGAAGTAGTCGCGGTGATAGTCCTCGGCGGGATAGAACGCGTCGAGCGGCACGATCTCCGTGACGATCGGATCGTCCCACATCCCGTTGGCCTCGAGCTCGGCCACCGAGCGCTTGGCGTCCGCCTCTTGCGCCGGCGACTCGTAGAAGATCGCGGAGCGATACTGTGACCCTACGTCCGCGCCCTGGCGGTTGAGCGTCGTCGGGTCGTGGATGGTGAAGAAGACGTCCAGCAGATCGCGGTACGTGATGACGTCGGGATCGAACGTGATCCGCACGACCTCCGCATGCCCCGTGGTACCGGTGCACACGAGCTCATACGAGGGATTGGGCACCCGTCCCCCAGCGTAACCCGAATCAACCCGCTCGACGCCTCGCAGCTGGTCGTAGACCGCCTCGAGACACCAGAAACACCCACCCGCGAGCGTCGCCGTCTCCCGCTTCATCGAGCCCCCCTCCTGCCACTCTGCCACTGCATCAACATACGCGAAGGCCCCCTCTCAACCGAGGGGGCCCGCGTCACGGATGGGACGCTGCCGGCTCAGTAGCTGAGCAGGCAGCCCCCGCTGCCGGCGTTCACCCAGTTCTGCTGCACCAGGAAGTCCTTGCTGCCGACCTGAATATTGGCCACGGCGCCGTTGGACGTCGTGTACGTCGATCCGAACTTCCACGCGCACTTGTCGGCGTTTTCGTACCCGCGGCGATCGTACCACGCGTTGAGATCGGGATCCGTATTGGCCTCCTCGAGCTCGTGCGCCAGCGTGTTCACCTCGGCGTCGGCGGCATAGTCGTTGTTGGGCGAGCCGCTCAATGCCGAGCATCCCGACGGGTAGTCGTAGTTGTGCGGCATCACCGCGTACTTCACGTCGTGCCCGTTCCACGAGAAGTTGCCGTGGTAGGCGCAGTACGACGAACCGAACCCGCCGCCGAGGTTCACGCCCGGCCCGCCGAAGACGGCATAGACCGTCGAGGCGTCGTAGGTGAGGGCGCCGCTCGCGAATCCGCTCGCGATCTGGGTTTGGATCGCGCCATCGCTCACGGTCTGCCCGGAGGTCGGCGCGTTGGCGCTCGTGGCCCAAAACCCGGCGTAGCTCAGGTCGTTGGCGACGTGCACGTTCGAGCCGTCGTAGTACGTCGTGTTGATGTTGTAGTACGGGGAACCGCCGAGATTGCTGAGGAAGTATCCGACGAGAGATCCATCCTGGGCGGCGGACCCCGTGGTGTTCGGCGTCGGGCCGCCGCCGTAGATCGTCGAGCTCGCCCAGTAGATCGCCACCACGTGTTCGCTCGGGATGATCGGGCCACCGTGGTAATAGATCCCGGTGTTGGTCTTCCCGCCGCCGCCGCCGCCGGGCTTCCCGTGCGAGCCCTTGGCCTGGTTGTCGAGGCCGTACGCGTTGGCCTTCGTCGGCATGATGTGGATGTGCGACTGGCCGGTCTGCACGTCCATGAAGTTCGGCGTCCCAGGAGCCGTGGCCTGCGTCGGAACGGCGGAGTTGTCGGTACATCCGGCAACCACCAGTCCCGCGACGGCCAGCGCCGCGAACCATCGCTTCATACTTCCCCCTCGGTGTGAGCCACGAACGGACGACCCATCCGGCGCCGCCCGTACTCGGGCCGGAGGGTGAAAGCACGCTGTCGAGCGACTTTGGGATTACCGGCTATTCTACGCGCCGCGGCTCAGTTGGCAAGAGCGCTGCCGCACGTCCCGGGCACGCTAGCGAGCGGCGGCCTCTATGCCGAGTGAATCGAGGATCGGCGTCGTCAGCCCCGCTAGCGCACGCACCGCGTGGTCATCGAGGTCCAGGACGACGACCGCATTCGTCCCTTCATGAAGCCAGGGCGCCGGCAGGTACAGCGTCTGTTGCGGGCCGATGTGCCAGTACCGCCCCAAATTGTGGCCGTTCACCCACACGACCCCCTTGCCCCAACCGCGGAGATCGAGGAAGGTGTCGCCGAGCCGGGTGACGGAGAACGTGCCGCGGTAGAGCGCCGGGGCCGATGTGGTCGTCCCCGCGCGGAACAGAACGCGCGAGACGTCGGTGAGTGGGAGCGGAAACATCTGCCACCCGGTAAGCGGCGTCCCCGCGAAGGTGACGTCGCCGAGGATCCCCTGCCGGTTGTCCGGCAGCCGCGGACCGTAGTTGATGCGCCCGTCGTTCTCGACGAGGATGTCGAGCCGCCCGCCGCCGGCCGGCACGTCGAGCGTGAGGGTGTGCTGGTGCAGGCGCCGGTCGAGCGTACCGACGCGCCGGCCGTCGAGCAGCACGACCGCGTAGTCCCGGAGCGTGTCGATCGTGAGCGCGCCCTGTCCCGCCGGCACGTGGGTCCGGTAGAGCACGAAGCCGTACGCCTGCCCGAGATCCTCCATGGCGACGGGGTGCGCCGCGCGTACCGGCTTGCGCGCGAGCGCGAGGAGACTCGCGGATTCCGTGAGCGAGAAGCGCGGCACGGCGATCACGGGGTTCGACGCCGGCACCGCCGGCAGGGTATCACCCGGTGGGAGGTGCCGCGCAATGACCTGCCGCAACGCGAAGTACTTCGGCGTCGGTCGCCCGGCCTCGTCGAGCGGCGCGTCGTAGTCGTAGCTCGTGGGCTGCGGCTGATAGTGGTCGCTGTAATTGGCACCGCTCATGAAGCCGAAGCTGGTCCCGCCGTGAAACACGTACAGGCTCACGGACACACTGTGGTCGAGCATCCACTCGTAGTCCCGCACGACGCCGGCGGTCCCGACCGTCTGATGCGGCTCACCCCAGTGGTCGAGCCAGCCGGGATAGAACTCGGGCACGAAGAACGGCCCGTGCGGCGCGAAGCGCGCGATACTCGTGAAGATCGTCGAGTCGGTGGCGCCGTTCACCGCGGGAAGCGCGCCCGCCACGTGCCCGCGCGGCATCTGTGACGGGCCGTCGGCCGTGAAGAGCGGGACGTCGAACCCGGCGTGGCGGATGCCGTCCCGGACATCGGCCATGTAGAGCGAATCGTCACCGTACGAGCCGTACTCGTTCTCGACCTGCACCATGAGGATCGGGCCGCCGTGCGTCACCTGCAGGCCGCGGAGCTGGTGGCCGAGATGGTCGAGATACTCGTCCGCGGCGCGCAAGAATCTCGGGTCCCGGCTCCGGACGTGCACCGCGGGGGAGCGGAGCAGCCACGCCGGGAAGCCGCCAAAATCCCATTCGGCACACGCGTAGGGCCCGGGCCGGAGGATCACCCAGAGGCCCTCTTCCTCGGCCATGCGCACGAACGCCGCGACGTCCGCGCGTCCGGAGAAATCGAACCGTCCCGGCGCGGGCTCCTGCACGTTCCAGAAGACATACGTCGCGACGGCGTTGAGCCCCATCGCGCGCGCCATGCGTAAGCGATCGCGCCAGTAGGCGCGGGGGATGCGCGCGTAGTGCATCTCGCCCGCGCGGATCTGGAACGGCTTGCCGTCCAGCAGGAAGGCGCCGTCGCCCAGCGCGAACGTGTGATGCCCTCCCGGCATCGGCTCTTGCGCGGCGAGCGGCACGGCAGCGAGTGCGAGGCACGAGACGAGGACGGCGCTCCGGCGGAAGGTCATCCGGCCCCGCCGAGCAGGGGGAAGAGCCAGTCCGCCACGGTCGAGGCGGCGGAGACCGCGATGGGGATGCTCAGGATTCCCGCGAACGCGGCGAGCGCCGCACGCCACCGCACGTTCACGCGGCGAAGTCCGGGGAGGGACGTCATCACCGTAACGACGGCGGCGGGAACGAACGTGGCCACCGCGATCGCCGCGACGAAGATGGCCCAGCGCGCGCGGTGCGCCCCGTACAGCGCATGCGCACCCGACGTGACGTAGAAGAGAAACCCGGCGATCATCCACGCCAGCAGGAAGAGCCACGGAACCGCCCAACTCTTCTCCCGCTCGTCGGCCACGTTCTCGAGTACGGCGAGCACGACGGCCATGGGGAGCAGAATCTCCCAGCCGATGGTGTAGGTCTGGAGCCAGAGTCGAAACGCGACGAGCCAGAAGGGGACGGCGAGAAGCCTCATGGCGTGGCGCGGATGTGGTGCCGGCTCGACGCCGTCAGCGCGTCCAGCCGGTCACCGCGATGATTACGGCCGCGACCGCGCACGCCGTCATGAGGAGGAGGAGGAGAAAGGCGAGCGGCGTGTAGCTCCGCGGTTCCAGATACCACGGGCGCCCGCCCGCCGACACGGCGTCGGTACGCCGGCGACTGCCCTCGGGGGAGAGCCGCGAGACGGCTCCCTTCCAGCAGAGCATTCCGGCGATGAGCAGGACGAGCGGGAGAACGGCGTGCATGATATCGGGTCATGCGAAGAGTACCGCAACGGCCCCGCGCGAGTCCAGTGCGGCTCCCGATCAGTGCCCCGGCGGCGGCTGTGTCCCGGGCGAAGCGTTCGACGATGGCGGCTGCGTTCCTACGGCGGGAGCCACAGGTGCCGCGAACGGCCCCATGCCCATTCCCCCCATGTTCGACATCGAGGGCCCCTGCGCCATCAGCCGGGTGGGGGCGGAGACCGTCGCGATGAAGGGCGCCGCGTAGATCGCGCCCTTGGCGAGCGTCTTGAGCAGGTCACGTCGGGATTGGTCAACCATGCGCCTCGTCTCCTCGCTGAAGCTTCCCTGCGGTCCGGCCTTCAAGGGTGGTGAGCACCAACTCCTGAGCCGCCTCGAGCGTCGGCACGCCGTCGCTCGCGAGCACCGCACGCGCGATCTCCTCCACCGAGCGCCGCCCGTCGGCCAGCGCCAGGATCTGACCCTCGAGCCATCCCCGACGACTCAACGCCGGCACCCACGCTGACGCCCCCTCCAGAATCTCGGCGCGCGACGCCGGAACGGAGCGAAACTCGTGCCCCCGGAACCGCTCGGTTGGCGTCGCGACTTCCCAGCGCAACCATCGCGGTGCGCCGGCCGGGCTCGGCTCGCTCGAGACCTCCGCGGTGAGGGTCTCCCCCGCGCCAATCCGGATCGGCGCCGCTACCGGAAGATACACGTACCCCCACGCGCCCGGATCGCCACCCGGCCTGTTGGTGAGCCAGATCCCGGTCCCGACCTCGAGATCGAACCAGTATACGAGACCGTGAATCGTCGCCGGCGCCTCGAACGTCCATTCGGCGTGAAACGACAGATCCGCGGCAGTCGGCAGATGCCGAAGATCCAGCTCCGCCACGCATGCGGGCTCGTGGCGCAGCTCGTCGGGCGCGATCGTGACATCGAGCGGCGCGTTGTAGACGTACGCGCGACTCGGCGTCCAGTCGAGGCCGTACGCGGTATCGGCGTCGCCGCCCAATGCGCCGACGTGCGCCCAGGTATGCGGCGACTCCACCGGGGCCAGGTACACCCGCGCGCGCTCGGGGATCAGCCGGCCGCCCGGTGCGAGCAGTGCGTGCGCCTTTCGCAGCACATGGGATGTCCACTCATCGAAGAGGCGCGGCGGGTAGTTCTCGAAGATGAGCACGTCCACCGCGTCGGGCACCTCGACGCCGGGGAACCATCCGTGTACGAATTCGACGCGATCCGCCAAGCCGTTGTGCCGCGCGATCTCACGCGCGACCTGAATCACCGGACCGCTCTCGACCGCGACGACTCGGCCCGCTCCGGCCGCGGCCGCGAAAAACGCGTACGTTCCGAGCCCCGCACCGATCTCCAGCACGCAGTCTCCCGGCCGTACCGCCTCCCGCACCCGCGCGCGGAATGCCTCGATGCGCCGGCGCTGACTCAGCATCACGCGGTACGGATCGATGCTCATGCCAGGAGTCCCCGCTCGCGAAACATCGCGAGCGCCCGCGTGACGTCCGCCGCGAGCTGCTCCGGCGTCACCTGATGCTCATACACGGCGGCGAGCGCCGCCACGATGTCCTCCGTGGTCTCGTCACCGGTGCAGTGCGCCCAGATCAACGCCGCGCTGCGGTTCACCGTGTGAAGCTCCTGCGCCACGGGATCGTACAGCACCCACTCGTCCTCGAGCGGCCGCAGGATGACGCCCTCCCGCGCGCGCGGGCGTGCCGCGGCGTCGCTCACCCATCCCTCGGCGCGAGCTTCCGGGCGAGCTGCGCGTAATGCCGGAGCCGTGCGCGCCAGCGCGGGCCGCCCCATCGCCACTCGAGGAAGGCGGCCGGCGGCCAGAACAGGTCGCGGGCCAGCGACGGCAGCGCCGGCAACGCGAGTGCGCCGAGCCGACGGCGAATCCTCGAGACCGTGATGCGAGCATCATCCGCGGGGTCGGCGGTTGCAACGAACGCGAGCCAATCCTCGAGCACCAGGCGGCGTGGCACGCGCACGGCGGACGGCGTCGCGGCGACGAACGCCTCCGCGGCGCCGACCTCGAGGTCCTCCAGGACGAGGCGCGCGACCCGCGCGCCGAACCGGCCGACGCCCAGGTCGGCGCAGGTCGCGTGGTACTCGGCGGCGTCCGCGGCATCCATCTGCTGCGTGACCATGGCCAGATCGAGCACACCGCGCACGTGCAGGAGATCGGAGTGCACGAGATGGTGCACCAGGATGGCCGCGTGGTGGGGGGGATACGGGACGTTGCGCGCACCGTGCGCATCGACTGCGTCCCAGACGCGGTCCGGCAGTGCACGATCGCCGCGCGGCAGGAGTCGGTCCACCGGATCCACGCCCCAGTGCAGCTCGACGGTCGCCGCCGTCATCGGATCGCCGTCGTCTCGCTCGAGCGCGAGCGCCGACCGGAGTGCGGCGGGACCCGCCTGTTCGCGGTCCGCGAGCGGCAGGTAGCCGAGCGTGATGAGCAGGTCCTGGGCGCGGTCGGCGTACGCCGGTTGGACGTAGACGTCCACATCGGTCTGCAGACGATCGCCCGGCTGATAGACGGTCCCGGCGAGCGCGGAGCCCTTCACGAAGCAATGCGGGACGTCGGCGTCGCGGAGCAGACGGGCGATCTCGTCGGCGTGCTCGCGGAGGAGCGTGTCGTGGAGCTTGAGGCCACGGAGCACCCCGTCATCCACCGCCCCCCGCTCGATGAATCCGAGTCGTGTCATGAGGCCCGGGAAGCCGTAGCGCACGAGGAGCTCCGGGAGCAGCGCGGGGGACCCCGTGCGCGCCGTGGCTCGGCCGGCGGCCTCGCAGAACCGGCGCGCGGGCGTCCAGTCCATCACGCCATCTCCACGAGCGCGTCGGCCGCCTCGGCCGCCTCGCCGAACGTCACCCGCACCATCGGCGTGCGGGCCGACATCCCGAGGAGCGTGTCGAACCCCTCGGTGGCCGAGCGCCCCGTGGGCATCACGGCGGCGAGGAGGGCCGCGAGCGACTCCGCAGGAAGCATCCGCGTGATGGCGAGTGGGGCGCCCGGCACGTAGCGGGCGAGCGCGAGCACGCGCACGGGCGCGGGACCGGCCCAGCCGCCCACCGCGCCCGGATCGAACCACTCCTCGTCGGGATCGGGGTCACCGAGTCGGCGACAGGCGTCGCCGTACCTCGCGATGCGATCGGGATGCACGCGGAAGAGGCGCTTGAACGGGTGTACGTGGGCGTCGTCGTCGACGAGCGCGATGTCGTCCCCATAGACGGCGTGCCCCGTGACACTCCAGTGCAGGGCGAGACTGCTCTTCCCGGCGCCGGACGGGCCGAGCGCGAGCACGGCGCCGGCCGGCAGGGCGCACCCCGCGGCATGCAGGTGCAGATGGGTGTCGAGCGCATCGAGGAGACGGAGCGTCACGAAGTGTTCCGCCGCATCCACCGCTTCCGCGCAACTGCGACATGCCGTCTCCGCTCCACGCGCATCGTCGACGTACCAGATACCGTCCGCGACGCGGATCCGGACCCATTCGTCCGCCACGGCGGCCGGCGACGGGTCGGGGGCGCGGTACGCATCGAGCAACCGGGCGAGCGCGTGCGCCGCCTCGGCGTCGGCGGATGCGAGGCCGACCACTCGGTCCCCGGCGCGAAGGAGCACGGACGTCGACGGCACGACGATGGTGGCTGGAGGCTGGGGAATTGGACGCCCTCCGGTGAGCGGGGCCGCGGAACGAGGCCGGGACGTACTCTCATTCTATCATATGAATGGCCGCGGCGACGCGCGAGAGCCGGTGCGACGGGGCCATGCGCGGTGCGCCGCCGCAACAGCCGCTCGCCCCTCGGCGCCACGAATTCAAGGATGCTCGCGCCTGAGCCGCCGTGGCGTGACCCAGATCACTCGACCGATGGCACGTGGTCTGCACCGACGTCTGGACACCGAGGCCGTCGGTCCTCATGCGCGCGCGTTCGGGGAGCGCGGGGAGTCGGCACCCGCAACAGCCGCCCTCTCGCTCCCCGACGCGACGCGCTAGACCGCCCCCTACCGCGGGCCGCGGATCGGCACCCCCACCGCCATGATGAAGAAGATCTTATAGGCGATCAGCAGCACCACCGTCCCCACGGCCGCGCCGATCGTCCAGCGCGGCCGCCGGAAGATGTAGAGCATCACGCCCGCCCAGGTGCAGATCGCCGCAATGATCCCGCCGATCACGTAGGGAGCGCCCGCCGCCGCCGTGAATGGGGCGCCGATGGTGTGCTGAAGCCGCACGTACTCGAAGAGCGTCCGCACGAGCGCCAGGAACTGGATCGTGATGCCGATCTTGGCGAGCCGATCGATCGTTTTCGGCGTCATGCGATGGCCCCTTCCTTCCTAAAGGGCGGGCATTGCCCTTTTCGAGTCGCTCGGCTAGAATTCTCCAGCGATTCGTGCGGCCCGTTCGGCGCACACGTTCCGGCGACATCTGTAGGGCTGGCGTTCGCGCCGGCCTTTTTTGTTGATGTCAGGATCGCACGCGGTGACGGAGGGTTTCCGGCGCCGTGGGAACACAGCCCATCGTGAGGGCACGATCACGAACCGTTGTAGTCGGGTGGTACGGTACTGACCGCACTCCGATTACACAACACGAGGAGTAGGTCCAGTATGCGTACGACCGGCAAGGTCAAGTGGTTCAACGATGCGAAGGGCTTCGGCTTCATCACTCCCGACAGTGGCGAGAAGGATTGCTTCGTGCATCATTCCGCCATCCAGTCGCAGGGCTTCCGCAGCCTGACCGAGGGTGAGCGCGTCGAGTTCGACATCGTCCAGGGTCAGAAGGGCCCGGCGGCGGAGAACGTGATCAAGCTCGGCGCCTAGGCGCCCGCTGAACCGCTGTACGACCGAGAAGGCCGGCTCGCCGAGAGGTGAGCCGGCCTTTTCACGTTCGGGCCCGACGCTACGGCCCGGACGGCGACCCCGTGGACGTCTCCCGGCCCCGCACGATGTCGAGCCGGAACTCCGTCCATCCATCGACCTGCACGTACTCGACACGCAGACGATGCCGCCCACCGGCAAGCACCGCGTGATCCACCCGCGACTCGTGCGGCGTCCAATCGTCGATCACCAATGAATCATCTACCCAGACACGGATCGCCTTGTCGCTGATCGTCCGGATCGTGTAGGTACCGGGGGCGAGTGTCACGTCGCCCGTCGCGAGCACGGCGAAGTGATCGCCCGGCAGTCCCTTGGCCCACCGCCCGTATCCTTCCTCGTCGAGGCGCGAGACGTGTTCGGTATGAATCGGCGTGCCCTCGAGCACGCGCGCGAACGCAGCGGGCTGCGCAAAGGGACTCGTGCTGTCCGCCCACGTGAACATGCGCGCCGTCCAGTCGATCGGCGGCTCGAAGTGCTCGTACCCGAAGCGGTAGGGCTTGCCGGCAGGCGTTTGCAGATCCCGCGGCGACGTCACCGCAGCGCCGCGGTACACGAGTGTCACCCGCCAGTCGCCGGTCGAATCGGACTTTGGGGTGACGGTGATCGTGTCGCCTACCATGCCGGACGCGGGAGTGACACTCGCGAGGCCCCGCTTCTCGACCAACGTCCAGCGTCCCGCCGGTCCAAGGACCGCGAGTCGGAGCGGCACGGCGTGCGTGCTGTCCACCGGCCAGAGCTTGGGCGAGCGCCAGTCGTAGGGGCCCCACTGATCCACCACGATCGCCGAGCGGTCGCGTGCGGCGAGGGGTGAGGCGGGACGCGCGCCGGGAAGACCGGTGAGATCGGGAACGTGCGCCGCGAACGCCGAGGGGACGGGCAGCGCGCATGCGGTATCGGACGCCTCGGATGTGTAGCGTACGGCATTCCCCTCGGCGGCGTAGCGTGCGGTGTCGCGGAGCACGGACATGGAGTCGACGCCCACGAACGTATTGCCCGCGACCGACGCGCCGCTCGTGTTCCGAATGCGCAAGCCGACGCGCGCGCCGCTGAAACTGTTGTCCCGGATCACGTAATCGCGGCTCCGCGTGTCCCGCACCTTGGGGTAGCCCCAGTCGGACGGAGCGATCGAATCGGCCCACAGGCTGATCCCCGTAGTGCCCCCCTGGAAGCGATTCGCGGCGATCGTGTCGTCCTGGCCATGCTCGATCGCGATCCCGATGAGGTTTCCATCGAAACAGTTGGCGATGACCGGTGATGAATAGCTGTATCCGCCCCAGAGCCCGTGATCGCTCCCATCCGCGCGGTTGCCGATGAATGCGTTCCGGCTGAACGTCGCCTCCATCGCATTGGTCGGCGCGAAGCTGAAATCGTTCCGATAGAAGAGATTGTCGTTCGCGCCGCCTTCACCGGTATCCATCGTGTGCTGGCCGGCCCAGAGAAAGAGACCGTCGCCGCCGTGCGTCGCGGTGTTGAAGGCGACGACGTTCCCGTCGCTCTGCTCGTAGATCAGGAGATTCGCCGAGTCCTGGCCGCGCCGGTAATGCCCGTGGCTGTACCCCCGCACGTTGAACTCGAGACGGTTGCCCACGATCGTGTTGTCGCTCGAACGGTAGAGCCCCGTGCCGAGTCCGGAGTTGAACGAGAAGTCGTTCCCGGTGACGCGCACGCTGTCGGTGCGCGTGAGCATGAGCCCGTTCATGCCGTGCTCGGCGCGGTTCCCGCGGATCGTCCCCCCCACGACGTCCACGAGATAGATCCCCGCTCCGTAGCGCAGCCACTCGTCGTGCTCGTTGTGATGGTAGGAGAGCCAATCCACCAGACTCTCGTGCGAGGGGAGACTGAAGAGGCGTGGCTTCCAGTTGTCGCTCACGTCGTTGTCGGTGAGCGTGAGACCATGCGTGCCGCGGGCGAGGATCGCGACCTTGTACCCGGTGATGTGGGCGTGCATGAGCCGCACGTCGGTGCCGCCGTCGATGCTGACGGCGAGCCCGGCGTCCTGGTCGGGTTCGGCCGCGGGATCGGATCCCTCCATCGTGGCGCCCGCGAAATCGACCACGATGTGGCTTCCGCGGATGGTGATCACCGCGCTGTCGAGCGCGGCCGAGCCCGGCAGGCGATAGACCCCGGGCTTCACGCGCACCGAGTGGGTGATCACGAGGCCCGGCGTCAGCCTAATGGTCGGAAGCGGCCCGCCCTGCTGGGCGGTGAGTGTCATAGGTGCGGCCGCCGCGAGTCCGGCGGCCAGGACGGCGAGTCGGTGGTCGGTGAGGGATGATCGCATGCCGAATGGTACGCAGGCGACCTCGCGCCGTCACCGCGTGGCGGGCGGGTGCATCCGGTAGAGCGCGACGTGCTGCTCGCCGTCGGGTGCGTCGTACTCGCCCAGGACATAGTCACGCCCCATGTCCAGCACGCGGAGATCGCGCGGGATCCGCGCTTCGCCGGCAGGCTTCCCGTCGGGTCCCACGGCGTCGAGCACCGTCACGCTGTCGCCCGGGGCGGAGACCTGCGCCCAGAGCGTGTCGTGGCCGACGGCGAAGAGGGCGAAGTAGGGGGCGAGGGTCTTGGGTTTGGGCACACGGTGCATGAACGCGATGCTTTGCTTCCGCATCGACTCGTCACTGAACACGGCGGCCTGCTGCTCGATCGCCCGATCATACTCGCGGTCGCTCACAGGACGGCCGTCGACGCCAATGGCGAGCCCGCCACGCGGTGCGCCGTCGAGCGCGTAGACCAGTACCCGCGCAGAGTCCTCAGGTCCGACAAAGAGGCGGTCGGTTGAGAGCGCCAGCTGCGTCACACGTGGAAAGACGCGTCCCTGCCCGATGGACACCGAATCCACAACACGCAGCACGTGACCCGTCCGACCGCTCAGTGCGAGGAGCCCGGGTTGATACATGTTGCTGGTTGGACTGCCTGGACCACCCAGGAGCATCAGGATGGCCAACGGTCCGTTCGGAGCGCAGGCAACGAAGATCGGTGGTGACCCCGCGGAGTCGGCCGGGATCGTAAACTGTCGCACCATCCGCCCGGTGGGATCGAGCGCGGTGAGATGTGCCTGATCATCCCAGGCGAATACTGTATCGCCGCCGCACCGCCCGATCCATGTGAGGCGCCCGAGCTCCCCCGGTCCCTTCCCCGCTCGACCGTACGCGCGAACTTGTTGGCCGGCGGAATCGAAGTAGCGAATCTCCGCGTCGTATGGATCGGCAACCACGATCTCCCCATTCGAGAGATACGCCGCACTCACCACGCTGAGAAATGCCGCGTCCCCATTTGACATCGTTCCCGCGATATCCGTGACCGGCACGGAATCCACCGCCCACGCGGGCCCGGCGGAGGACGTCGTCGCGGACCCATGCCCGCCGCATCCTGCGAGGATCGGCACGAGGGCGAACGTGATCAGCGAAGCGCGAAGCGACACGAGAGTCTCCCTTCTCAACCGGATTCTCAGCCCGGCGGATGCATCCGATAGAGCATGACGTGCTGCTCGCCATCCGGCGCGTCGTACTCGCCGAGCACGAAATCACGCCCCATGTCCAAGACCCGGAGCTCGCGCGGGATGCGCGCTTCGCCGGCCGGCTTGCCATCGGGCCCCACGGCGTCGAGCACGGTGATGCTGTCGCCCGGGGCAGAGATCTGCGCCCAGAGGGTGTCGTGGCCGACGGCGAAGAGGGCGAAGTACGCTGCGAGCGTCTCGGGCTTTGGACGCTTGAGCATGGCTTTCTTCGCGATCGCCCGATCACTCGCGGAGCTGAACACGGACACCCGTTGATCGATGGCCCGCTCATACTCCCAATCCGACACGGGGCGACCAACAACGCCGATCCGGAGTGCGCGTCGCGGAGCACCATCCACTCCAAATGCGAGGACGCGCGCGGAGTCCTCGGGGCCGACGAAGATGCGGTCGCTCGACAAGGCCAACTGCGTCCAATGGCCGAACGCCGTCTGCTGGCCTATCGACACGGAATCGACCGTCCGCGTCAGATGGCCCGTGCGGTCCGCCAGCACGAGCACGCCGGGAACGGGAAGCGAGCTCTTGGAATCAATCCGGAATGCATGGTAGTTGGGCGCGAGCAGCGCGATGTCGGTACCCGGCCCGCACGCCATGAACACGGGTTCCGGTGCGCCGACGGTGTCGGCCGGCAGTTGGAACCGTCGCGCAAATATCCCCGAGGAGTCCAACACGGTAACGCCGTTGTTGCCCCACACGAACACGGAGTCGCCACCGCACCGGCCGATCCAACGAAGGGTCCGAAACTCACCCGGACCGCGCCCTTCTCGTCCGACCGACCGCACGCCGTGCCCCGTCGAATCGAAATATCGAATCGACGACGCATAGGTATCGCCGATCACGATCGTTCCATCCGACAACCGCACCGCACCCACCACGCTGAGAAACGCCGCATCCCCACTCGGCGTCGATCCCGCGATATCCGTCACCGGCACCGAATCCACCACCCACGCGGGTCCCACCGCCGCCGCCTTCGGCGGAGCGTGCCCGCACGCGCCGGCGCCGAGCGCCGCCGCGAGCGTCAGCGCGTCACGGAGGGCGTACCTCCAACGACTCGGCGCGCCCACGCGCCGGCGTATGCACCGGCGAGCGCGAACGCCAAGGCGGCCAGCGCCGCGTAGTTGCCCGATCGCGGCACCTCGAACGCGGGGATCCACGCCCCCACGGCGAGCGCCACGAGCCATGCGCGCTTCGGCGCCACGAGCAGGCCCAGCGCGCCCGACGCCACGAGGAGCAACGCGACGGTGATTCCCGCGTCGTCCCACCCCGGCGCGGCATCGATCCGACCGATCCAGTAGCCCAGCGCGAGGGCCACCGCCACGGCGACGACCGTCCACTTCCCTTCCCCCATCGGCATCCTCCAGGAGTCTCGTAATGTACTTTGCAATACAAAGTACATGCGGCGCGCCGGCAGTCAAGCGGCTGCCCACCGATCGAGCAGCGCCGTGAGCCACCCGTTCGCCGCCTCGAACCGCTCGGGCCGTGCGAGCATCTCGTCTGCCGTCTGCACCCACGGCCCGCGCGGAAGCGTCGTGCCGTCGTGCTCCGCGATCGCTCGCGCCTCCTCCGGCGTCATCTCCGGGTGGAACTGCAGCCCCAGGACACGATCGCCGATCGCAAAGGCCTGATGGGTGCACGCCTCGGAGTAGGCGAGGCGCACGGCGTCGGTCGGGAGGTCGAGGGTGTCGAAGTGCCAATGGAAGGCGTCCAGCGAATCGCTGAAGGCATCCGCGAATGCGGTTGAGGCGGCGTCCGTGGTGGGCTCCACCGGAAACCACCCGATCTCCGGTGAGCGGCCGCGCCGGACCGAGGCGCCGAGTCCCGCCGCGATCAGCTGGGCGCCGAGGCAGATGCCGAGCACGAGCTTGTCGGCCTGTACGGCGGAGCGGATCAGCGCGCGCTCGTAGCCGAGCCAGGGGTACTTCGCGTCGTCGAATGCGCCCATCGGGCCGCCCATGACGATCAGCATGTCGAAGGCGTCCGGAGACGGAAAGTGCGTGGCCTCATAGGCCGCCGTGCGCTCCACGACCGCGGCACGCTCCGCGAGCCACGCGGCCATTACCCCGAGGCCTTCGTAGGGTACGTGCTGGATCCAGTGCACACGCGGGCCGTCGGTCACCGAGGCCTCTTCACGTTCCCGCCACCGCTGCGTCGGTTCAGCGGCGCGCGGGGGTCATCCGTGCTGAATCGCCCCGGCCCATACCGCGGTTTGAATCGGCACGACATCCGCCGCCGACTGAAATTCGGGCAGCGATGCGACCCGCTGCGCGAAGGCGTCCACCGAGGCGGGGTGGTGATTCCATACCGTCCGCTCACCGATCACGTCCACGGCTTCGAGTCCGAATCCCATCTCGAGCACGATTCCGCGATACGGGACGCCGTCCTCCGGCTCGCGCATCGCGAACCGGCGCAGATAGTGGAAGTAGTACCGGAGCCCACCGCCCTCGTTCTCGCGGAGGCCGCACTGAAACGACGCCGCATCGGCGGCATCTGCGACGCCGAGGCGTAGGAAATCCGTGAACACCGCCCACGCGGGCGCGGGCCGAAGATGGTCGGCATCGAGCCCTGCGGCTTCCAGCAGGCGGTGCAGCTCGGCTTCGGCATCGAAAACGTTCACGGGCTCCCCAGGTTGGCCCCCACAGACTGCGGGCCCCAATTTCAGGCATTGGCCCACCGCCCGAAAGTGACACTTTGGGACATTTGAGTGCACTTTGGGACATTGACGCCCCCATCTGACGGTTACGGCCTGCCAATTGCCCGTCAGTGCGCCGTCCGACCACGTGGGTGACGGTCATCTAGCCGCTCGCCTCCGCGCCGCGGCCGAGCGCCGCCGCGATCTCCCGAAGCCGTGCCATCCCACGAATCTCATGGGGAAAGAGCGGCACTTCCACGAGCGGGAGTCCCGCGAATCGCGCGCGGAGCGCCTCGAGCTGCACGCGCTGCTCGTCGGCCTTCCGCGCCAGGAACTCGGAATCCCGCGTCATGATGACGTTGTTGACGATCACGCGATCGACGCCGAGTCCATGGCGCGCGAGCTCCTCCAGTACGCCGTCCACCTGCCGCACCGCCAGCGCCTCGGGGATCACGACGAGCGAGAACCGCACCTCCCGTGCGAGGAACTCCATGCACTGACCGGCGAGTGCGCTCCAGCGCCGGAGCACGTCCATGATCGATTCGCGCCCCTCGCCCGACGTCCGCAAATGCGAATAGACCCTGGGAGCCATCCGCAGATGCTCCGCGAGGAGCGAGGGCATCGCGAGCAACGCGAGGGTCTGGCCGAGCGGCGCGGTATCCCACACCACGTGGCGGTGCGTGCGCTGGAGCGCGAGCCGGCGGATGTGATCCACCATGAACTCTTCGTTGAGCCCGGGGAGGACGGACGTCATGAACTCCACGAACGTCCCGTACGGAATGTCGACGAAGGCGGAGAACACCGCGTAGACCTCGCGCCCGAACTGCTCGTCCCACATGCGACGCACGTCCTCGAGCCCGAGCTCGCTCACGCGGAGCTGCGGCGCGACGTCCCGCTCCTGCTGGTGCCCCTCGAGCTCGAAGATGTGGGAGAGCGAGGGCGTGGGATCGGTCGAAATGAGGAGGGTGGAGGCGCCGGCCTCGGCCAGCCCGAGCGCCGTGGCGGCGGCACAGGTCGTCTTCCCAACCCCGCCCTTCCCCAGAAATACCCTGACCTGGGTCAGCCCACCTGGTGCTCCCGCGTACTCGCCCACCGGATCGCCGTCCTCACCGCGGCCAGAGCCACCCGAAGGTCCCGGCCGTGAGCAGTGCGTACACGAGCCCGTCGATCGTGGCCTTGATGGTGAGCCCCCAGCCGCGGCCCCACCAGATCGACATCTGCCAGAGACCGAAGGCATAACCCATGAACGCCGACGCGCCGACGAAGCGGAACACCTCGAGATAATTGGCGCCCACGGGAAGGGCATGGCTCGCGATGTAGCCGGAGAAGATGGCGATCACCAGGGAGTAGATGAACCACATCGTGAGACTGCCCCCCATCGACGGCACGCCGTTGGGCCGTACGGTCATCACCATCACCGGCCCGCGCTCCAACTTCTCCTTGAACTCCGGGGATTTCATCTCGGCCATCGAGTTGCAGTGCGGGACCATGTAGTCGCCCGGCGGGATGGCCAGCGGTCGCAGCGCGGCGATGAGATCGTCCTCCCGCGGCACACCCGGATAGTCCCCTTTGTGCCATGGGAGAACGGTGTGAATGATGGAGCTCACCACGAAGACGATGACCGACGACAGCACGATGGGCAGCCACAGCGCAACAAGCCCCGTCATAGGGTCCTCCGGGATGCGGGTCGAGCCCGGCCACTATGGGCCGGTGGGGAAGGTCCAGGAGGAGAAGGTGCCGCCCGAACTCCGAGGGCGTCAAGCGACGGGTCAGGGAGGCGACAGCCGTCCCGGCGAACACCAGAGGAGGGTGACGAAGCCGAGGGCCGCGACCGCCGCGGGCAGCATGCTGCCCGTGAGCAGGAGGCCCAACGAGCTCACGATGGCTCCGGATTCCGCGACGAGCCACACGAGGATCGCTGGGCCGCGCGTGGCATTGGTCCATGGATGCTCGGCCGGCGCCGCGCGGAGCCGGCCGCGCGCCAGAGGACGGAAAGCCAGCAAAGCGCTAAGGATGGCGGCACCCCCGAACGCCGAGGAGACATACGCCACGATCGGCCGCGCCGAGCCCGCCGGCACATACGGCCCGACGAGCCGAAGCAATAGGATGAAGACCGCGATCACGAGGGCGACACCGACCGCGAGGATGGTGTGCAGGATACGCATGCCGCGCTCGTCCTGCGCAGCGGTCATCGCCGGCGGATCGGGCATCGCCTACGAGGCGGGCGGGGCCGGTGGCCGCTTCCGCGTCGAGAGGCTGAGCGGGATATAGAGCGGGCACCACCCCACCAAACTCGTCAGGATGAATGCGATGGCGATGATGCCGAGCACGATGGCGAGTGTTCCGCTGATCAGATGCGTGAAGTACAGCACCGCGATCACGATGGCGATCAGAATCCGGATGGTGCGGTCGGCCGAGCCCATGTTCAGCTTCATGACGTCCTCCCTGGCCCTGTGCGCGGGCCCTCAGCGTCCGAAGAAAACTTGCAGCGCGGGCCTGCGGGCCGCAATTCGACGGGCGGGCGGCCGAGGGCTAGAACAGCAGCTCACGGTATCCCGGACGGAACCGCCCGCGGCTGAGATAGTCGGCCAGCCGGCGACCGAAACGCGCGAGGGAGGTCTGGGGGCGCTTCCCGATCAGCACGAGGGAGCGGCCGTGCCGCGGGTCCCGGTTGAGGACGGGCCCGACGTCGTCCGCGAGCACCCGGCGCAGCTCCTCACGCGCACCGGGCTCCTCGCCCGTGGCGAGCACCACGTGCCGATAGCTCTCGAGGCGCGCGAGCGCGAAGGCCGCGATCTCGGGATCGTGCCAGTGCACGTACTCGACGAACCGACCCCAGTCGTACTCGTCCCGCACGCCGATCGGACTCGCGCCCTTGACCAGGATCCGCCCACCCGAGTCCCGCTCTCGGATTTCATGCCAGAGCGCGGTGGTGGCGAAGAGATGCCCGGACACGAGGGCTACCCGGAGCGCGCTCCAGACCTCGGGTGCGTTCAGGTGTTCGTCGAGCCCGACGATGACGCGATCGGGTGCCGGGCCGTTGCGACCCGCCCGTTCCGGTGCCGTCAGCCGCTCGGCGGCGGCGGTGTGATTGGAAGGCACGGGGCCTAATACCGACGGCGGCCCCCTGAGGTCCACGTGCGGGCGTCGAGGCCGGCGCCCGGGGGCACCGGCCTCGACGGAGGCGTCAGCGCGCGCCGGGTGACCAGTGGTTGTTGGTCGTGTCGGCATCCATCCAGATGCCGCCGTGCAGCGTGAGCGACGTGAGCGCCCGCTTCGGGTGCACCGTCACCGTCGTACGCTCAGGATCGGCCTGCCAGACCGCGGGTGTCTCGTGCACGCTGTCCACGGCGCCGTCCGCATAGTGCATGAACACGGTGAACGGCGCGTCCATGCCGCCGACGTTGTCCACCGTCACCGCATACGCACCACCGCGCCGGGTCACACCCGCGATGGCGAGATCGATGTAGTTGTTGGAGAAATACCAGTCACGCCAGAACCAGTTCAGGTTCCGACCCGACACGTCGTTGAACGTGTTGAAGAAGTCCCACGGCAGCGGATGCTTGCCGTGCCAGCGGGCGATGTAGGCCTGGAGGCACTTCTTGAACAGCGCGTCGCCCAAGAGGTCTTTCATGGCGAGGTAGCCGAGCGACGCCTTGCCGTAGGCGTTGACCCCGTAGGCGACGCCGGTCAGCGCGTCCGCCGGCGTCACGATCGGCAGGTCTACGTCCGCCGAGGAATCGTGCGCCCAGCGGCTCACGCGGAACCGCCGGTAGAGCTCTGTCGCCGTATCCACGCCCATGTCCACGCGATTGATGAGATACTCGAACGTGGTGGCCCACCCCTCGTCCATGAACGCGTAGCGCGTCTCGTTGATCCCCATGTAGAACGGCATGTAGGTGTGGGCGATCTCGTGGGCCGCGACGAACTCCGCGAACGCGGGGTTGGAGTAGGACTGATCGTTCGCCATCATCGGATATTCCATGCCCGCCCCACCCTGGAATTCGGTGGTCTTCTCGTATGGGTAGGGGACGCCGGGCCACTGATGCGAGAGGAAGTCCAGCGAGTGGCGGCCGAACTGGACCATCTGGTGGAAATCGGCGGCCGTGTCGTTGTAGGCCGCCTGGACGCTGGCACGCCGGTGCGCGGCATCATCCACGAGCACGCTCGCCGCATCCCAGTCGTAGTGGTCGCTGACGCCGAACGCCATGTCGGGGACATAGGACGCGGTCCAATGCCAGCTGTTCATCGGCTGCTGGGCGGTGATCTCGTGGCCGACGACCTGCGCGTGGGTCCCCACGTGGATCGTCGAGTCGGAGCTGAACGAGCGCTTGAAGCGCTCGAGCGCCGCCGGCTGCAGGACGTCCGCCGCGTTGGTCAAGGTGCCGGTACCCCACACGATGAAATTCGTCGGGACGTTCACCGTGACGTCGTAATCGTTGAAGTCGCTGTAGAACTCGTGGCCGGTGTGATCCATCCGGTCCCAGCCGTTGTAGTCATCGTAGACCGCAACGCGGGGATAGAAGTACGCGATGAAATAGGTGGTGGAATCGATCATCCCCTCGCGACCGGCGCGCTTCGAGATCTCGTAGTGCCAGCGGAACGACAGATGCACCGAATCGCGCGGGGCGAGCGCGGCCGGCAACCGGACGCCCCAGGTGGTGAACGTGTACGGGCCCGGTCGCGATTGGTCCGGCTGTCCGTTCACGCTGAAAGCGTCGATGTGAATCCCGGACGTGAGGAAGTCCTCGGGCGCTCCCCCGAGACGCGGTGCGCCGGGCTTGTGATAGTTCGGGAAGAGCTTGAACACGAGGTCACGGAGCGTGTCCGGGCTGTTGTTGTGATAGACGATCGTCTCCGTGCCGGCGATGTGCCGGTCGGGCGGCCGCACCGTGAGCGTGATGGCATACCGCGCGTGGTTCTCCCAGTAGTTGCGCCCGGGCTTGCCGTCGGGCGACCGCGTGCCCCGCGCGTACGCCTCCTTCACGGCACGTGGCATGTAGAGCGGCTTGGGCGGGGAGACCACGAAGGCCGTGAGGCAGAGCACGGGAAGCGCCTTGAGCCAGCGAACGGACGGGTGAATCATGACAGCCACACCTCTCACCAGAAGGAATGCGAGTGGGAACGGACGAACGCGTCGGACGCGCCGGTGCTACCCCAGGGGGCCGCGGACGTTCGGCCGACCAGGGGACTGGACCCGAACGCCGGTCCGGTGAATCTTAATCGAACACTTACGGGGAGCACGTATGAGCGGGGTACGGGTGCTGGTGGGCACCAAGAAGGGCGCATTCCTCCTGACGTCGGACGGTGCGCGAAAGAAGTGGAAGGTGAGCGGCCCCCATTTCGCGGGCTGGGAGATCTATCACCTCAAGGGATCGCCGGCCGATCCCGACCGGATCTACGCCTCCCAGTCGAGCGGCTGGTTCGGGCAGATCATTCAGCGGTCCTCGGACGGCGGAAAGACCTGGGAGACGCCCGGCGGCGGGATGACGCAGGGACCGGGGGGGATGCCGCAAGGCGAGAGCAACAAGTTCGTCTACGACACCTCCGAGGCCACCGGGAAGCCGCTCACCACGCACCAGTGGTATGACGGGACACAGCATCCTTGGGAGTTCAAGCGGGTCTGGCATCTCGAGCCGTCCCCCTCGGATCCGGACACGGTGTACGCCGGCGTAGAAGACGCCGCGCTCTTCCGCTCGAGCGACGGCGCGACCACCTGGCAAGAAGTCTCGGGGCTCCGCGGGCACGGGACCGGGCCCAAGTGGCAGCCGGGTGCGGGCGGGCTCTGCCTCCACACCATCCTGCTCGATCCGAAGAACCCTCGGCGGATCTACATCGCGATCTCCGCGGCGGGGGCATTCCGCACCGACGACGGGGGCGCCACCTGGAAGCCGATCAATCGCGGCCTGCGCTCCAACTACATCCCCGATCCCGAGGCCGAAATCGGCCACTGCGTCCATCACATCGCCATGCATCCCGCGCATCCCAACCGGTTGTTCATGCAGAAACACTGGGACGTGATGCGGAGCGACGATGCCGGAGACCACTGGCACGAGGTGAGCGGGAATCTGCCCACCGACTTCGGGTTCGCGATCGACGTGCACGCGCACGAGCCCGAGACCATCTACGTCGTGCCGATCAAGAGCGATTCGGAGCACTATCCGCTGAAGGGGAAGCTCCGCGTCTATCGCAGCCGTTCGGGGGGCGAGGAGTGGGAGGCGCTCACGAAAGGGCTTCCGCAGCGGAACTGCTACGTGAACGTGCTGCGCGACGCGATGGCAGTGGACACGCTCGACGACTGCGGAATCTACTTCGGGACGACGGGCGGGCAGGTCTACGTATCCACCGATGCCGGCGACCGCTGGGCGCCGATCGTGCGCGACCTCCCGCCGGTGCTCTCGGTCGAGGTCCAAGCGCTCCGATGATCCGCGTGGTGATTCCGCCGAGCCTCCGCACGCTGGCCGGCGTCGGCGCCGAGGTCACCCTCGCCGTCGACGCGCCGGTCACCCAGGGCGCCGTGCTCGACGCGCTCGAGTCGCGGTATCCGGTGCTGCGCGGCACCATCCGCGATCACGGCACGCTCCAGCGCCGGGCGTTCATTCGGTACTTCGCGTGCGGGCAGGACCTCTCGCATGATCCGGCCGACACCCCCCTCCCCGAGCCGATCGCGGACGGCACGGAACCCTTCCTCGTGATCGGCGCGATCGCGGGAGGGTAAGTCGCTCAGGCGCCGTCCGCGAGCGCGTCGTCGATCAACCGCCGAATGAACCGGCCGTCTCGGGCCACGCGGTCGGCCTCGAGCAACATTTCCACGTCATGGCAGAGCTGGCGGTCGCCGTTGCACGCCTCGCGGAGGTGCGTCGGGCGATCGGCCGGCGGCATGTCCGCGAGCGCGGTGAAGAGCGATTGAATGCGGTTCCAGCGTTCCGGGGTCACACGCCATCTCGCGCGGGCGCGCGCTCCTCTCGTCGGCGGGGACCCCGGCGGGCACCGCGGGCGCGGCACCCGCCGGGAAAGAGATGCGAAGCGTGGGTGCGAGCCGGCCCGGTGCTCGGACCGGCCCGCATGGTCTACGGTTTGGCGAGTGCGACGTAGATGCGGTTCGTCGCCGCCGGATGGACCCACACCAGGTCGGCCCGCTTGTCACCGTTCACGTCCGCCACGAACCACGTGAACTGGGCCCAGTTTTCGCTCGTCACCGGGTGGTCCTGCGGCAGCGGTGAGAAGTCGAAGCCACCACTCGGCGTCGCCAGGGCCACGAAGGTCCGGTTGACGCCCGCCGTGTCCACGTTGAACACGAGATCCTGATGTCCGTCCCCGTCTACGTCGGCGAGGAGCACGTTGTACGGCGAGGATTGATCGTACGTGGACGCCGTATCCGGTGGCAGGAAGTTGAGCGACGCGCCCGTCGAGAGACCGACCGAGATCACCGGGTTGGCAACCGCCGTATCGACCCAGACCACGTCGGTCTCGCCGTCGCCGTTCACGTCACCCACGCGCCGGACGAAGCCCGTCCAGCTCGAGAACTTCGGATT